>NZ_JBSFEP010000003.1:0-507942 GCF_053594495.1 Streptomyces sp. NPDC001920
AAACGCCCGGTTACATTCCGAACCCGGAAGCTAAGCCTTACAGCGCCGATGGTACTGCAGGGGGGACCCTGTGGGAGAGTAGGACACCGCCGAACAAATTTTAAGAAAGCCCCCGGCCGGGGATACCGGCACGGGGGCTTTCTGCGTTTTGCGTACCGCTTAGGCTCGTAGGCATGCGCTATGACCTCGTCATTTTCGACAACGACGGTGTGCTCGTCGACAGTGAGCCGATTTCCAACCGGCTTCTCGCCGCTTATCTCACCGAAGTCGGGCACCCGACGTCGTACGAGGACTCCATTCGGGACTACATGGGCTCGGCGATGCACCGGGTGCATGATCTGGTTCGGGAGCGGACGGGGCGGGCGTTGCCCGGGGACTTCGACGATGTCTTCCATGCGCGGGTGTTCGCGGCGTTCGAGCGGGAGCTGAAGCCGGTGGCCGGGGTCGTGGACGTACTGGAGAAGCTGGCGGGGGACGGGGTGCCGTACTGCGTGGCCTCGTCCGGGAGTCATGAGCGGATCCGGGTGGGGCATCGGACGACGGGGCTCTCGCGGTTCTTCGACGACGGGCGGATCTTCAGCTCACAGGACGTGGGGCGAGGGAAGCCGGCGCCGGATCTGTTCCTGTACGCGGCCGAGAGGATGGGGGTCGCGCCGGAGCGGTGTGTCGTCGTCGAGGACAGTCCGCTCGGGGTGCAGGCGGCGATGGCGGCCGGGATGGACGTGTATGGGTTCGCAGCCATGACGCCTGCCGCGAAGTTGGCGGGGGTCACTCGGCTCTTCGCAAGCATGGGGGAGTTGGCCGGTCTGCTGGCATCCGCCGGGGACCACGGTAGTCGCCGAAGTTGAGAAGAATTCATCTTTGGCTGGATCTACCCACCGGTACCGCGGGGCCCTACGCTCGCCGCCATGACTGATGTGCTGCGGCGCGGTAGGGCCTCGTTGGCGTTCGGGTTCTTTGCTCAGGGAGTCGCCTTTGCCCTGCTCGTGACGCGGATTCCGGCCATCCAGGACCGGTACGGGGTCTCCGACGCGCTGCTGCCGGCCTTTCTGGCCGCTGTACCGATCGTCGCCGGTGTCGGGAGTGTGGCGACCGAGCGGCTGGTGAAGCGAATACCGCCGAGCCGGTTGTTGCGGTGGTCCCAGCCCGTCGTGCTCCTGGCGCTGCTCGGGGTCGGGGCCGGTGAGCGGATGGTCGAGCTGGGGATCGCGCTCGCCGTGTTCGGGCTGGCCGTGGGGGTGCTCGACGCCTCGATGAACATGCTCGGGGTGAGCCTGCAGAGATCGTACGGGCGCAGCATCATGCTCGGTTTCCATGCGGTGTACAGCCTGGGCGGGATCGTCGGGGCCTCGCTGGCGTGGGCGGGTGCGCACTGGGATCTGGCGCTGGTCGTGTCGTATCTGCCGGTCGTCGTCGTGTTGTTGCCGGCCGCGCTGGTGGGGAGTCGGTGGTACGTCGACGGGGCTGGTGGGGGAGCGGGCAGTGGTGCGGCGGAGGGTGCCGAGGGAAAAGGGCTCGTCGGCTTCGGGGTGTTGTTGCCGCTGTGTCTGGTGATGACCTTCGCGTACATCGGGGACTCGACCGTCTCCAACTGGAGCGCGAAGTACCTGCAGGACGTGCTGGGAAGCTCGGAGCAGTTGGCCACCGTGCCGTACAACGTCTACATGGTCACCACCTTGCTGGGGCGGGCCATCGGGGACTTCGGGGTGCGGCGGCTCGGGGCTGTCGTGGTGGTGCGGGTCGGGGCGCTGGTGGCGGCCGTGGGGTTCGCGGTCGTGGCGGGTGCGCCGGGGGCTTGGGTGGGGATGCTGGGCTTCACGCTGCTCGGGCTCGGGCTGTGTGTGCTGGTGCCGCAGACGTTCGCGGCGGCGGGGCGGCTCGCTGCCGCGAAGTACGGCCCGGGTGCTTCGGATGCGGCCATTGCCCGGATCAATGTGTTCAACTACGTCGGCTTTTTGATCGGTTCGCCCTTGGTGGGTGCGCTGGGCGATGCCTGGAACTATCGCGCGGCCATGCTGGTGCCGATGGTGTTGGTGCTGGTGACGCTTGTGTACGCCCGCTCGTTCGCCGCTCAACCGGACCGATACGGTGACCTGCATGAGCGGCCGCGCACAGCTGATGTGGGACGAGGCAGTAACGGGCTATGACTTCGGCCGGGACCATCCGATGGACCCGGTCCGGCTCGCCCTGACCAGGAGACTCGTCGACGCCTTCGGGCTGGACAAGGACCTGGACGTCGTGGCGGCGCAGCCGGCCGGGGATTCGACGTTGCGGCTGGTCCACCGGGAGGACTACATCGAGGCCGTGAAGGCGGCTTCGGCGGATCCGCGGGCGGCCGACCAGTCGTACGGGCTCGGGACCCTGGACGATCCCGCCTTCGCCGGGATGCACGAGGTGTCCGCGCTGATCGCCGGGCAGTCGGTGGGGGCGGCGGAGGCCGTCTGGCGCGGTGAGGCGCTGCACGCGGTGAACTTCGCGGGTGGGTTGCACCACGCGATGCCGGGGGGCGCCTCCGGATTCTGCATCTACAACGACGCCTCGCTGGCCATTGCCCGGCTGTTGGAGCTGGGGGCCGAGCGGATCGTGTACATCGACGTGGACGTACACCACGGGGACGGGGTGCAGGCGGCGTTCTGGGAGGACCCGCGGGTGCTGACGATCTCGTTGCACGAGCATCCCCGGACGTTGTTCCCGCAGACCGGGTGGCCGGAGGAGACCGGCGGCGAGTCCGCGGAGGGGACGGCTGTGAACGTGGCGTTGCCGGCCGGCACCGGTGACGCAGGGTGGCTGCGGGCGTTCCACGCGGTGGTGCCGGAGCTGATCGCGGACTTCCGGCCGCAGGTGCTGGTGACACAGCACGGGGCCGACACGCACTTCGAGGATCCGCTCGCGCATCTCGCCGTGTCACTGGACGCACAGCGGGCGGTGCAGATGGCCTGCCATGATCTGGCGCACGAGTACGCGGGAGGCAGGTGGGTCGCCCTGGGTGGGGGTGGCTACGCGGTGGTGGAGGTCGTGCCGCGGTCGTGGACGCATCTGGTGGCGATCGCGGCGGGGCGGGCGATCGAGCCGGAGACGATGATCCCGGAGGGCTGGCGCCAGGAGGTCTTCGCCCGGACCAGGCAGTTGGGTCCGGCGCGGATGACCGATGGGCGATGGCCTGTGTCATGGGCAGGCTGGGAGGCGGGGTACGACCCCGCCGATCGGTTGGATCAGGCGGTCCTGGCAACACGGAAGGCCGTGTTCCCGTTGCGCGGGCTGCTGGCCTAGGCGGGGCCCTGGGAGGGGGATGGGCGGGCCGCCCGCCGGCGGGGGCCGTCGGTAGCGGTCGCTAGTCCGACCGTGCGGTGTTTTCTCGTTCCCGCCCGTTCTGATCGCCCCATCCGTCACCATCGCTCACGTGTTGAGTAGCGGAGCTCTCCGTGCCCATCTCCTGGCCGCTCGGCTTGCCGGGAGCGTGACCACCACCCGGGAGGAGAGCCTTCGGAGCTATCGTCTTTTCGCCGCTCGGGATCCGCGGGTGCTCATCGGGCTAGATCCTGAGGGAGGCTGGGGTCAGCGTGATCTCGTGGCGTTGATGGCGGAGAAGTGTGGGGTTTCAGCCGATCTGACGTGTGTTTCCGGTCAGGATGTGATTGATCCGGGGCGGACTTTGACCGGTCTCGATGCCTTTGCCGAACGGGTCGGTGCTGTCGGCCGGCGCGGGGCGCCAGTGCTGATCGGTACCGGGCACCCGCATCAGCTGCTCGGGTTCTACGCCGCCTTGGCGGACGCTCTGTCGGCGGCGGGATGTGCCGTCCTCACCCCTGCGCAGGGTCGCCGTGTCGACATAACGACCCGGTTCGGCCTACGTACGTACAACCTTGATTACGTACGAGGAGTCGCGCTGGTGCGGGAACCCGGTGCCTTACGCCCCGGTTGTGAGCCCGGCGCACACACCCATTCACCGCTGCCGGTTCGTACCGCGCTGGCCGCTGCGGCGGAGGCCGGCGGGCCGCTGCCGGAGCTGGTGATCGGAGACCACGGCTGGGTCTGCGGAGCAGGTCAGCTGGGGTTTGAGGCCATTGGTCTGGCCGATACGAATGACCCCGCGCTCTTCGTGGGTCAGGCCGAGGGGGTGGTGTCCGTCGTCGTTCCACTTGATGACGCTGTGCGGTCTGATTACTACCGGCCGCTTACCCGCTACGTACTCAATCGAGCGTGTCTGTCCCAGTAGGCCGCCGATGGGTGCACCTCTTCCCCACTCGCATCACTGGCCCCTACATTGGGGAGTGAGCACGCAGCGACGAAGAGTCACCGGAAGGGGAAGCCGGTGGCCGTCGAGTGCGGAAGGTTCAGGTGTGTCATGGCTGCAGCTGGCGAGAGGCCTCTGAACGAGGTTCAGTTCCTTACCGTGGCGGAAGTCGCCTCGGTGATGCGAGTGTCGAAGATGACCGTGTACCGGTTGGTGCACAGCGGTCATCTGCCCGCGATCCGGGTGGGGCGGTCCTTCCGTGTCCCCGAGCAAGCGGTTCACGAATACCTCCGCGAGAGTTATGTGGGGGTGGAAACCGCCTGACGGCAGTGGGCGCGGGGGGATCCTCAGGGCTGTTCAGGATTCCCCCGAGCCACCTCGATTACGACCTCAGCGCTCGGGCGGGTAGGCTAGCCCCTCGTAGGTCGTGTGGGCCCATGGCGCCCAAACACCGAGTGATGAGAAGTGAGCGAGGGTAGTCGTGGGCTCTGTTATCAAGAAGCGGCGCAAGCGGATGGCCAAGAAGAAGCACCGCAAGCTGCTCAAGCGCACGCGCGTTCAGCGTCGCAACAAGAAGTAAGCGACGCCGCGAGAAGCGGCGGCGTCTTCTGTGGCCCCCCACCGCACGGTGGGGGGCCACACTCGTATCGAGCTCGTGTGCGTTCGGCCGGACCGTGTGCGTAGGCCTGGACGACGGCTTGGGCTGTCCGGTCGTACGCAGGGAAATCTCGTCACTTCACGCAGTGGGCGGTCATCACAGCGCGACGCCGAACCGCTAAGTTGGCCGCACACGGGGAACTCGGCAGGGGTACGAGTGCTGGAAGGAAGGCGCTGATCTTGGGCAAGGTCGTGCTCGTGACCGGAGTGGCCCGTCAACTGGGGGGCCGGTTCGTACGACGGATCCAGCGTGACCCCCAGGTGGACCGGGTGGTCGCCGTGGACGCCGTGCCGCCCGAGCACCACCTGGGCGGTGCCGACTTCATCCAGGCCGACATCCGGCAGCCCACCATCGCGCGGGTGCTCGCCGAAAGCGGCGCGGACACGGTCGTCCACATGGACGTGACCGGGATGGCGCTCGGCAGCGGCAGCCGGACCACGGTCAAGGAGACCAACGTCATCGGGACGATGCAGCTGCTCGGCGCCTGCCAGAAGTCCCCCACCGTCAAGCGGCTCGTGGTCAAGTCCAGTACGAACGTGTACGGGTCCGCGCCCCGCGACCCGGCCGTCTTCACCGAGACCACCCCGCCCAAGTCCCTGCCGAGCGGCGGCTTCGCCAAGGACGCCGTGGAGGTCGAGGGATATGTGCGCGGCTTCGCGCGGCGGCGGCCGGACGTCGCCGTGTGCGTGCTGCGGTTCGCCAACATCCTCGGACCGTCCGCGGACACCCCCCTGGCGTCGTACTTCTCACTGCCGGTCCTGCCGACCGTGTTCGGCTACGACCCACGGCTGCAGTTCGTGCACGAGGACGACGTGATCGAGGTGCTGCGCATCGGCTCCCACGAGCCGGTGCGGGGCACGCTCAACAGCGGCACCTTCAACATCGCCGGCGACGGCGTCCTGCTGCTCTCGCAGTGCTCCCGGCGGCTGGGCCGGCCCACCGTGCCGCTGCTGCTTCCCGCGGTCACCTGGGCAGGGTCCCTGGTGCGTACGCTGGGTATGTCGGACTTCTCACCTGAGCAGATCCGGCTGCTCACCCATGGCCGGGTCGTGGCGACGGACCAGATGCGAGAGACGCTCGGATTCAAGCCGAAGTTCACGACGGCGGAGACCTTCGCGGAGTTCGCACGCAGCCGCGGAGCGGGTCTGCTGCCGCCGGAGGCCCTTGCGGGGGCCGTCGACCGGATCGCCGCGCTGCCCGTGCTGGGCGGCGGCCACCCCCCGACGCAGAGCGCCAACTGAGGAGCGCATCAACGATGGCGGACGCCAAGGTCATTCCGTTCGACGACGACCGGTCCCGCGGGAGCGCCGCGCAGCGGCCGCAGCGGCGCCGGAGCGTGGGGAACCGGCGCAAGAGTGGTGAATCCGCGCTGGTGCGGGAGGTCCAGCCCCTCCCGGGACGGCCCTTCGCGCAGGATGATGTTCCTGTGACACGTGAGGAGCAGTCGGTCCCTGCGACGCCCCAGGACGACGAGGGCGGCGGCCTGGAGCGGCGTGTCGCGAGCGGCCTGGCCTTCCTGCGCCGCCGCCTCACCGGGGACTACGAGGTCGACGACTTCGGATACGACGAGGAGCTCACCGACCAGGTCCTGATGTCCCTGCTGCGCCCGGTGTACGAGAAGTACTTCCGGGTCGAGGTGAAGGGTGTCGAGAACATCCCGAGCGAGGGTGGCGCGCTGATCGTCGCCAACCACTCCGGGACACTGCCGCTGGACGGCCTGATGATGCAGGTCGCGGTGCACGATCACCATCCCGCGGGCCGGCATCTGCGTCTGCTCGCCGCCGACCTGGTCTTCATGCTGCCGGTGGTCAACGAACTCGCCCGCAAGCTGGGCCACACCCTGGCCTGCGGCGAGGACGCCGAGCGGCTGTTGGGGCAGGGCGAGTTGGTCGGCGTGATGCCGGAGGGATTCAAGGGCATCGGCAAGCCCTTCAGCGAGCGGTACAAGCTTCAGCGCTTCGGCCGGGGTGGCTTCGTCTCGACGGCGCTGCGGCAGCGCACGCCGATCATTCCCTGCTCGATCGTCGGGGCCGAGGAGATCTACCCGATGATCGGCAACGCCAAGACGCTGGCCCGGCTGCTGGGCTTTCCGTACTTCCCGCTGACCCCGACCTTCCCGTGGCTGGGCCCGCTCGGCGCGATCCCGCTGCCGACGAAGTGGACGATCCAGTTCGGCGAACCGATCCCCACGGACGGCTACCCGCCGGAGGCGGCCGAGGACCCGATGCTGATGTTCAACCTGACGGACCAGGTCAGGGAGCAGATCCAGCACACGCTGTACA
The DNA here is from genome assembly GCF_053594495.1 of Streptomyces sp. NPDC001920. Classification (NCBI taxonomy): domain Bacteria; kingdom Bacillati; phylum Actinomycetota; class Actinomycetes; order Kitasatosporales; family Streptomycetaceae; genus Streptomyces; species Streptomyces sp. NPDC001920. The sequence continues at coordinate 7,175 of NZ_JBSFEP010000003.1, forward strand.
AGTTGCTGGTACAGCGGCGGTCGGTCTTCTTCTGACGGTCAAGACGGCTGGACGGTCCGGACGGCTGGACGGCTGCTGCCCGGTCGGGACGACTGGATCCTGGTACGGCGATGGGGGCGCCCCCCGTGAGAAGGGGCGCCCCCATCGCCGTACGGCCGGCTGTTCCGCCAGGGCTAGTTCGCGTCCTCGCCCTCGATGCCCAGGCCCGGCAGGAGGCCGGGGAGCAGGGGCGGCAGGGTGACCGCGGGTTCGCTGCTCGGGGTGGCCGTGGACGGTGAGGTGCCGGTGCTGCTGGTGTCCTTCGGCGGGTCGAGCAGACCGCCGGTGCTGCCGCCGAGCAGGCCCTCGCTCTCGCTGCCGGAGCCTTCGGCCGACTTGCTCGGGCTGCTGGAGTGGCTGCCGCCGGTGGAGCCGCTGCCGGTGCTGGGGCGGGCCGAGCGGTCGGAGCCGGACGTGCCGGTCGACGCCGATCCGGAACCACCGCGCCGCTTGCCGTCGCCGTCCCGTGCCGGAGGCTGCGGGAGCAGGGACTGGAGCGGGGCGACCTCTTCGTCTATGGCGTCGAACACCGACGACACCCTGTCGCTGACGTCTCCGAGCTGAAGGGGAAGCCGCTCACGGAGACTGCCCCATGCCGCGCGGTGCGAGCGCGAGAAGGCGGAGAGGGCCTGGATGGGGCCCAGGGACTTCGGGTCGCGCTGGTACGCCTCGCGCAGCAGGCGATGCCCTTCCGAGGCGTCGTGCTGCATGCCGGACAGGGCTCGGCGGATCGCGGTGAGCGACTCGTGGTCGAGCTCTCCGCCGCGGCCGCGCTCCATGAGCCGCCGGGCTTCGCTCAGCCGGGTGGAGGCCTGGTCGAGGTAGCTTCGCCCGCGCTCGTCGTCGCCGTCGGCCAGGACGTTGAGCTTGAAGTCCTCGATGCCGCGCTTGAGGCCGTAGAGGGAGTCGCCGGGCAGCGCGTCGGAACTCGCCGCTGCGACCCCGCCGAAGGCTCCCGCCGCGACTCCGACGCTCAGCCCGCCCGCGGTGAGGCCCTTGGCGAGCCGCGAGCGTGGCTTCAACTTCCCCAGCGGGGAAGCCCGGTGAGCTCCTCGCGCCCGGTCGGAACGTTGCCCGGGCAGCGCCGGGCCCGCTTCGCCCGCCGCGGTGCCCTCCTGCAGCATGGCCTCCATCGCGGCCACGAGCTGGGCCCGCTGGACGACCTTGACCTCGGGGTCGAGCACGGGCTTCGGCAACTCGCCGAGGCCTTCGGTGAGGGCCAACAGACGCCTCTGCTCGGACTGTTCCGCAGCAGCCGGTGCCGGTGCCGATCCATCGGGCTGCCCGGCCTGCTCGGCCGCCGGGCCCCGGTCGGTCAGCTCCTCCAGGGCCTGGGCGAAGGCGTTCGCCCGCCGGTGTGCCGATACGTTCGCGATCACTGGCGGCACCTCCTCTCGTGATGACGGTCGACTCCCCAGGGGGTCCTGAGGGTTGCACGCCCTGACCACATGAACACGATCGAGTGATCGAAGTCGGCCAGGGAGTGACCACAGGGAGCCTGCATCCCGCACAACGAGCGGCGCGGCACTTCGGTTACGGACGGAGGATGAACGGACCGCGAAGTCAACGGACTTTCACCGACCGTGAGTTGAAGTTGCACAGAGTAGGGGAACGGTGGGGTGACGCGCTCAGCGCGCGTCGTCGGGCAGCAGCCGGGCGAGTGTGCGGACGGCCCGGTACTGGAGGGTCTTGATGGCGCCCTCGTTCTTGCCCATGACGCGGGCGGTCTCGGCGACGGAGAGGCCCTGGAGGAAGCGGAGCGTGACGCACTCCTGCTGCTGAGGGTTGAGCCGGCGTACGGCGTCGAGGAGGGCGGCGTTGGAGAGTGATTCGAGGACGGAGTCCTCGGGTGAGCGCTCGACCTCGTTGGCGTCGAGCATCTCGCCGGTGGTCACCTCCAGCCGGAAGCGGCTGGACTTGAAGTGGTCGGCGACGAGGTTGCGGGCGATGGTGACGAGCCAGGCGCCGAAGTCCCGGCCCTGCCAGGTGAAGGTGCCGATGCGTCGCAGGGCCCGCAGAAAGGTCTCGCTCGTGAGGTCCTCGGCGGTGGCCTTCCCTCCGACCCGGTAGTAGATGTAGCGGTAGACGGTGTCGCTGTACTGGTCGTAGAGGCGGCCGAAGGCATCGGCCTCGCCGGCCTGTGCGCGTTCGACGAGATCCATCATGCGGGCGCTGTCGCTGTCCGCGGCAGGCCGCCGGGCGGTGGCAGCGCCGGCTGAGCGCCCCCGTCTGCTCACGGCGGCGCCGCCGTCGGCGAGCGCGTAGCACGGGCCTACGGGCGCGGTGGTTACGGCGAGGGCGGGGACGGCGTACGCGGTGGGGACGAAGCCGCGCAACAGGTCTTGGACCGATGCGCGCAGCGTAGCCAGGCCCGAGGCGTCAACCCCGACGTGTGGGTACACGGGACTCCCAGAGGCAGAGCTTCCATCACGTGCAGTGCGGGACCGTTCACCCGTCGTAGCGACGGAGGGGTACCGGTTTGCGTCTGAGGAGAATAACGCTTCGTGCAGGCACTGCTACGCCCAGTTGCTCAAATCACCGATTGCGTCTCTTCTGTAACCGATTGACGGTCGATCAAGTGCCGGAGAGTGATCGGTTGTTGATCGAACGCGTCCGGGTTCGGGCTGACTCCGGGGCGTGTTGTGGCCGTGTGCAGCCAAGGGGACTGGACACGGGCTCACCGGGGTAGGGGATGCGGATCGGCCGTTCGGCCGGGCGTGGTCAACTCGCCGTCCAGGCCACGCCCCCGGACGGCTGAGGGTCCGACTGTCATCGCCGTCGGCGGTGCAGGGCGATGGCCGCCGCCGTGCCGCCCGCCACCGCGCCCACTCCGGCGGCCGCCGGGATGCCGACCTTCGCCGCCTTGCGGCCCGTGCGGTAGTCACGCAGGCGCCAGTCCAGGCGGCGGGCGTGCTTGCGCAGTTTGGTGTCGGGGTTGATGGCGTAGGGGTGGCCGACCAGCGACAGCATCGGGATGTCGTTGTGGGAGTCGCTGTACGCCGCGCAGCGGGCGAGGTCCAGGCCCTCGGCGGCGGCCAGGGCGCGGACCGCCTCGGCCTTGGCCGGGCCGTGCAGCGGTTCGCCGACCAGCTTGCCCGTGTAGACGCCGTCCACCGACTCCGCCACCGTGCCGAGCGCACCGGTCAGTCCAAGGCGGCGGGCGATCACCTGGGCGATCTCCACCGGGGCCGCCGTCACCAGCCACACCTTCTGGCCGGCGTCCAGGTGCGCCTGTGCGAGGGCACGTGTCCCGGGCCAGATGCGCTCGGCCATGTACTCGTCGTAGATCTCCTCGCCGATCGACATCAGTTCGCAGACCCGGTGGCCCTTGACGATCGAGAGGGCGGAGTCCCGCGCGTCCTGCATGTGCTCGGGGTCCTCGACCCCGGCGAGCCGGAACCACGCCTGCTGCCAGGCGAACCTGGCGAGGTCGCGCGTCTCGAAGAACTTCCGCTTGTACAGGCCCCGCCCGAAGTGGAAGAGGGCGGCGCCCTGCATCACGGTGTTGTCGAGGTCGAAGAAGGCGGCGGCCTTCGTGTCGCCGAGTACCGGGAACTCCGGTTCCCGGTCGGTGACCTCCGTCGTCTCCTGCGACGACTTGCGCGCTGCCTCCGCAGAGGCCTCGCCTGCCAACACACTCCGCGCCGTGGCGGAACGCCTACGGGGAGTGAGCCATCCGAGAGCGGCCATGACCGTGAGCATAGCCAGTTTGTTCGGAGCTTCTGGACTGCGGAGGTTCGAAGCATGTGAACTCTCGGCGACCGTGTCGCCGAAGGACGGACGCCACCGGGCGGGAGCGCCGGGTTCGCCGGTGGCTTCGTGGGTCCTCGGTGTCGGGCGTGCCGCGGGAGAATGGCTGACATGAGCCCCTTCTTCCGTCGCGGCGCGGCCAAGGCGCCCCAGGACCGGCTGGTCACTCTCATCCGCAAGCCCGGCTGTCATCTGTGTGATGACGCACAGATCGTCATCGAGAAGGTGTGCGGTGATCTGGGGGTTCCGTGGGAGTGGAAGGACATCTCCCAGGACCCTCAACTCCACGACCAGTACTGGGAGCAGATCCCCGTCGTCCTGGTCGACGGAGCCCAGCACACCTTCTGGCGTGTGAACGAAGATCGCCTCCGCAAAGCACTGACCGACTAGTCCAACTGCTTCGGAAACTGGCTTAGGATCGACGGCGACTTGGTCTCGGGGGCGGGGATCGTTGAGGAGAGTGTGCGGTTTTGCCCCCAAGAGTTGAGGATCGGTGGTGCGAATGCGCCGGTTCCAGATCAGTGCGCCGGGCTTGCGTGAGCCCGGTCACGTTGGGCGGGCAAATCGGACACCATCTTTGTGCACGCGTTCACAAAGACATAGCCTGCATTCGACGGGGCGGTCATGTAGGGACGTGTGACCGCCTACAGCCCCGCTCTACCCGCAGGAGCACCGTGGCAACTGGCCGAACTCACCGACCGGCGACCCGCAGCCGAGGGATTCCCGAGGCCACCGTCGCCAGGCTTCCGCTGTACCTGCGCGCCCTGACCGCACTGTCGGAGCGCTCGGTCCCCACGGTCTCCTCCGAGGAGCTCGCGGCCGCGGCGGGGGTCAACTCCGCGAAGCTGCGCAAGGACTTCTCGTACCTCGGCTCGTACGGGACCAGGGGCGTCGGCTACGACGTCGAGTATCTCGTCTACCAGATCTCCCGTGAACTGGGGCTCACCCAGGACTGGCCGGTTGTGATCGTCGGTATCGGCAATCTCGGCGCCGCCCTCGCCAACTACGGCGGGTTCGCCTCCCGAGGCTTCCGGGTGGCCGCGCTCATCGACGCCGACCCCGCCATGGCCGGCAAGCCCGTCGCGGGGATCCCCGTGCAGCACTCCGACGACCTGGAGAAGATCATCCAGGACAACGGCGTGTCCATCGGTGTCATCGCCACTCCCGCCGGTGCCGCCCAGGCCGTCTGCGACCGGCTCGTGGCCGCCGGCGTCACCTCCATCCTCAACTTCGCGCCGACCGTGCTGTCCGTTCCGGACGGCGTCGACGTGCGCAAGGTCGACCTCTCGATCGAGCTGCAGATCCTCGCCTTCCACGAGCAGCGCAAGGCCGGTGAGGAAGCCGCCTCCGACGGTGGCGTCCAGACCGCCGCCGCCCGCAGTGACTCCGCCGACCAGGGGCCCGACGGGGACGTACCCGCCGTGATGCCGGCATGAGTCTCCTCGTCGTGGGCCTGAGCCACCGCAGCGCCCCGGTCAGTGTCCTGGAGCGGGCGGCGCTGAGCGCGGACGCCCAGAGCAAGCTGCTGCAGGACACGGTCGCCGCCGAGCCGGCCACCGAGGCCGCCGTGCTGGCCACCTGCAACCGGATCGAGCTGTACGCCGACGTGGACAAGTTCCACGCCGGTGTCGCCGAGCTGTCCACGCTGCTCGCCCAGCACAGCGGGGTGGGGCTCGACGAGCTCACGCCGTATCTGTACGTGCACTACGAGGACCGGGCCGTCCACCATCTGTTCTCCGTGGCCTGCGGGCTCGACTCCATGGTCGTCGGCGAGGGGCAGATCCTCGGGCAGATCAAGGACTCGCTCGCCAAGGCGCAGGAGCTGCACAGCGCGGGCCGGCTGCTGAACGACCTGTTCCAGCAGGCCCTGCGGGTCGGCAAGCGCGCCCACTCCGAGACCGGCATCGACCGCGCCGGACAGTCCCTGGTCACCTTCGGCCTGGAGCAGCTGGCCGTCGGGACCGACGTCGCGGCGTGGGCCGGCGGAAAGAAGGCGCTGGTCATCGGCGCCGGGTCGATGTCCTCCCTGGCCGCCGCCACCCTCGCGCGCGCCGGTGTCGCCGAGGTCGTCGTCGCCAACCGCACCTTCGACCGTGCCGAGCGTCTCGCGCAGATCCTCGGCGAGGCCGGTGACACGGACGTGTCCGCCCGCGCGGTACCGATGGAGTCGGTGCCGGTCGAGCTGACACGTGCCGATGTCGTCGTCTCCTGCACCGGAGCGACCGGGCTGGTCCTCACGGCCGCCTCCGTCGCCTCGGCGGTGGAGGGCCGTACCGGTCGGCCGGTCGCCTTCGACGCGGCCGACGGCGGCGCTCGTACGACGGGCAGGGCGCCGGCTGCCAGGGCGCACGCCGACGTCACCGACGTACCCCAGACGCCGCTGCCGCCCACCAGCGTCGGCTCCGACGAGAACTGTCCGCTGGATCTGACCGCCGTGCAGGGAGGATTCTCCGTGCACGGGGAGGCCGCCGTCGCCGGCATGGACGCGGCCACCCTGGAGCAGCACGCGGCCTGGGCGGCGGGCGGCGCGGTCGACCGCCGTGAGGCCGCCCGGCGCAGCCCCGAGGCCGACGCCGAGCTGATCACCGCGCTCGCCGCGACCGTGGCCACGGTCGGCCGGATCCCCGAGCGCCGCAAGCCCGAGCCCGTCGTCGAGGCGCCCCGCCCCGCGCCGGTGCTCTCCCTGCTCGACCTCGCCATGCCGCGGGACATCGACGCGGCCGTGCACCGGCTGGCCGGGGTGCGGCTGGTCGACATCGAGTCGCTGGCGGAAGCCTCCGCCGACGCTCCGATGGCGGCCGACGTGGATCAGGTCCGCCGGATCGTCGCCGACGAGGTCGCCGCCTTCGGGGCGGCGCAGCGGGCCGCGCACATCACGCCGACCGTCGTCGCGCTGCGCACCATGGCCGCCGATGTCGTGGCGAGCGAGATCGCCCGCCTCGAAGGGCGGCTGCCCGGCCTGGACGACAAGCACCGCAGCGAGATCACGCAGACCGTGCGCCGGGTGGTCGACAAGCTGCTGCACGCGCCGACCGTCCGGGTCAAGCAGCTCGCGGCCGAGCCCGGCGGCGCCGGATACGCGGACGCGCTGCGGACCCTGTTCGACCTCGACCAGGAGACGGTGGCCTCCGTCTCGCGCGCCGAGGACAGCACCGACAAGAACCGAGGCCCACGATGACTCAGCAGGCACTACGGCTCGGCACCAGGCGCAGCAGGCTCGCCATGGCCCAGTCCGGGCAGGTCGCGCAGGCCGTGCGCCAGGTGACCGGACGGCCCGTCGAGCTCGTCGAGATCACCACGTACGGTGACGTCTCGCGTGAGGCCCTCGCGCAGATCGGTGGCACGGGCGTGTTCGTGACCGCCCTGCGCGACGCGCTCCTCAGGGGCGAGGTCGACTTCGCGGTGCACTCCTTGAAGGACCTGCCCACCACGCAGCCCGAGGAGCTGGCGCTGGCCGCCGTGCCGGTCCGGGAGGATCCCCGGGACGTCATCGTCGCCCGGGACGCGCTGAAGTTCACCGACCTGCCGCGCGGGGCGCGCATCGGTACGGGTTCGCCGCGCCGCATGGCGCAGCTGAACGCGTACGCGCGCGGCCACGGGCTGGACATCGAGACCGTGCCCATCCGCGGGAACGTCGACACGCGGATCCGGTACGTGCACGACGGTGAGCTGGATGCGGTGGTGCTGGCCGCGGCCGGCCTGAACCGCATCGGGCGCATCGAGGAAGTGACCGACTTCCTGTCGGTCGACACCGTTTTGCCCGCCCCCGGCCAGGGGGCCCTGGCGATCGAGTGCACCGCGGACGACGCGGACCTGATCGCCGCGCTCGGCGAACTCGACGACCCGTTCACCCGGGTCGCCGTGACCGCCGAGCGGTCCCTGCTCGCCGCCCTGGAAGCCGGTTGCAGCGCCCCCGTGGGCGCTTTGGCCGACCTTCCCCTCTTCTCGGCTCCGTTCGAGCGGGGGGTCTCCCAGGCCGACGGGCAGATTGTCAAGGAAATGCGCCTGCGCGGCGTCGTCGGCACGACCGACGGCACCCGCATGGTGCAGCTGTCCACCACCGGTCCCGTGCCCGAGACGCACGACCAAGCGCTGGCGCTCGGTCGCGAACTCGCCACCGAGATGCTTGCGCAGGGTGCGGCCGGTCTGATGGGGGAGCGAGCACAGTGAGCCCCACCACTCTTCCCGCCGGCCTCGAACACGGGCACGTCACCTTCCTCGGTGCCGGACCCGGGGATCCGGGACTGCTGACCCTGCGCGCCGTCGAGGCGCTGGCGAACGCGGACGTACTCGTCGCCGAGCACGACGTGCTCGACGTGGTGCGGACGCACGCTCGGTCATCCGTCGCGGTCGTGCACACGGAGACCGGTGCGTCGCCGGACCGGCTACCGGGCACGCCTCCTGGCCCAACGCTCGTTGACGGCACGTCAAAAAGCGTTGAGGTACCCGCGGTGCGGGATGCGGCACATCTTGTCATGGAGGCCGCACGGGGCGGCAGGCGGGTCGTGCGTGCGGTGTCCGGGGACCCCGGCCTCGACGCGTACGCCGCCGAGGAGATGCTGGCCTGCGCCGCGGCGGGCGTGCCGTTCGAGGTCGTGCCCGGCGTGGCCACGGCTGTCGGCGTGCCCGCGTACGCCGGGGTGCCGCTGCGCGACGCACAGGGCGCCGACGTGCGGTTCGTGGACGCGCGGACGGCCTCGGACCGCTGCTGGACCGAGGTCGGGGCGTCGGACGGGACCGTGGTCGTGTCGACGACGCTGGACGCCGTCGCCGCGGCCGCCGGGGAGCTGGTGTCGGCGGGCCGCAAGCCCGACACACCGCTGACCGTGACGGTCGCCGGTACCACGACCCGGCAGCGGACGTGGACCGCGACCCTGGGGACCATCGCCCAGACCCTGAAGCAGGCCAAGGTGCTGCCGTCGCCGGAGGGCGGCCGGCCGGTGATAGCCGTGGTCGGTGAGCGTTCCGCCCCCGCCCAGCGCGACCAGCTGGCGTGGTTCGAGTCCAAGCCGCTGTTCGGCTGGAAGGTGCTCGTGCCGCGGACGAAGGAGCAGGCCGCTTCGCTCTCCGACCAGTTGCGGTCCTACGGTGCCGTGCCGCACGAGGTGCCGACGATCGCCGTCGAGCCGCCGCGCACGCCCCAGCAGATGGAGCGGGCGGTCAAGGGCCTGGTGACGGGCCGCTACGAGTGGATCGCCTTCACCTCGGTGAACGCCGTCAAGGCGGTCCGGGAGAAGTTCGAGGAGTACGGGCTCGACGCCCGGGCCTTCGCGGGGATCAAGGTCGCCGCGGTGGGCGAGCAGACGGCCAAGGCGCTGATCGCGTTCGGTGTGAAGCCGGACCTGGTGCCGAGCGGTGAGCAGTCGGCCGCCGGTCTGCTGGAGGACTGGCCGCCGTACGACCCGGTGTTCGACCCGATCGACCGGGTGTTCCTGCCGCGCGCCGACATCGCCACGGAGACGCTGGTCGCCGGGCTGATCGAGCTCGGGTGGGAGGTCGACGACGTCACCGCCTACCGGACCGTGCGGGCCTCGCCGCCGCCGGCGGAGACGCGGGAGGCGATCAAGGGCGGTGGCTTCGACGCCGTTCTCTTCACGTCGTCGTCCACCGTGCGCAACCTCGTGGGTATCGCCGGCAAGCCGCACAACGTGACGGTGATCGCCTGTATCGGCCCGGCCACGGCGAAGACCGCCGAGGAGCACGGGCTGCGGGTCGATGTCATGGCTCCCGAACCGAGCGTGCACAAGCTCGCGGAGGCGCTGGCCGACTTCGGCATGAAGCGGCGGGCCGCCGCCCTCGCGGCCGGTGACGCGGTGACCCGGCCCAGCGAGCGCAGGCCGGGGGCCCGGCGGCGCCGGGCCACCTGAGCCGGGAGCCGGTCGTCCGCTGAGCGCGGTCCGACGGGAGGGGGCCCGCACCCGGTGATCCGGGGGCGGGCCCTTCCGCCCGTCTGCGTGCTCTCGCCGGGGCGAGCGGGTCAGCGGGACGTGCGGGCGTGCCCCAGCCGGTAGGCGCCGAGGATCAGGCCGGCCAGGATGACGCCGCCGAGCGGGTAGCGGACGCCGTCGCCCAGGTCGCCGGCGATCACGGCGACTTCGGCGCCCACCAGGACGGCCAGGAGAGCGGCGAGCGGGACGACGGAGTTCGGGCGGCTGGAGTGGTTGCTCATGGCGTTCTCCCCGGTGGTGCGGACGGCTCCTTGAGCAAGAAACTCTGCCGTCCCGCCCACCCGTCGGCGAGACGGAGAACGTGCAGCTTGCTGCAGCCCGCTCCGGCCGCTTCCGGCACGCCCGTGCGCCGTCCCACGGCGGCGGGATCGAGACCACGTGGTGCGCAGGGGGGCCCATGACACAGCCGACACTTCGGTTCCTCGGGGTGAGCGCCCGCGAGGAGGCCGCCTACCGCCGGCTCCTGCGGGACGGCGTGACGGCTCCCGACCGGGCCGTCGCCGATGTCCGCGGGGAGACCGCCGATCAGCTCGTCGAGCTCGGGATCGCCACCCGCACCCACACCGGGGCACTGCGGCCCGTGCCGCCCGCGCGGGCGGTGGAGCGGCTCATCGAGCGCCGGCTCGACCGGCTGCGGGGCGAGTTGGAGGACGCAGCCGAGGCCGAGGGCATCGTGGACTCACTGCGCGCGGAGCGGGAGGCGGCGACCGCAGCGCCGTCCGTGCCGTCCCAGGCGCCGACCGTGCGGCGGATCGAGGGCATGGCGGCCGTACGGGCCGTCATCGACGAACTGACCTTCTTCGCGCGCACCGAGAGCCTCACCACCAACCCCAGGGGCATCATCACGCCCGAGTCCGCGGGCCACACCCGGCCCGTCGACCTGCGGGTGCTGCGCCGTGGGGTGCGGATGCGCACGCTCATGGCGGCACCCGCGCTGGACGACCCGCCCACGCTGTCGTACCTGCGGGAGCTCGCGGCGAAGGGGGCGGAGATCCGGATCTCGCACCTGCCCCTGGAACGCATGATCATCTGTGACCGCGCGGCGGCCCTCACGCCCATCGATCCGGCCGACACGGCCAAGGGCGCGCTGCTCACCCGCGAACCCGGCCTCGTCGCCACCCTGGTCACCCTCTTCGACCGGATGTGGGCGACGGCGCAGGAGCTGCCCACCCGGGACGACGAGGCGCCCACCGAGATCGAGCGGCGGATCCTGCGCACCCTGTACACCGCGGAGAAGGACGAGAGCGGGGCGCGGGAGCTGGGCATCTCCGTGCGAACGTACCGCAAGCACATCGCTTCGCTGATGACCCGCCTGCACGCCGCCAACCGCTTCCAGGCGGCGCTGCTGGCCCGGGAGCGGGGCTGGTGCTGAGGGTTTCGGGCCGTCAGGACGCCATGGGCACCGTGTGGCCGAAGCGGAGCAGGTTGGCCGGGTCGTAGACCGACTTGTCCTTGCGCAGGCGGTCGTACACCTCCGGGGTCCAGGCCCGGGCGCGGTCGGACTCGTCGCCGGGCGTGCCATGGATGTTGATCATCGTGCGGCCCGTGCCGTAGGGGGCCATCGCCTCGTGCAGGGAAGCGGTGGCCCGCTCTATGGCCGCGGCCGCCGGTGGGGCGGCCAGCACGCCCACCGTCTCCAGGATGTACAGGGCGTCCCTCGCGCAGATCGCGTCGTCCTGGCGGGCGGGCCGGGACAGGGCGCCGCCCATGTGGCGGAGCTCCGCCATGAGCAGGGGGCAGTCGGTGACGTCGGGGCCCACCTGGTCCAGGAAGGCGCGGATCGCGTCGGGGGTGAGGTCGCGCAGCAGAGCGCACGACTCGCGGGCCGGGAGCGGGTCCTGCGGCTCCAGGTGGATGCGGTCCAGGGCGGCGTACGGCATCTCCTCCACGGTGTCGACCTCGACCGGCGCCGCGGCGCGGATCGGGGCCAGCAGGCGCTCGCCCTCCGCGGGGTCCCCGGGCCAGGCGATCGCGACGCGGGCCCAGAAGCCGCCGCGCAGCGGTTCGGGGATCTCCGGGATGGGCGGCAGGCGCAGCAGGGCGAAGGCGCTGCACATCTCGTCCGGAACCGTCCGTGTCCATTCGGTCCAGTTCCGCAGCACGGCCTCGGCGTGCTCGCCGGGGCTGTGGACGGCGCCGCCGAGGACGCCGGCCAACGGCAGCAGCTCGAAGACCATGGAGGTCACCACGCCCACGTTGCCCTTGCCGCCGCGCAACGCCCAGAACAGCTCCGCCTCGTGGTCGGGGTCGGCCTCGCGGAGTGTGCCGTCGGGTGTGACGACCTGGAAGGACCGGACCAGGTCGGTCGCGTAGCCGTAGGCCCGGCCCATGACGGGCAGGCCGCCGCCGAGCGTGTAGCCGACCGCGCCCGCGTCGGTGGAGGTGCCCGTCAACGCGGCGAGGCCGTGCGGTGCCGCCGCGTCCAGGACGTGCCGCCACTTCGCGCCGGCCGCGACGGTCGCCAGGCGCTCTCGCGGGTCGATCCGTACGTCGGTCATGCGGGCCGTGCTGATCAGCAGCCCGTGGTCGATGGGGAAGTTCGCCCCGTGGCCCGTGGCCTGCACCGCGACCGGCGTGCCGGTGGCCGACGCCCAGCGCAGGGCCCTCACCACGTCGTCGACGCCCGTCGCGCCGACCACCACGTCGGGGGTGTGCAGTGCGGCCAGGTTGAAACCGGCGACCTCCTCGGCGTAGCCGTCGTCGCCGGGGCGCAGGACCGGGCCGTGGATCTCGGAGAGGGCGAACAGGTCGGGGGTGTGGTGAGGGGTGGCTGTCATCGCGTCCTCCGCGGTGTGCGTACGTACGGAGGGACGGCGGCGGCGGGACGAGGTGGGGCGGGCCGTCGGAGTCCTTGCGGGCGGGGGCTGTTCGGGGCCTCCCCTCTCAGGATGGACCCCGGGTGTCAGGGCCGCATGCGGGCCGCCGGGGGGCGATCCGGCCGACGCCACGTCGGCAAAGGGACCGCCGGGGCGGGCGTAGCGTAGGTGGCATGACGACGTACGGTTCCTTCCCCGGCACGCGTCCGCGGCGTCTGCGGACCACCCCCGCCATGCGGCGCATGGTCGCCGAGACCAGACTGCACCCCGCCGACTTCATCCTCCCGGCCTTCGTGCGCGAGGGCGTCAGCGAGCCGGTGCCGATCGCCGCGATGCCGGGCGTCGTCCAGCACACGCGGGACAGTCTGAAGAAGGCGGCCGTGGAGGCGGTCGAGGCGGGCATCTCCGGGATCATGCTCTTCGGGGTGCCCGAGGAGGAGAAGAAGGACGCCCTCGGGACCCCCGGGACCGACCCGGACGGGATCCTCCAGGTCGCCATCCGCGACGTGCGGGCCGAGGTGGGGGACGACCTGCTCGTCATGTCCGACCTGTGCCTGGACGAGACCGTCGACCACGGGCACTGCGGGGTGCTGGACGCGCAAGGGCGGGTCGACAACGACGCCACCCTGGAGCGGTACGCCGAGATGGCCCAGGTGCAGGCCGACGCCGGCGCCCATGTCGTGGGCCCCAGCGGGATGATGGACGGGCAGATCGGCGTCATTCGCGATGCGCTCGATCAGATCGGGCGGGAGGACGTGGCCGTCCTCGCCTACACCGCCAAGTACGCCTCCGCCTTCTACGGCCCCTTCCGGGAGGCCGTCGCCTCCTCGCTGAAGGGGGACCGCAAGACGTACCAGCAGGATCCCGCGAACGCCCGTGAGTCTTTGCGTGAGTTGGCCCTCGACCTGGAGGAGGGCGCCGACATGGTGATGGTCAAGCCGGCCGGACCCTACCTCGACATCCTGGCACGGGTGGCCGAGACGGTGGACGTGCCGGTCGCCGCCTACCAGATCTCCGGTGAGTACTCGATGGTCGAGGCCGCCGCCGAGAAGGGCTGGATCGACCGGGACCGGGCGATCTTCGAGACGCTGACCGGCATCAAGCGGGCGGGCGCGCGCAACATCCTCACCTACTGGGCCGTCGAGGCCGCGCAGAAGCTGGGCCGCGGGTAGCGGTTCCCCGCGGGCTGCCGCTCATGGCCGCCCGGACGCCGGGGGCGCGGCGGGAGCCGTGGCCGTGGGACTGGTCGGGGTGGACGGGCCCTCGTCGCGCAGGCCCTCGCCGTCCTCGCACGCGGTGAGCGTGAGTACGGCGACGGCCACCAGCGTGGCGGCGAGCAGCCGGGCGCGGACGCGAACGGGGTGTGCGGACGCGGACATCGTGGCGGCCCTCTCCTCAGGTGGGGGCTGGGATCGGCCCTCAGCCTGAGCGATCATCCGCCCCGCCCGCCACCCTCTGCCGGGAATTCGGGACGCCCCGGTCGAGGGCATCCGTCTGACCTGCGGAAACGCCATGTCCCGTGTGCCCGGTGCGGGACGCGGGACGGATGTGGCCGTCGAGGTGCCCGGGGCGGCAAGGTCCGCATCCCGGAAAGCTGCATGTAGACGACACGTAGTTCTCTAGGCTGCCCGGCACGAGCCGTCCCCCGCGTCGCCGCAGCCGAAGGAGCCGTGTCATGACCGTCATCGCGTCCACGCCCCACCCCGCCGCAGCCGCCGTGCCACCGCTCGCGGCGCGGACCGCAAAGGTCGGCGGCTCGCCCGTGCGGGACATACTCGCCGTCACCGCCCGCCCGGAGGTCATCAACTTCGCGGGAGGTCTGCCCGCACCGGAGCTGTTCGACCGGGACGGCATCGCCTCCGCCTTCCGCGACGTGCTCGCCGAGACGCCGGCGCAGGCGTTGCAGTACTCCACGACCGAGGGCGAACCGAGCCTGCGCGCCGGGCTCGCCGCACGGCTGTCGCAGCGGGGCCTGGTGACCGGGGCCGACGACCTGCTCGTCACCACCGGCTCCCAGCAGGGCCTGTCACTGCTGGCCACCGCGCTGCTGGATCCCGGGGACACCGTCCTCGTCGAAGACCCCTGCTATCTCGCGGCCCTTCAGGTCTTCGGTCTCGCGGGAGCACGGATCGTGGCGGTGCCGGGTGACGCGGACGGCGTGGACCCGCGGGCGCTGGAGGAACTGGTCGCCCGGGAACGGCCGAAGCTCTTCTACACCGTGCCCACCTTCCAGAACCCGACCGGCAGGACCCTGCCCGCCGCGCGCAGGGCGGCCGTCGCACAGGTCGCCGCGCGGGCCGGGGTGTGGATCGTCGAGGACGACCCGTACGGCGAACTGCGGTACGAGGGCGAGCGTGTGCCCTGGATCGCCTCGTACCCGGGTGCCGAGGACCGCGCGGTGCTGCTGAGCTCCTTCTCCAAGGTGATGGCGCCCGGAGTGCGGCTGGGCTGGCTGCGCGCCCCGGCCGCCCTGCGCCGCGCCTGCGCCGTCGCCAAGCAGGCGGCCGACCTGCACACCCCGACCGTCAACCAGCTCGTCGCCGCCCGCTGCCTCACCACCCTGGACGCCCACCTGGCCCGGGTCAGGGACGTCTACCGCGAACGCCGCGACGCCATGCTGGCGGGGCTGCCCGCCGCGCTCCCGGACGGCTCCGCGTGGCAGCGGCCCGAAGGCGGCATGTTCCTCTGGGTCCGCCTGCCCGCGTCGTACGACACGACGGCCCTGCTCCCGAAGGTGGTGCGGCAGGACGTGGCGTACGTCCCCGGCGCACCCTTCTACGCCGGTGAACCCGACCCGTCGACGCTGCGGCTGTGCTTCGTGACGCAGACGCCCGAGGAGATCGGGGAGGGGCTGCGGCGGCTCGGGGAGGGGCTGCGGTCCTAGGACCGACGACGCAGGACGGATCGTTCCGTGGACGGCGGTCGGGCCTGCGCCGATCTTCATATGGTGATGCCATGTCCGACACCTTGCGCTTGGATCTGGATGAGTATCTGCGGCGAATCGGTGAGGAGGGGGAGCTGCGGGCGGACCTGGCGACGCTGCGGCGCCTGCACCTGGCACACATGCGGAGCATCCCGTTCGAGAACCTGGACGCTCTGCGGGGCACCGCCCCCTCCCTCCAACCCGCCGACCTGGTGGCCAAGTTGCTGCACAGCCGCCGCGGCGGCTACTGCTACGAGCACAACACCCTGTTCGCGGGCGTACTTCAGGCGCTGGGCTTCGGGGTGACCCTGCTGACCGCACGGGTCGTCGTGGGAGCGGACCGCATCGAGAGCCGCCCGCGCACCCACATGGCACTCCTCGTGGAGGTCCCCGGCGATCCGCAGCCGTATCTGGCGGACGTCGGCTTCGGCGCGATCGGCGCGCTGCTGGAGCCGGTGCCGCTGACGACCGGCGTCGAGTTCCAGGACGCGGAACGCCGGCACCGGCTGGTCCACGCGCCGCACGCGGGACCGCTGGAGATGTGGCTGCTCCAGGCCCGGGACCAGGCGAAGGGCGACTGGGTCGACCAGTACGCCTTCACCCTGGAGCCGTTCGAGAAGCCCGACTTCGAGGTCATCAACTGGCACATCGGCACCAACCCGCGCTCGCCCTTCACCCAGCGCCTCTACGTCCAGAACATCACCGCCGAACGCCACCTCCTCCTCGACGGCCGGCTCCTGACGGAGACGCGCGCGGACGGGACCGTCGTCGAACGCGATGTGACCGAGGAGGCGGAGGCGCGGCGGCTGCTGGACGAGGAGTTCGGGATCGACGTGCCGGAAGGGATGCGGCTGCTGCCGCGCTAGAGGCGGGTTGCCGGGTCGTGTCCGCGCGGCCTAGTCCCACCAGAAGTGCCAGGCCGACCGGCCGAGGAGCCGGTGCTCGGCGTAGCCGCGCAGATCCGTGTCGCTGCCCTGCCAGATGGTGTCGGGGCAGAACGCGAAGTGTTCGGCGGCCAGGGCCTCCGCCTCGGCGAGCGTGGTGGGCGGGGCGGCCACGGACACCAGCAGGGTGTCGAAGCCGAGGGCCACGACCCGTATGCCGAACCGGTCCTCCCAGGAGCGGAGCACCGCGGACAGCCGGCCCATGTCGTTCTCGTGGTTCGCCGGGCCCATCCAGCCGATCACCGCCGGGATGTCGGCGCTGCGGCGGGCCGGGACGAGCGCGAGACGCGGCTCTTCCAGGGCGTCGCCGCCGTCGAGGAGCAAGCCCACGACGTCGGAGGCGACGGCATCGGGGTCAGGGGCTCCGCCGGCGGCCGCGGCGCCGGCCAGACCGGGCCAGTCCTCGTCCTCCGCAGCGCACTCGTCCCAGAACTCCGCCAGCACCTCCTCGGCGTCGTGATCCCCCGGGTACGACATCTCGCCCGGCATCAACTCCCACAGCTCCGGCCCGCCGTGGCGGGCGACGTCGAGGAGGACCGGGAGCAGGCCGGCGCCCGGTGCCGTCCGCCGCAGCGCGGCCCAGCCGCCGCTGGCGGCGCGACCGTCCGCCAGCCACAGCAGCGGCTCGTGCCACGGTCCGTCGTCCGTCGTGTCCAGCAGCCTGCCGGGCGGGAGTCGGAGGCCGACGACGCCCCCCGTGGGGTCGGTGGCCAGCTTCGGCAAGGAGTTCGGAAGAGTCGCCATGTCGGTGACTGTAGGCGGCGGCACTGACAACGAGCGCCGCCCTCACTCGGCCACCCGGCCGTCCACGCACTCACCTTCACCGCCCGCCACCGGCCGGAAGCAGACCCGGACGACGGTGCCGGGCCGTACGGCCGTCATGGGGGTGTGGACGTAGGCGTCGGCGTCCAGGGCGTCCCGGACCTCGGCGCTGCGGACGCCACGCCGGGGCCCGGCGGGGCCGGCCGCCGACATCTCGATCCGGTCCCCGACGCGTGTCCCCCACATCCGGGCCCAACTCGTCCCGCACTGCGCGCTGTAGCGCAGGTCCACCGAGGCCCCGGTCGCGGTGCGGCGCACGGCCAGGGTCGCCGGTGCGGAGGCGCACTTCATACGCGTCGGACTCTCGGCCTCACAGCCCGCTCCCCGGCAGCGCGGTCCGTTCGCGGCGGGCGGCGGCGACAGGGACGACCGGGGTTCGCCGTCCCGGGGCACCAGCATCAGCACCGCCGCCGCCAGAGCGCCGACCACGACGGCGCACACCGACGTAAGCACCGCCAGGACCGCCACATGCCGGGACGTGGCGGCGCCATCGCCCGGTGCCGTCCGTGGCGGAGGCGGAGACGGAGACGCGGGGGACGGCAGGGGCGGCGGCGACGCGAGAGACGAGGGCGCGGGCCGGCCCGGAGACGTGGGCGGGCCCGACGACGACGGCGAGAACGCAGACGTGGGCGAGCCCGGAGGGCGAGGGAGCCTTCCCTCCGCCGCGTATCCGCTTCTCTCCGCCGCCCGCCCGCTCCCCTCCGACTCCGCGATCTCCCACAGGGCCACACACCGCCCCTCCGGCTCGCCGGCGAGGCGGCACAGTTCCTGCACGGCGTCGCGCGGAGGCAGGGTCCGGGCGTTGAGGTAGCGGTCCCAGGAGGACTTGCTGAACGCCGTCTTCGCCGCGAGGCCGACCAGGCTCAAGCCGGTGCGGCCCTTCAACTCCCGGAGCTCGGCGGCCAGTCGGGCCCGCTCAGCCGAGGGCCCCGTCATCGCCGCAGGGCCTTCCACGTGTGTGGTCCGACGATGCCGTCCACCACCAGTCCCGCCCGCTCCTGGAACCGCCTGACCGCGTCCTGCGTCGCCGGCCCGAAGATCCCGTCGACGGCGCCCGGCGCGATGCCCGCCCTGCGCAGCAGACACTGCACCTCGGCCACTTCCGGCCCGGCGCGGCCGTCCGCCACGATCGCGTCCCGGGTGCGGCTGTTGCCCGCGTACCAGCGGCCGTCGACGCGCTCGGCGCGACAGGTGTATCCGGGTGCCGCGGGCGCGGCAGACGCCGGTGCCGACGCGGCGATGGGAGCCGTGGCATGCCCGCCCGCGTTCCCGCCCAGCCGTACCAGCAGCATCACCGCCGTACTGAGGGACAGCACCAGCGCCACCGTCCCCGCCACGAGCGCGGCCCTCACCCAGCCCCCGGCCGATCCGGCCGCGTTCACCCCCGGCGACACGATCTCCGGTGCCGTTGCCGCCGGTTCGCGCCCGGACCCGTCCGGGGCGGTCCCGTTCGCGTGTCTCTTCCCCCATGCCTGCGCGGCGACCTCGCGCAACGCCAGCAACCTGGTCGGATCCTCACCCGCGACCCGGGCCAGCGCCTCGACGGCCTCCCTGGGCGGCAGCGATCTGCCGCCCAGGTACCGCTCCCAGGACTTCGGGCTGTACGCCGTCCGGGCCGCCAGCTGCCGCAGGCTAAGCCCGCTGTGGTCCTTCAACCGGCGTAACCGCACCACCAACTGCCGTACCCGCGGGTCCAGTTCCGCGGGCAGCGCTGCCCAACGCGACATGTTCCCCCCACTCGCGTTCACGGTCGGGCACAGCGGTCCGTGGTCGGCGTCCCCCGCGCCCGTCCGCATTCTGCCCCAGCATCAGGCGCCCCATGGCGCAAGCGGGTCCGCGCACCCGTACGGAATCGGCCACCGCGTGCTCGCGCCGTCCCGCGACGACGTCAGCGCGGGTGGCGTCCGCCCAGGTCACAGGAGGGGACGTCCCGCGGTGACGTCGGTTCCGCGGCAACTGTGGCGACCCGCGCCGCCCGCCCCGCACTCTCGACCTGCCGGCCCGGCGGCAAGGGCCGCCACACCCGAACCAGAGCGAGAGGTACACGCATGCGACCCAATGTCTGGACGAGGACCCTCGTCAGCGTCAGCGCCGTGCTCGGCCTTGCCGCAGGCAGCCTCGCGACCGCGGGCGCCAGCTTCGCGGCGTCGGACACGAAGCCGGCCGTGAGCTCCGAGGTCTCCGTGCTCGCGGTGAACAACCTCGGCCTGACCGCCGCCGAGGCGAAGAAGGTGCAGGGCTGGCTGAAGGAGTACTGGGGCTACACCGGCGCCATCGACGGTCAGCTGGGCACCAACAGCTGGAAGGCCTTCCAGCGCTGCCTGAAGGAGTACTGGGGCTACACCGGCGCCATCGACGGCATCGTCGGGTCGGGCACCATCAAGGCACTGCAGCGTCTGCTGCAGCACTGGGGCTACAACGGCGCGATCGACGGGATCGCCGGAGCGGGCACCAAGGCCGCGTTCAAGAACTTCGCCAACGGCATCTGACGGCCCTGGCCGCGCTTTCGCGTACCACCGCGTACGGCCCGTCCGCTCCCTCCCGGAGCGGACGGGCCGTCGGCGTGGCGCGGGTCCTCAGAGCCGCTCGGGCGTCCGGATGCCCAGCAGGGCCATGCCCTGGTGGAGGGTCCTGGCCGTCACGTCGCACAGGAACAGCCGGTTCTCCACCTGCTCGGTCGTCTCCGCCTTCAGCACCGGGCACTTGTCGTAGAACGACGTGTACAGCGACGCCAGTTGGTACAGGTACGCGGCCAGCTTGTGCGGGGCGTACTCCGCGGCCGCCTCGAAGACCGTGTCCCCGAACGCGTCCAGGTGCAGGCCCAGGGCCCGCTCCGCCGGGGCGAGTTCGAGCTCCGGGTGCGCGGCCGGCAACGCCCCGCCCGCCTTGCGCAGGATCGACTGGATCCGGGCGTACGCGTACTGCAGGTACACGCTCGTGTCGCCGTTCAGCGACACCATCTGGTCCAGGTCGAACTTGTAGTCCCGGTTCGGCGACGTCGACAGGTCCGCGTACTTCACGGCGCCGATGCCGACCTGCGCGGCCCGCTCCTGGATCTCGTCCTCGGTGAGGTCCCGCGCCTTCTCCCGTACGACCTCCGCGGCCCGCTGCACCGCCTCGTCCAGCAGGTCCTCAAGACGTACGGTCTCGCCCTCACGCGTCTTGAACGGCTTGCCGTCCGCGCCGAGGACCGTGCCGTAGCCCATGTTGTGCGCGGTGACCTCGTCGTTCAGCCAGCCGGCCCGGCGGGCCGTCTCGAAGACCATCTTGAAGTGCAGCGACTGGCGTACGTCGACGACGTACAGCAGCGTCGTCGCGTGCAGGTCGACGACACGGTTGCGGATCGCGGTCAGGTCGGAGGCCGCGTAGCCGAAGCCGCCGTCGGCCTTCTGCACGATCAGCGGGACCGGCTGGTCGTCCTTGCCGCGGATCTCGTCGAAGAAGACGACGAGCGCGCCCTCGGAGCGGACCGCGACGCCCATCTCCTCCAGGAGGCGGGCGGTCTCGGGCATGCCCTCGTTGTACGCCGACTCGCCGACGATCTCCTCGTCGCGGATCTCCATGTCCAGCTTCTCGAAGACGGAGTAGAAGTAGACCTTCGACTCGTCCACGAACTGCTGCCACAGTTCGAGCGTCTCCTTGTCACCGGACTGCAGGGCGACGACCCGCTTGCGAGCCCGCTCCTTGAACTCCTCGTCCGAGTCGAAGAGCGCCCGCGACGCCTTGTACACCCGGTTCAGGTTGCTCATGGCCTGCTCGCCGTCGACGTCGGCCGCCGGGGCCAGCTCGCCGGGGTGCTCGAACAGGTACTGGATGAGCATGCCGAACTGGGTGCCCCAGTCGCCGATGTGGTGCCGGCCGATCGTCTTCTCGCCGGTGAAGTCGAGCATGCCGCGCAGGGCGTCGCCGATGACCGCCGACCGCAGGTGACCGACGTGCATCTCCTTCGCCACGTTCGGCTGGGCGTAGTCGACGACCGTGACGCCGGGGTGCTCCTTCAGCGGCACGCCGAGGCGCTCGCCGTCCGCGTGCCGCGCGGCGAGGTTCTCGGTGATCGCCCTGTCCGCGATCGTGATGTTCAAAAAGCCGGGGCCGGAGACCTCGACGTCCTTGATCACGTCACCGGAGACGATGGCGGCGACGACCTGCGTCGCCAGCTCCCTCGGGTTCGCCTTGGCCTTCTTGGCGAGGGCCAGGATCCCGTTGGCCTGGAAGTCGGCCCGGTCGCTACGTCGCAGCAGCGGGTCGCCTCCGGCGGCTTCCGGGCGGGCGGAAGCGAGGGCATCGGCGAGGTGCTGGTTGACGCGAGCGCTGAGGGACGTGACCGGGGCCATAGGAATGGGTGCCGTTCTCCTCGGGGGGATGGATAGACACGGCCAGTATCCCATGGGGGGTAAAGCGGTTTTCGCGGCCGGGAGCCCGGGGTGCGCCGTGCGTCGCCGGGCCCGAAGTGAGAAGTGGTTTTCGCGGAAGCGAGGTCGCCTGGGAGAATGGAGGCGCCAGCCGTTGACCGTACGGCTGCCCTGGAGAAAGAAGGACGTGCCGATCGTGGCTCAGAGCACCGAGACCACCGACTGGGTCTCCCGTTTCGCGGATGAGGTCATCGAGGAGTCGGAGCGTCGGGCCCCGGGCAAACCGGTCGTCGTCGCGTCCGGACTCTCCCCTTCCGGCCCCATCCACCTGGGCAACCTGCGCGAGGTCATGACACCGCACCTCGTCGCCGACGAGATCAGGCGGCGCGGTCACCAGGTCCGCCACCTGATCTCCTGGGACGACTACGACCGCTACCGCAAGGTGCCGGCCGGGATCGCCGGTGTCGACGAGTCCTGGGCGGAGCACATCGGCAAGCCGCTGACCTCCGTTCCGGCGCCCGCGGGCTCGGCGTACCCGAACTGGGCCGAGCACTTCAAGGCGGCCATGGTCGAGTCGCTCGCCCAGCTGGGCGTGGAGTTCGACGGGATCAGCCAGACCGCGCAGTACACCTCCGGGGTGTACCGCGAGCAGATCCTGCACGCCATGAAGCACCGCGGTGACATCGACGCCGTTCTCGCGCAGTACCGCACCAAGCCCAAGACCGGTGCCAAGAAGTCGCAGAAGCCTCTCGACGAGGCCGAGCTGGAGGCCGCCGAGGGCTCCGGCGCGGCGAGCGAGGACGACGGCAGCTCCGGCTCCGCCGGGTACTTCCCGTACAAGCCGTACTGCGGCAACTGCGAGAAGGACCTCACCACCGTCACCTCCTATGTCGACGACACCACCGAGCTGTCGTACACGTGCAATGCCTGCGGCTTCGCCGAGACCGTCCGGCTGAACGAGTTCAACCGCGGAAAGCTGGTCTGGAAGGTCGACTGGCCCATGCGCTGGGCGTACGAGGGCGTCGTCTTCGAGCCGAGCGGTGTCGACCACTCGTCGCCGGGGTCGAGCTTCCAGGTGGGCGGGCAGATCGTCGGGATCTTCGGCGGCAAGCAGCCCATCGGGCCCATGTACGCCTTCGTCGGCATCAGCGGCATGGCCAAGATGTCGTCCTCGCGCGGCGGGGTGCCCACCCCGGGCGACGCGTTGAAGATCATGGAGCCGCAGATCCTGCGCTGGCTGTACGCCCGGCGCAGGCCCAACCAGTCCTTCAAGATCGCCTTCGACCAGGAGATCCAGCGGCTGTACGACGAGTGGGACAAGCTGGACGCCAAGGTCGCCGACGGCTCGGCCCTTCCGGCCGACGTCGCCGCGCACTCCCGCGCGGTGCGCACGGCCGGCGCCGAACTGCCGCGCACCGCGCGTCCGCTGCCGTACCGGACGCTCGCGTCCGTCGCCGACATCACCGCCGGACACCAGGACCAGGCGCTGCGCATCCTCTCCGAGCTGGACCCGGAGAACCCGCTGGCCACGCTGGACGAGGCACGGCCCCGGTACGACAAGGCCGAGGCGTGGATCAACACGCACGTGCCGGCCGACCAGCGCACCATCGTCCGGGACGAGCCCGACGCCGAGCTGCTGAAGTCCCTCGACGAGGCGTCCCAGCAGTCGCTGCGGCTGCTGCTCGACGGGCTGGAGTCGCACTGGTCGCTCGACGGGCTCACGCACCTCGTGTACGGCGTGCCCAAGGTGCAGGCCGGGTTCTCCGCGGACGCCACGCCCAAGGAGCTGCCGCCGGAGATCAAGACCGCCCAGCGGTCGTTCTTCGCGCTGCTGTACCACCTGCTGGTGGGGCGGGACACGGGGCCGCGGCTGCCCACCCTGCTGCTCGCGGTCGGACAGGACCGGGTGCGGGCCCTGCTCGGGGAGTGACCGGTCGGCGAAGGGCCCTCTTCGGAGGGCCCTTTCCCATGTGCCGGGTCAGGCGATGTGCTCGTCCGTCAGTTCCGCGTTGAGGCGGTTGGAGAAGCGGTTCACCATGCGCTTGGCCTCGGACTCGTCGAGCGTGACGCCGTACGTCGCCTCGACGTCGGCGATCAGTCCGCGCGGGGTGGGCGCACCGTTTCCGCTCTTGATCGACTCACGGAAGACCAGGTAGTAGTCCTCCTCGGTCGGCTCCGGAGCGCCGCCGCCCGCCCCGAGCTCACGGGTCCGGCCGGGGCTCACCGGGATCGGAAAGGTGCCGGTCTCCTCAGGAGCGGGCTCCTGGGCGGGCGGTTCCTCCTGGTACTGGTCCTGGTACTGCTCCGCCTGGAGCTGCTCCTGGTACCAGTCCTCGTAGTGCTCCTGAGGGTCGTACGAGGGGTTGTAGCCGCCGTGGTACTCGACCTGGCGGGGGGTGTTGAACCAGTCCTGCACGTACTCCGGCTGCTCGGGACTGGGCGTACCGGCCGGCTCCGGGCGCTGCTCGCCGGCCGGTGCCGTCCGCCGCGGGACGGGGGCCGCCGCCGCGGGACGGCCGAGCGCCGGTGGCTGCGGCTCCGGGGCCGTGTCCACGGCCGGCCGGGGGGCCGGCGGCAGCAGCGCGGGCTCGATGCCCGCCGCGGCCAGCCCCGCCGGGGCCGTCTCCGCCAGCGGGACGCCGTAGCGGGCCAGGCGCAGCGGCATCAGCGACTCCACCGGTGCCTTGCGGCGCCACGAGCGGCCGAAGCGGGAGCGCAGGCGGGCCTGGTAGACCAGGCGCTCCTGCTCCAGCTTGATGACCTGCTCGTAGGAGCGCAGCTCCCACAGCTTCATACGGCGCCACAGCAGGAACGTCGGCACCGGCGAGAGCAGCCAGCGCGTCAGCCGGACGCCCTCCATGTGCTTGTCGGCCGTGATGTCCGCGATACGCCCGATCGCATGGCGGGCCGCCTCCACGGACACCACGAACAGGACCGGGATGACCGCGTGCATGCCCACGCCCAGCGGGTCCGGCCAGGCCGCCGCGCCGTTGAACGCGATCGTCGCGGCCGTCAGCAGCCAGGCCGTCTGGCGCAGCAGCGGGAACGGGATGCGGATCCACGTCAACAGGAGGTCGAGGGCGAGCAGGACGCAGATGCCCGCGTCGATGCCGATCGGGAACACGTAGCTGAAGTTCCCGAACCCCTTCTGGATGGCCAGCTCGCGGACGGCCGCGTACGAACCGGCGAAGCCGATGCCGGCGATGATCACGGCGCCGAACACGACCACGCCGATGAGAACGCGGTGCATTCGGGTCAGCTGCGGTGGCCCGGCCACTCGTACTCCCTCCCCTTGCGTGTTGTTGCGCGCAACAGGGTGGCACATCTGTGCGGCGTACGAATTCCGGTACGGTTCGAGCCCGGCCCCCGACAGGGACCGGGCTCGTGGAAAAAGCGCCTCTGAGCTGGTAGTTCCGCCTCAGCGGCGGGCAGGTGTGACGGTCAGCTCTTCTGCGACGCTGACTTGGACGGGGAGCTCGCCGCCGCCTTGGAGGGGCTGCCGGAAGGGGACTTCGAGGGAGACTTCGAAGCCGACTTCGAAGGCGTGCTGCTCGGCGTGCCCGCGCTGCCGTCGCCGTTCGCCTTCTGCACCGAGGCGACCGCCTCCTTGACGGCCTTCCGCGCCAGCTTGTCCAGCGTGTCCGCGCTCGGGGTCTTGTCACCGGCGAAGCCGGCGCCGTTGTAGTCGAGCGTGACGACCACGTTCTCCACCCGGGCCACGACCGTCTCCTGCTTGAAGGAGCCCTCCTTCTTCTTCAGGTCGTAGCGCACCACCGTCGCCTCGTCGCCGACCCCGGTGACCGGCTGAGACTTCGCGTTCTTCGCGCCGCTCACCGACCGGGCGTCCGTCAGCTGCGACGCGTAGTACTCCCGCGCCAGCTTGTCGGCCGAACCGCTCGTGACGTCCGAGTCGAAGCGCACCAGGGAGACGTTGAGCCAGCGGAACTGCGAGCCCTTCACGCCGTTGTTGTCGAGGCTGCTCCAGGAGCAGGAGGCGCGCGAGGAGGTGTCGTCCGACGAGCCCGCCTTGCCGGACTTGGCCTTCGGGACCAGGTCCTCCAGCGTCTTCTTCGACAGCACCTTGCACGACTGGGGCAGCGACTTGTACGCGGCCGCCTGCACGGTCGGCGACGGGCTCGCGGACGCCGACGCCGAGGAGGACGCCGAGGCCTTCGCGCCGGCCGCGTCGTCCGTGCCGGAGTCCGACGAACAGCCCGCGGCGATCAGCATCACGGGGACGGCGGCCGCGCCGACAAGGACGCGGTGAAGGCCCTTCACCCGCTGCTCACGGTCCTGCTGTTCTCGCTTGGCTGCTCGCTGCATGGTTCCTTCACTCATGAGTGACACTCGTGGTTCCTGCGGTCGGATCGGGTCCGAGGGGCCACGGTACGCGGTGAAGAAGCCGTGTGGTCTCGTTTCGGTTACGTCGCACTCGGGCGCACCGAGGTGGCCGGGGGGCGCTACTCCGACAGCGCTTCGGCCAGTTGCGCGGCGAGATTTAGGGCCCTGTCCTGCATTTCCTCGCTGTCCGGCACGGCGGCGACGGTCGCCGGCTGCTCCTCGTACTCGATCCTCACGATCACGTTGGACGTGCGGAACACCACAGTCACGGTGCGCTGCTGGGCCGTCGAACCGGAGCCGCCGAGCACGTCGTCGAGGAACGCCTCGTCGCCCAGGTCGTCGAGGACCCGGGGCTGCAGTTCGGCGGGCGGTGAGGCGTCGGTGGAGGTCGAGGCCGAGGGGGACGCGGTGGACGAGGCGGACTTCTCGGGCGCCGGGGCCGAGGAGGAGGGGGAGGCGCTCGGGGCGGCGGACGCGGTGCCCTCGGCGGTGTCGCCGCTGTCGGTACGCACCGGCTCCGGCAGGTCGGCCGCCTCCAGCTTCGTCGCGAAGAGCCGCTCCGCCTCGCTGTCGTCGCTGACCGAGCTGTCGTACGCCACCACCCGCTCGAAGTCGACCATGAGGTGGTCCGTGGCCTGCGCCGACTCCACCTTCCAACGGCAGCCGGCCTTGCGGTCGGTGTCGAAGGTGGGCGTCGGGGTGCCCTCGTACGCCTTCTCGCGCTGCTCGTCGTCCGGCAGCTGCCTGATGCCGGGCAGCAGCGAGTCGAGTGTCTCCTCACCGACCACGCCGCAGGGTTCGGGCAGTGTGCGGTACCGGCCGGGCTCGGCCGCCGCGGTCGCCGTACCGGAGTCGTCGGGGTTGGACTCGTCGGTGGTGCCGCCGCCGTCGGAGCCGCCGGTGCAGCCGGCCAGCAGCGCCGCGAGGAGCGCGGCGACGCCGGTTACGTACGCCTTCCGCTGCACGGTCAGGCTCCTTTCGACGGTGGCTGTGTGGTCGGTCCGTTGCCGGCGGTCCGGTGTCCCCGCTGGTTATTCGCTTGCTGTGCGGGGGCGTCCCCTGGAGACAATGTGTATCGCACGCACTGCCGTGGACGCCGGTCCGTTGTCCTTTTTCATCGACCCTGGCGCCGGTATTGCGATTTCAGACTTGTGTTGTGTTTCCGGGGGATAGAGGGCGATATGTCGTACGTGGAGATGCCGGGCGCGAAGGTGCCGATCCGTATGTGGACCGACCCGGCGACGGTCGAGGAGGGGGCTCTCCAGCAGCTGCGGAACGTCGCGACGCTGCCGTGGATCAAGGGGCTGGCGGTCATGCCGGACGTCCACTACGGCAAGGGCGCGACGGTCGGGTCCGTCATCGCGATGCAGGGGGCCGTGTGTCCCGCGGCGGTGGGCGTGGACATCGGCTGCGGTATGTCGGCGGTGAAGACCTCGCTCACCGCGAACGACCTGCCGGGTGACCTGTCGCGGCTGCGCTCGAAGATCGAGCAGGCGATTCCGGTCGGGCGGGGGATGCATGACAGTCCCGTGGAGCCGGGGCGGCTGCACGGCTTCGGCACGGCCGGGTGGGACGACTTCTGGGGGCGGTTCGACGGGGTCGCGGACGCGGTCAAGTTCCGTCAGGACCGTGCCGGGAAGCAGATGGGAACACTCGGCGGCGGCAACCACTTTGTCGAGGTGTGTACGGATACGACCGGTTCTGTCTGGCTGATGCTGCACTCCGGTTCCCGCAACATCGGCAAGGAACTGGCCGAGCATCACATCGGCGTGGCGCAGAAGCTCCCGCACAACCAGGGCCTGGTCGACCGTGACCTCGCCGTCTTCGTGGCGGACACGCCGCAGATGGCGGCGTACCGCAACGACCTGTTCTGGGCGCAGGAGTACGCCAGGTACAACCGCACGATCATGATGGCGCTCCTGAAGGACGTGGTCCGCAAGGAGTTCAAGAAGGCGAAGCCGACCTTCGAGTCCGAGATCAGCGCGCACCACAACTACGTGGCCGAGGAGCGCTACGACGGCATGGACCTGCTCGTGACCCGCAAG
Source organism: Streptomyces sp. NPDC001920 (assembly GCF_053594495.1). Taxonomy (NCBI): domain Bacteria; kingdom Bacillati; phylum Actinomycetota; class Actinomycetes; order Kitasatosporales; family Streptomycetaceae; genus Streptomyces; species Streptomyces sp. NPDC001920. The sequence continues at coordinate 35,155 of NZ_JBSFEP010000003.1, forward strand.
GGCGCGATCCGGGCCGGCTCCGGCGAGTACGGCATCATCCCGGGCTCGATGGGCACGGGTTCGTACATCGTGAAGGGCCTCGGGAACCCGATGTCCTTCAACTCGGCCTCGCACGGCGCGGGCCGGCGCATGAGCCGCAACGCGGCCAAGCGGCGGTTCTCCACGAAGGACCTGGAGGAGCAGACGCGGGGCGTGGAGTGCCGTAAGGACTCCGGCGTCGTGGACGAGATCCCGGGCGCCTACAAGCCGATCGAGCAGGTCATCGACCAGCAGCGGGACCTGGTGGAGGTCGTGGCCAAGCTGAAGCAGGTCGTCTGCGTCAAGGGATGACGCGTGAGGCCCCCGCCGACGGCGGGGGCCTCACGACGTGTCGGCCGCCGAGCCGTCATGTCTGCGGCAGTGCGGCCCGCAGCGTCCTGCTCAGCGGCCGCGGATCGGCGGTACAGGCGGCCGGCACGCACCCGGTGGCCGTCCGTCGTCGTGCAGCCGCCCAAGTCGGGGAAGTTGTGCAGCGCTTCAAAAGGTAAGTGCCCGTCCAAGCTGCGGGACCCTACTCGGGTGCGTGCGTCACCGCGTAGATCATCACGAACGCCACGATGTGGATGCCGAACAGGAAGTAGCCGAGCCACCACCACATCTGGCGTTCGTCGTGCGGGTCCTTCCCGTCGGCCGCCATCACAGCTCCCTGTGGACCTTCGTGTTGGACGCCTGGGCGCGCGGGCGGACGACCAGGAGGTCGATGTTGACGTGACTGGGGCGGGTCACCGTCCAGGCGATGGTGTCGGCGACGTCCTCCGCGGTGAGGGGCTCGGCGACGCCCTGGTAGACCTTCTCCGCCTTCTCCCTGTCCCCGGCGAAGCGGTTCAGGGCGAACTCGTCGGTCTTGACCATGCCGGGGGCGATCTCGATGACGCGGACCGGTCGGCCGACGATCTCCAGGCGCAGGGTCTCGGCGAGGACGTGGGCGCCGTGCTTGGCGGCGACGTAGCCCGCGCCGCCCTCGTAGGTGCCGTGGCCCGCCGTGGAGGACACGACCACGATCGTGCCGTCGCCGCTCGCCTCCAGCTTGGGCAGCAGGGCCTGCGTGAGGTTCAGGGTGCCGATGACGTTCGTCTCGTACATCGTGCGCCAGTCGGCCGGGTCGCCGGTGGCCACCGGGTCGGCGCCGAGGGCACCGCCCGCGTTGTTGACCAGGACGCCGATCGTCCTGAAGGCCGTGGCGAACTCGTCGACCGCGGCGCGGTCGGTGACGTCCAGCTGGTACGCGGTCGCCGAGTGGCCGGCCGCCTCGATCTCCTCGGCCAGGGCCTCGATGCGGTCCTTGCGGCGGGCGGTCAGGACGACCCGGTAGCCGGCCGCGGCGAGCTGTCGTGCCGTGGCGGCGCCGATTCCGCCGCTCGCGCCGGTGACGACGGCGATACGGGAGGAGGCGGACGGGGCTGCGGTGGGCATGGCTGCTCCTCGGGCGTGGTCGAGTCCAGGGACTGTCCGGCCAGGATAGGCGGGCGGTGCGGTGGGACAATGGGATGGGTGATCCCCGCGAGCGGAGGTGGATCATGGGACAGGCACGTGAGGTCATGGACCGGCTCACGGACGCGTTGACCGCGCATCGCGACATGGATGTCGTCGCCGACCTGTATGCCGAGGACGCGGTCGCGCTCACCCCCGACGAGGGGGAGATCCGCGGGCGGGACGGCATCGTCGCGTACTGGCGGGAGATGACGGAGGCGGTTCCGGAGGCCACGTACGAGTCGCTGCACGCGTACGAGGTCGGGGACACGGCCATCGACGAGGGCGTCTTCACCGGACGGAACACGGGGCCGCTGCACCTGCCCACCGGAGAGACCGTGCCCGGCACGCAGAAGGAGGTCAGGATCCGCGGCGTGGACATCGCCACCGTGAAGGACGGCCGGATCGTGGACTACCGGCTCTACTTCGACGAGATGGAGTTCCTGGGGCAGTTGGGGATGCTGCCGCCCACGTGAGGGCGGACGCCCCCGGTCACTCGCCGCGCGGCGCGTACATGATGACCGCCATGCCCGCGAGGCAGATGAGCGCGCCCGTGACGTCCCAGCGGTCCGGGCGGTAGCCGTCCGCGGCCATGCCCCAGGCCAGGGAGCCGGCGACGAAGACGCCGCCGTACGCGGCGAGCACACGGCCGAACTCGGCGTCGGGCTGGAGTGTGGCGACGAAGCCGTAGGCGCCGAGCGCCATGACGCCGGCGCCGATCCACAGCCACCCGCGGTGTTCCCGCACGCCCTGCCAGACCAGCCAGGCGCCGCCGATCTCGAACAGGGCGGCGACGACGAACAGGGCGGCGGAGCGCAGGACGAGCATGCAGGTCAGCCTCGCACGTCCTCGCCCGGGTCCGCGCGTCACCTGTTGGACGGCGCCTGCCGCCCGCCGGGCGTGGGATACATCCGTTACGACCACGGCGGAGTGAGGAGCGGTCGGTATGCGGCGGATGAGAGGTGCCGGGGTGTGCGCGGCGGCCGTGGTCGCGGCGGTCGGCGGCGCGGCCCCGGGCGCCGGTGCGGCGGACGGTCCCCGGGCGGGCCTCGCCTACCACGGCTGGGCCGGCCTCTCCGCCGGCCGGGTCGACCTGCGTTTCACGCCGCGCAACGACGGCCCGACCACCGCTGCGGAATCAGTCGTACGGCTGCGCTGGTCGGAACCCCTGGCCGGCCGGCAGGAGCTGCCCGAGGCGTGCGCGCGGGCCGGGGAGCGTCTGCTGACGTGCCGCGTCGGCGCGCTGGGCGGGTACCGCGCGGGGGAGCGGATCGCGATGCGGGTGCGGCTGCGCGGTGCGCCGACGGAGGTGTCCCTGGAGTTCGAGACCGCGGGGAGCGGCGCGGCCGTGGACGGTGACCGGCAGCGGGTGCTCGTGCTGGACACGGGGGACACGTACGCGTTCTGACCGTCGCGGTGAGGGTGGGGTCGGGTCTACGCGTCGGGGTTCCCGGCGTCGTAGCGTTCGCGGGAGAGGCGGACCTCGTCGAAGTGGGTCTCCGCCCAGTCCTTCACGGCCGTCAGGAGCAGGGCCAGGTTGTGTCCGAGGGGCGTGAGCTCGTAGTCGACCCGGACCGGGACCGACGGGGTGACGGTACGGGAGAGGAGGCCGTCGCGTTCCAGGGAGCGCAGGGTCTGGGTCAGCATCTTGGGGCTGACGCCGGCGATCTTGCGGCCGAGGTCGCTGTAGCGCAGGGGGCCCGAGGCGAGGGCGGAGACGACGAGGCTGACCCACTTGTCGCTGATGCGGTCCAGGAGCTGGTTGGTGGGGCAGCTCTTGATGAACGCGTCGTACTCGGCGCGGGCCTGCTCACGCCGCTGGGCCGCCGTCATGGTCGCCATGGCTCACCTCTGGGGTATGTACGCACTCTCAGGTAACTACTTACCTATGGATAGTAACTCTTCCTAGGGTTGTGCGCAGTGATCGGGAGGACATCCCGGATCTGAACAGACCCAGGATCAAGGGGAGTTGCTGTGCGTGCTGTTGTGGTGAACTCGTTCGGCGGGCCGGAAGCGGTGCAGGTCGTGGAGACCGAGGTGCCCGAGCCCGGTGCGGGGGAGATACGGATCAAGGTCGCGGCGGCCGGGCTGAACCCCGTCGACGCGGGTGTGCGGGCCGGTGTCTTCGGTGGTTCGGGACAGCGGATCGGGCTCGGCTGGGACGTCGCCGGGACGGTCGACGCGGTCGGCACGGGAAGCTCCTGGAGCGTCGGGGACCAGGTGGTGGCGCTCGTCTACGGCCCGCTCAAGCCGCTGGGCACCCATGCCGAGCACGTCGTCGTGGCGGCGGACGCGGCGGCCGGGGCGCCCACCACCGTCGACGCCGTGCACGCGGCGACGCTGCCGCTGAACGCGCTGACCGCCGTACAGGCCCTCGACCTGCTGGAGTTGACGCCGGACCAGTCGCTGCTGGTGACCGGAGCGGCGGGGGCGGTCGGCGGGTACGCGGTCCAACTGGCCGCGCACCGGGGGCTGTCGGTGACCGGGTTGGCCCGGGAGGACGACGAGGAGTTCGTACGGTCGCTGGGGGCCGCGCGGTTCCTCAGCGGCGCCGCCGCGGACCGTGGCTTCGACGCGGTGCTGGACGCCGCCGTCCTCGGCGAGCCGGCCCTGGACCGGGTCCGGGACGGGGGCCGTTACCTCGGTGTCATCCCGCACGCCGAGCCCGCCTCCGTGCGGGGCGTGCGGACCGGGGCGGTCGAGGTCAGCGCCGACGGGGCACGGCTGACCGAACTGGTGCGGCTCCTGGACGAGGGGGTGCTGTCGACGCGGGTGGCCGAGACGTTCGCCCTGGACGACGCCGCCAAGGCGCACGCCCGGCTCGCGGAGGGCGGCCTGCGGGGGCGGCTGGTGCTGGTGCCCTGACGCCCGGTCTCCTGACCTCCGGTGCCGGCGCGTGCCTGCGGTGAGGCGCGGCCCGGTCGGTGTCGTCGCGAGCGGGCGCCCGGTGCTCGACGCCCCCGCTGCTCATCGGCCCGTGCCCGCGCGCTCGGCCTGTGCCTCCGCGGCGTACGCCGTGGGCGGCACCCCCACCGTCGCCGTGAAGTCCCGTACCAGATGGGCCTGGTCGGCATAGCCGAGGTCGGCGGCGAGACCGGCCCAGTCGACGTCGTCGCGGGTGCCGGCCTGCTCCAGGGCCTCGTGGATGCGGTAGCGCAGCAGCACCCACTTGGGGCTGACGCCGACGTAGGCCGAGAAGAGCCGCTGCAGCGCCCGCACCGACAGGCCCCGCGCCTCGGCGAAGTCACCGACGCGGCGCACGGTGCGGTCGGCGCGGATGGACCGGACGAGGTCGATCGCGAGGTCGGCCTGCGGGTCCGGGGCGCACGGCAGGGAGAGCAGGAAGGCGTCGAGGGCGGCGACCCGGGCGCGGTCGTCGGCGGGGGTGACGATCGCGCGGGCGGTGTCGGCCGTGATCCGCGGGAACACCTCCTGGGCGGGCAGCACGCGGCCCGTCCACCGCGACACCGGCGCCTCGGGGGCGTAGGGCCGGAAGCCGCCGGGCCGGAACTTCACCCCGCAGACCCGGCCCCGTCCGGTCAGCTTCCTGGTGTAGAGGCCGAGGGCGACGCCGGTGACCTCGCCGTAGGGCGGGGCTCCCGCCTCGTCGGCCCCGTCCCACTGGAAGGTGAGGTTGACGGCGGGGTGCGGGACGATGTGGGAGGCGTAGGGCGCGGGCAGGTCCCAGTCGATGAGCCAGTACCACTCGACGTAGCGGCGCAGCGGCTCGGCGGGCTCGTGGCGGCGGAACCGCACGCGGTTCAGCAGCCCGGACGGGTCGACGATCCCGCGGGTGTCCTGGCGGGGTGCCTCCATGCCGGGATCGTACGTCCCGCCGCGGCGCGCGTCGCGTTTCTTCAAGAAGGAGCGGGGGCGGCTTTCCTACGGTCGAGGCATGGACACGAACAGCGTGCGTACGCACGGCATCGGTGAGCTGCTCGCCATGGCCCGGGACCGGGCGGTCCCGGTGGTGCGGGGGATTCCCGGATCGGCGCTCGGCGCCCCCACGCCGTGCGCCGAGTACGACGTGAAGGACCTGGTCAATCACCTCTTCCAGGTGATCGTGCAGTTCCAGAGGCTGGCCGCGAAGGAGGCGTCGGACTTCGGTGAGACACCCGATCTGGTCGCCGAGGGTCCGCGCTGGCGGGAGCGGCTCGCGCGGGAGGCGGACCGGCTGGTGGCGGCCTGGTCCGCGCCGGGTGCCGAGGAGGGCACGACCGGTGGGATGAACATGCCGGCTCGACTGGTCGGTTCGATGGCGCTGCTCGATCTGACGGTGCACGTGTGGGATCTGGCGCGGGCGACCGGCCAGGACGAGCCGGGTGCCGACGAGGCGGTCGTGGCGGAGCTGACCGGCGCGGTGGACGAGCTGGCGCCGACGGCCCGGAGGATGGGGGTGTTCGGTGAGCCGGTGCCGGAGCCCGCGGGCGCCTCGGCGTTCGAGCGGTTGCTCGCGCGGACCGGCAGGGACCCGCACTGGGCGGGCGCCCGGGAATAGCCTTCGGCCGGTCCTCGTTCTCCAGGTATAGTTTAACGGTCAACAACCTGGAGGGTGAGCGACCATGCAGTTCGGGATCTTCAGCGTCGGCGACGTGACGCCGGACCCCACCACGGGCCGTACGCCGACCGAGCGCGAGCGCATCAAGGCCATGGTCGCCATCGCGCTGAAGGCCGAGGAGGTCGGCCTCGACGTCTTCGCGACCGGCGAGCACCACAACCCGCCCTTCGTGCCGTCGTCCCCGACGACGATGCTCGGCTACATCGCCGCGCGGACCGAGAGGCTGGTGCTGTCCACCTCCACCACGCTGATCACCACGAACGACCCGGTGAAGATCGCCGAGGACTTCGCGATGCTCCAGCACCTGGCCGACGGCCGGGTCGACCTGATGATGGGCCGCGGCAACACCGGCCCGGTCTACCCCTGGTTCGGCCAGGACATCCGGCAGGGCATCAACCTCGCCATCGAGAACTACGCCCTGCTGCACCGGCTGTGGCGCGAGGACGTCGTGGACTGGGAGGGGAAGTTCCGCACCCCGCTGCAGGGCTTCACCGCCACGCCCCGCCCGCTGGACGGCGTACCGCCGTTCGTCTGGCACGGGTCGATCCGCTCGCCGGAGATCGCCGAGCAGGCCGCGTACTACGGCGACGGCTTCTTCCACAACAACATCTTCTGGCCGGCCGACCACACCAAGCGCATGGTCGAGCTGTACCGGACGCGGTACGCCCACTACGGGCACGGCACGCCCGAGCAGGCGATCGTCGGGCTCGGCGGGCAGGTGTTCATGCGGCGCAACTCCCAGGACGCGATCCGTGAGTTCCGGCCGTACTTCGACGTCGCGCCGGTGTACGGGCACGGGCCGTCGCTGGAGGACTTCACGGACCAGACACCGCTGACCGTCGGCTCCCCGCAGCAGGTCATCGAGAAGACGCTGTCCTTCCGCGAGTACGCCGGTGACTACCAGCGCCAGCTGTTCCTCATGGACCACGCCGGGCTGCCGCTGAAGACCGTGCTGGAGCAACTCGACATGCTCGGGGAGGAGGTCGTGCCGGTGCTGCGCGAGGAGTTCGCCAAGGGCCGTCCGGCCGGCGTCCCCGACGCCCCCACCCACGCCACCCGCAAGGCCGCCCAGGAGGTGACCGTCGCATGAAGCTCGTCGTCGTCTCCGCGGGACTGAGCGTCCCGTCCTCCACCCGGCTGCTCGGCGACCGGCTCGCGGCAGCGGTCGGCAGCCGGACCCCGGTGGAGGTGCAGGTCGTGGAGCTGCGCGAACTCGCCGTGGAGATCGCGCACCACCTCACCAACGGCTTCCCGGGCCGCGGGCTGGCCGCCGCGATCGACGCGGTGACCTCGGCGGACGGCCTGGTCGTCGTCACCCCGGTGTTCTCGGCGTCCTACAGCGGCCTGTTCAAGTCGTTCTTCGACGTGCTCGACAAGGACGTGCTGACGGGCATGCCGGTCCTGATCGCGGCGACCGGCGGCACGGCCCGGCACTCCCTGGTCCTGGACCACGCCCTGCGCCCGCTCTTCGCCCACCTGCGGGCCGTGGTCGTCCCGACCGGCGTGTACGCCGCCTCGGAGGACTGGGGCGCACCAGGGCTGGACGGGCGGATCGAACGGGCCGCGCAGGAGCTGGCGGGGCTGATGGCCGGCCGGCCTGCGAAGAAGGCGGCGCAGCCGGAGGTCGTGCCCTTCGAGGAACGGCTCGCGGCACTGCGACCGGCTGGGTGAGAGCCCAGTAAGAACAGGGCCGGGTGAGCCGCTCGTCACGTCGTGGGACCGCGCCGGCTTGGCAGTATGAACGGGTGCCCCAGACTGTTCTCCTCGCCGAAGACGACCGCGCCATCCGCAACGCGCTGGAGCGTGCGCTGACCCTGGAGGGCTACCAGGTCACCGCGGTCGCCGACGGCGTCGAGGCGCTGGCGCAGGCCCACCGCACGCCTCCGGACGTGCTCGTGCTGGACGTGATGATGCCGGGCATCGACGGTCTCCAGGTCTGCCGGGTGCTGCGCGCCGAGGGCGACCGCACCCCGATCCTGATGCTGACGGCGCTCGTGGAGACCCAGGACCGCATCGCCGGCCTGGACGCGGGCGCCGACGACTACGTGGTCAAGCCCTTCGACGTGGAGGAGGTCTTCGCCCGGCTGCGCGCCCTGCTGCGCCGCACCAGTGAGGCGAACGGCGCCCCCGTCGACGTACCCAGGCAGGCGCCCGAGGCCCCCGCCGCGACGGACCGGCTGATCGAGGCGGCCGGCCTGCGGATGGACCCGCAGGCACGGCGGGCGTGGCGGGGGGCGCGGGAGCTGGAGCTGACGCGCACCGAGTTCGAGCTGCTGGAGCTGCTGGTGCGCAACGCCGGCATCGTCCTGGACCACTCCACGATCTACGACCGGATCTGGGGGTACGACTTCGGCCCCGGCTCCAAGAACCTCGCCGTCTACGTCGGCTACCTGCGCCGCAAGCTCGACGAACCCGGCGCCCCGCAGCTGATCCACACGGTCCGCGGGGTGGGTTACGTGCTGCGGGAGGACTGAGTGGGCCCGGCCCGCCGAAGGCTCGGGGAGCTGTTGCGGGGGCGGCGCAGGAGCGGGCTCGGCACCACCTTCGCCCTCTCCTTCGCGGCCGTGACCGCCGCGGTCACCGTCCTGGTCGGCCTGCTGTCGTACACCGCCGCCGCCCGGCTGCTGCGGGTCGACCAGGAGTCCGCGTTCTCCGAGATCGTGCAGGACCTGCGGGGCGAGGTGCGCCGGCGGCCGATGACGACGCAGGACTTCTCCTCCTCCGCGCCCGGGCACGATCTCGTACGGCCCGCCCGTACCGACGTGCAGGTGCTCGGCCCGGACGGCGCCGTCGTCGACCCCGGGCGGCCGGGACTGCCGGTCACGGCCGCCGACCGGCGGATCGCGACCGACGCGACGGCCGGACGGCTGGTCCAGCACAAGGACGTCGACGTCGGCAGCGACGTCTACCGTGTCGCGACGGTCGCGCTCGGCGGTGGGCGGGGCGCGGTGCAGGTGGCCCAGGAGTTCAGCGACACCGAGGACCTGCTGCGGGCCCTGCAGCAGCGGACCCTGCTGCTGATGGCGGCCGTGGTGACGCTCGCCGGGCTCTTCGGCTGGTGGCTCGCCCGGCGCATCACCCGCCGCCTGGTCGTCCTCACCGCCGCCGCCGAGGACGTCGCCCGCACCCGCCGCCTCGGCATCCAGGTACCGGTCACCGGATACGACGAGGTGGGCCGGCTGGGCCGCGCCTTCGACCGCATGCTGGGCCGGCTGGCCCAGTCGGAGGAGGACCAGCGACGCCTCGTGCAGGACGCGGGCCACGAGCTGCGCACCCCGCTGACCTCACTGCGCACGAACATCTCCCTGCTGCGCCGCATCGACGAACTGCCGCCCGCCACCCGTGCCGAACTGGTGGCGGACCTGGGCCAGGAGGCACGCGAACTGACGGACCTGGTCAACGAGTTGGTCGATCTGGCGGCCGGTCAGTCCGACGCCGAGCCGGTCCAGCGGGTGGACCTCGCCGACATCGCCGAGGAGGTGGCGGGGCTCACCCGGCGCCGTACGGGGCGGCGGATCCAGGTCCGCGCGAGTGGGGAGACCGCGACCGAGGGGCGGCCCGCGATGCTCCAGCGCGCGGTGACCAACCTCGTGGAGAACGCGGCGAAGTTCGACCGCGACGGCAGCGCACCGATCGAGATCAACGTCGCGGGCCCCGCCCGCCCCGGCACGATCCGCGTCGAGGTCCTGGACCGGGGGCCGGGCATCGCCGAGGACGACCTGCTCCGGGTCTTCGACCGCTTCTACCGCGCCGCCGACGCGCGGTCCCTGCCCGGGTCGGGGCTGGGGCTGTCGATCGTCCGGGAGGTGGCGCTGTCGCACGGCGGGGCGACGTTCGCCTTCCGGCGGGACGGGGGCGGTACGGTGATCGGCTTCTCGGTGGGCGGGTCCGCCTGACCGACTGCTCCGTTCGGCCCTGTACCGGAGCGGGCGATCGACGGTTCGGGGCCCGCTCGCGGGCGGGACGGGTACCGGCGGCGGGTCGCCGGAGCCAGGGGCCGCCGTGAGGCTTCGACCTCCGGCTCCGCGGGGGTCCGTCCTTGCGGTCGCGCAGCGCCCGGGAGCGGGGACCGGACGCCGAGGTGGTGCCGTACCACCTGCGGAGACACCGTGAGGCCGCCGGGCCCCGAGCGGGGTGGCCCTCACGGCGGCGGTGAAGGTGCGGCGCACGGCGTGGGCACGAGGTGGGTCCGGGGCCCGTGCGAGTCAGGACGCCGTCCGGTCCAGTTCCTCGCCGATCGCCTCGCGCAGCGCGTCGTGCCGCGCACCGAGTGCGTGCCGCTCGTCGCTGAAGTGCTCGCGCGGGTAGAGCCACACGGGCAGGCCCACCAGACCGGCCGGTTCCCAGTCGAACCGAGGCCACACATGGGCGTGCAGGAACGGGTCGGTGTTGCCGAGGATCTCCAGATTGACCCGCCGGAAGGCCGGATCCAGCCGTGTGCAGGCGCGTTCGACGGCCTCGCCCAGCCGGTCCATGTCCGACAGGAACGCCAGCCGCCTGCTCCTCGGCAGGTCCGACAGCCGCCGCACGCCGGGGTCGTCCACGAGGAGGACCGAATACCCGGGCAGGAACTGCACGTCCCCGATGACGGCGAACCCGGCCGCCAGTCTGCGCAGCACCGTGGGGTTCGCTCCCCGGAGCGCGCTGCCGATGCGGTCGTTGCGCCAGTCGTCGGTCATGATCGGCGACTTTACCCACCTCGCCGCTGGAGGTCCGGGCCGTCACCGGTACGGGCGGCCGGTCCCGGGTCAGTCCGTCGCGGACCGGGTGCGGCGGGCGTAGGCGCGGGCGGCGCGGGCGCGGTCGCCGCAGCGGGTGGAGCACCAGTGACGGCGGCCGTGCCGGAGCAGGTAGCGGTTGCAGGGCGGGGAGCCGCAGGCCGTGAGGCGTTCGGCGTCGGGGGAGGTGAGCAGGTCGGCGGCGTCGGCGGCGAGGGTCGCCAGGGCGTGGTCGACGATCTCGGTGGTGGGGTGCGGGGCCACTCGGTGCGGGCCGTTCTTCTCGTCCCACCGCAGAAGCGGTGCCGTCGGGACCCTGGTCAGCGCGTCGTTCACGGCGGCCAGGGCGGCCGGCAGGGCCGCGACCCCGGCGATCCGCGCGTCGAACAGGGACCGGACCTGCTCCCGCAGCGAGCGCAGCTGGGCCGCGCACATCTCGCGCATTCCGGCGTCGACCGGGGCGAGACCGCGGTCGGTGAGCCACCGGTTCGCCTCGGCCGGGGTGCCGAGGAGGTCGACGAAGTGCCCGCCGGGAAGGGCGATCGCGGTGTTGGCCAGGGCGAGGGCGGGGTACTGCTCCTCACCGGGGGCGGGTGACACGGCCGGGTCGGCGGACATGGTCTCCTACAGCTCTCGTCATGGCACGGATCGCTGCCATCCGTGAGAAGAGGCTACCGAACCAGGGCCCGTCCGGTCGGCGGGGCAAGGATCACCTGGACAACCTCGGCATGCCGGTCATCCACGCCAGCCAGCACGTCGAGGGGCGGCTGAGCGTCTACCTCTACGACGTCGTCGCCGCGGTGCACAGTCGGTCGCCCCCGGCGGCTATCCGATCTGTCCATGACATCGTCATGGATCAGCGCGAAGGCGTGAAACATCTCCAGCGCCGCCCCGACTCGCGCGACCATCGGCGGCAGCCCCACGCCGCCGCTAGCATGCCAGCCCACCGCACAAAGCACAGGGCGGATCCGCTTACCTCCACTGGAAACGAAGTCCTGGAGCACCTGTGCGACTTCAGAAGGAAGCCGCCGGGCAGCGGCGGAATGCCCCTGCTCGGCCAGAAAGTCCGCCAGAATGTCGTCGACTATTCCCCTCACCGCCGCTACATCCAGGTCCTGCGACGTCACCGAACTGGCCATTGGCCTTCACCTCCGACCATCGTGCGAACGCGGCTCGCAAGGAACCGCCCACCTTCGGTCACTGTCTCCTCCCGCGGCGCGGTCCAGCCGATCGCTAACGGCGTGCGACTTACGGGATGCAAACGGTAAGGGATCTTGCTCTTCATATGGGTGAGGAAACGGGCTCCGGCTGGTCCGCCGTGCGCGGGCCGGGGAGTTCACCGGTCTTCGGGGCAGCGAAGTCGGCGTGCGCGGCTTCGACGGCTTCGGGGTATTCCTCGCGCGGCCTGATCGGCGAGCGCCCCCTAGATGCTCGCAACAGAGGGTTGCGTCCCTTGCACTTGCCTGTGGGGATGATCAGGTCGGGCTGGATCTGCTCGATCTCGCCGTTCGCCCGCGGCGGAGCACGGTGCGGAGCATGTCGTCGGTAATAACTGGTGGCCGGCCGCCGTGCTTGCCCTTGCGGACCGCGGTGTCGAGCCCCTCCAGCGTGGACTCGCGGACGTTCTCGCGCTCGCTCGCCGCCGTGGCGGCGAAGAACGCGAACAGCAACTTGCCGGTTCCGGTGGGGTCGTGGATGCCCTGGAGGGTCCAGCGAGCATTTTCCAGGACCAGGCTGTGGGCGGTGAGGTGGCCGGCGAGCGCGGTGAGTTCGGCGGCGTCGCGGCCGAGTCGCGTCAAAACCTCCACCAGCATCCCCGCTACCAGTCAGGGCACGGATGCGGGCAAGAAGACATCCGATGCGAAGTGGGAGTCAAGCGGCCAGGGTGGGGTGGGGTTCTCGGTTGGTTGGGAAGGCCACGGCCTCGTTGAACGGGACGCGGTGGAGAAGGCAGTGGTGAAGGCAGCCGATCATCCGGTTGAAGAGGTTTCTCTGGGCGGCCGTGTGTCGATCTCCAGCCTCACGTCGATGGCCGTAGTGGGCCCGAGCTCCCTCCGAGTGGGCCATCGCTGAGAAGGCCCACATGTAGCCGACGCCGGCCAGCCGCTGGTTCTTCACCCTGCGGGCCGCTCTTGCCGGAAGCCCTTGTGACGGGAGTGGATCCTGCGTACGCCTTCAGGCCTCTCACGTCGGCGAACCGGGTCCTGTCGTCGCCGATCTCGGCCAGAACTCGGGCCCCGCTGAGCGGGCCCAGCCCGGGAAAGCTGGTGATGATCTCAGCGTCGGCGTGGGCTTCGAACGCCTGCACTGCGGCTTCGGCGAGATCGTCGGCGCTCGCGCACGCGGCCTCCAGCTGCCGGAGCAGCGCGAGCGCCTGGCGTCCCATGGCCTCCTCGACAAGGGGACGATGGCGCATTTGAGAAGCGCGCAGCGCGCCATGCAAACGCTTGACCTCCCTGTCGATGGTGTCTCCAAGTGGAGATCTCACGCTGAAGGAGAATCTCGGCACTCGCCCCGCCGACTGGCCGTCGTCGTGCCACCCGCAATGCCGCCCGCCTCCTGACGGAGCCGTACGAGTGATGTTCCTGACCCAACTGGTCAACTTTACGTTTTCACCTTCATGCAGGCGAGGTACAAAGAATTCGCACCGGAACTCCGCGGCAAGCGGGCGCCAGCGTGAGAAAGGGAGACATGCTGTGTCATGGATCAGCGGGCAATGCCAAGGTGACCGTCGGTACGAGTGCACCTACGCCGCTTGGGACAATTGGAGCGCTCAGTGGTGCCGGGACTCGGACTACGCGTGCACCAATTGGGACGATGGCGGTTACCTCATCAATGTAGTCGACCACAACGCACAGTCGAGCGGATGGTGAGCAGCATGCCGGAGTACGAGGAACTCGACCCGCGAACCAGTCGCGGCTATCAGGACCTGCTCAACGAACTGCCTCAGATGGCCAACCCTCCTCTCGTCGCCGAGGCCGATCTGCGAGAGCTCGTCAAGATCAAGCCAATCCTTGACCACCTGCAATTCCCCATCAATAGCGCAGGTCAGATGCTGAACCAACTCGGCGGGCCGACAGCAACATTCGATGTGCTCGGTGTCCAGGTCTCGCCGGCGCGCATGATCAAGTATCTCCCGGCGTCCTTCTTTCCCGTTCAATCCATGGAGAGCCTCGTGGAGAAGCTGGCAGAAGTCATGCGCGAGAACCGGAAACAGGTGGACGCCGTCAAAGAACTCAAGCAGCTGCGCACGGAGCTTCCTCAGATCCAGTACCCAGTGCAGAACCGGAGCGCACTCGCGCAAAAGATCGGTCCGAACAAAGTCTTTCGAGTGATGGGGCGCTATCACCGCGTAGCGGATGCGGTGAGCGCTGTCACAGACGACATGTTTCCCATCACGTCCCAGGGTGACCTGGAACGGAAGATCGCATACCTCATGCAAAATCGCCCCCTGATCCGCCCGCACGAAGCGTAATGGAGTAGTCGTGCAGGGGTCGGCACAGCCGTTGAAAATTGAGGAAGACGTCAGCGAGTGGCCGGTCGCCATGTTGCTGGATGAACTTTGGCTCCGCGGTCGTCGTGCCCTGGTCCGGACGCTCGAACGCGAGGGCATGTGGCCCAGCCGAGAACAGCAACAGGCCTATCGCTCTCAACAACGAGACCTGGGCCGAAGTCTTTGCAGTGAGGTAGTAGAGCCGTGCGTGGGGCCGAATTATCGTGAACTGCTCCACGGCGATACCGTATGGGGTCCCGCCAACCGCTCGGTGCGTCGCAGGCTGCCTTATGTTTTGGCATTCGGCCATGGCGTGACCACGACCGTCCGCCGTGTTGTGCGGGGCGACCGCTTGTCCGAGGAGGCCGGTAAGGCAAGCGCTCTTTTCAACCTCGGTGTCTCACTCTTCGACCTTACCCACGACGGCTTCCCTGATCTGGCGACTCGCCTTGGCGAGCTCTTGACGCCCGAGAGTGTGGCTGGGGCTGCGGCGGGTGCCGCCGACGTCAGCCTGGCTGAGTCACGGCGAGCCGAGGAATCGCCGGAGGTGACACTCCTCCTGGCTATCGTCACAGACTTCTTCCGCAGAGTGTCTTTGCTCGAAGCCAGGAAGAACCGGCGCAGTGAGCTGGTCGAAGCAGTCGTTACCGCGCACAGTGTCGAACTCGAGTCGGCTCGTTGCCCAGCCTCCTCCTCGGCGGCCAAGTCCCTCTCGGTGGAATCATCAAAAGCTCCATTCCGGGTGCTTGGGTGCCTAGCTGCGCTGGACTTGGACGACGCTGATGCCAAGCTCATCCGTGACATCTGCGATCGGCTCGGCGCGCTGTTCGCAATCGTCGACGACCTTAGCGACCTGGTCGTTGACATACAGGACGGTGCGCTCAACAGCTTGCTACTTTCAGCCGCCTCAACGGAGCGCTGTACGGATCGGGACATTATCGAAGGACTGCTCGACTCGGGCGGCATCCAAAGGGCTGCGGCTGAGGCAGCATCAATTCTGCGTGAGCTCGCATCATTCCCTCAGGCAAGTGAATGCGGACTTGCTGAATTCCTCCACCACAGCATCCGAGCGTGGATTGAATGAGTACCATCTCTGCTATTTCACAGCGAGCCTTGTCTAGCTCTATCGCCAGGGCGATCGGTCATCTCTGTGGCAAGCTTGATGCAGACGGTGTGTGGCGGGACTTCCGAACGTTGGCTGGAACGAGTTCCGATTGGGTGACCGGTTACGTCTGCTGCGCCCTTTCCGAATTGCACGACGTGTCACCACACGCCAGCCTGGCCACTCGACGACTCATCGCCCGGCAGCGTCCCGACGGTGGTTGGGCGTACAACACGGCCGTGCCCAGTGACGCGGACAGTACCGCGTGGGCTGTGACCGCCCTGACCACCGTGCCGCGCTGGCGCCCATCGGCCCTCCTGCGAGCAGCGACTTACCTGACTCGGCATCAAGATCCTCAAACCGGAGGAATCAGCACATACGACAGCGCCGACGGCATCGAGCGCTTTATCGGCGCTGAGCCCGAGATGGTCACGGGTTGGACGCAGCCTCACCTATGCGTCACTGCGAGCACGGTTACCGCTCTTGCCGCGCTTCGTGGCCCGGACGACAACGTCGTGAGCCGAGGCGCCTCGTACGTAAGGGACACCCGTGACGATGACGGCTTGTGGCGCAGCTATTGGTGGCCGGGCATCACGTATCCCACCTACATCGCCCTCAAAGCTCTCGCTTCTGCCCGCAGAGTGGACGCTGGACTCATGCGCAACACTCGCGATGCCCTTTGCGAGCGAGCGGAAGCCGAGGGAGCGTGGAGCGGCTGTCCGGAGGTCGGCCCCTCCGCTTTCGCCACGGCTCTCGCACTGCGCACTCTGCTCTTTGGGGGATCTACGCAATGCGAAGTTTTGGTGTGGGCCGTGCGGCATCTGCTCGACGTGCAACTCGATGACGGTTCATGGCCGGCAGAGCCCATCCTCCGGATTCCATCGGCGAATGTGATGACCCCCGACAAGCAAGGCCAGTGGCTCACGGATGCCCTGGGCACTGGCGTTCTCGTAAGCGACTTCAACCAAGTCTTCGGTACGGCGACAGTCGTGAACGCCCTAGCTCGGTACCGCGAATTGACCGCTCAGTGACTCAGTGACTGTGCATCGGCTTCCGACCGTGCCGCGCACAGCCTTCCGGCTAGTGAATGCCTCGCGCCTCCTCATGGTTGTCTTCGGACACCAGGTACCTGCGCGATCCGGCCACGCAGATATCAGGCGATGCGCACGGCACCGCACCAGGACCGGTGTCGCGCGGAGCCGAAATCAGCCTACGCCCTGGAGACAGTCCCCCCATGATCCCTGAGCGTGAAACCCACAGGGTGAGCAGCACTCGCTTCCAGGCCGTATACGACTCGCCCGCCTCGCTGCCCGGCCGCTACCAGTGGGTTACTAGGGAAGCGGACGTACGCGAGGTGGAGCAGCTCCTTGGCATGGACGCCGGCACGATCGGGGCCCCGCTCTGGGTGAGCGGGCCGCTTCGTGCTCGCCCACAGCCCGACGATGCGGGCATTCGTGCGAGACCTCCAGATGGGTGGCCCAAGCTCGCGCAGCTGCGCTGACTGGCCCAGACGTTCGGATGACTGGTTCACCGGGCGTCTCGGGGCGGCTGGTTATAGGCAAAGGCGAGTTCTTCCACGCTCGCCGTGCCGCTCCAGTTGACGATCTGGCGGCCGCCACCGCCGAGCTCCCGAAGGACGACCTTCCGTGCTTCCCGCGCCAGATCCGTCACCGTCATCGGGGGATACGGGCTGGACGAGATTCCGTTGCTCGGCAGGCGGGCAGGTACCCCGGTGAACGATCCCTCCCCGTGCTGCCATTCGTACGCATGCCCCCGGGCCTCCGTTGCAGCCAGGACAAACCAGTGCTTCATCGTCGGCAGAGTGCTCGGCACGGCGGCACGGCGAACGAGGTGTCCACGACGAGGATCACTGCCCGTTCATGTGACGTCCGGGTAACGGACCTCGACGAGGTGATCCCGATGGCGCTCGGCGGCGTTCCCGACGACAGCGTGGACCCGCACGTCCCCGAGACGGTGCCCGTGGTCGCCGTGAACAAGGGCCTGCTGGAGAGGTCGGTGGCCAACGTGGCGGAGAACGCCGTCAAGTACAGCCCGCCGGGCGAGAGGGTCCTGGTGTCGGCGAGCGCCATGGCCGACCGCGTGGAAGTCCGGGTCGTGGACCGCGGCCCAGGCGTCCCCGACGAGGCCAAGGACCGCATCTTCGAACCCTTTCAGCGCTACGGCGACGTCCCGCGCGGCAACGGTGTCGGCCTCGGCCTCGCGGTGGCCCGGGCAGGATCGGGCCGGGGCGCTGGCGGACCGACTCACTGCCCACGAGGAGCGCACTCGCCTGAGCCCGGGGTGACTGAGCCGTTACTGCCCGAGCGTGGAGCGGGGGCCTTCCCTGGACGCCGAGCAGTACGCGGACACGCCCGGCCGTCCGGTCTGGCGGAGCATGCGGGTCCGGCTCCGGTAGGGCCAACCCGAAGACGGATTCGGGGGACAGCCCTGATGATCTCGGGCTCGAAGGACGCTGAGATCTCCTCACCACTCTTTTCCGAGGAGAGCCCCGATGCATTCAGCAAAGCCTCAACCATGGAACAAGACGGGACGGCGAGGCTCGTTCGCCGCCACCACGGCGGTACTCTCGGCGCTCGTCGTCTCGGCGGCAGCCGTGGCACACGAGGACGCGCGGCAGCAGCCGCGCGCCGCCGAAGGGAGGGTGTGGACCGGCGCGTGGGGTACAGCCATGCAGAAGCCCGTCGAGGGCAGCGAGGACTGGGGCCCCAACTGGTCACGTCAGGGATTCGCCGACCAGTCCGTACGCCAAGTGGTCCGTATCGCAACCGGCGGTTCCGCGTTAAGGATCCGGCTGTCCAACTCCTACGGCACCACGCCGCTGCGGATCACTGCTGCGACCGTCGGCCGGTCCGGCGGCGACGCGCAGGTCTGGCCCGGCACAACCCGCCCCCTGACATTCGGCGGTAGCCAGGGCGCCACCATCGCTCCCGGGCGGGACGTCGTGAGTGATGCCGAAGCACTGAGTACCTCCCCGCTGGAGAAACTGACCGTCACCCTGTACCTTGCCGACCGCACTGGCCCGGCCACCTTCCACCGGTTCACCACCGCCACCTCGTACCGCGCCAACGGACGCCATCTGACCGACTCCGACGGCGCCGCCTTCAAGGAGTCGACGAACGCCTGGTACTTCCTAAGCGGTGTGGAGGTTGCCGGACCCGCTTCCCCGCGCGGCACAGTGGTCACCTTCGGAGACTCGCTCATCGACGGCACAGGGGCCACGCCCGGCGCCGACAACCGCTTCACGGACAAGCTCGCCGAACGCCTGGTTGCCGCCCGCCGTCCGCTGAACATCGTCAATGCCGGCATCGCCGGAAACCGGATCCTCAACGACTCTCCCTGCTACGGGGACAGGGCGACCGACCGCTTCCGGCGCGACGTACTCGACCGACCCGGCGTGCGCACGGTGATCGTCCACCTGGGCGCCAACGACATCGGCGCCCCCGAGATGGGCGACCCCTGCATGGACCCCGCACCCCACGTGACCGCACACCAGATCATTCAAGCCCACAAAGAGCTGATCCGCGCCGCCCACGCCCGCGGCGTCAAGGCCATCGGCGCAACCATCCTGCCCATGAAGGGCGCTCTCTTCCCCATTTACAGCGAGCAAGGGGAAAAGGTCCGGACCGCTGTCAACCACTGGGTTCGCACCGGTGGCGCATACGACGCTGTCATCGACGTCGACCGTGCTTTCGCGAAGCCCGCCGATCCCGCCCTGCCGCGCCCCGGCTACGTTTTCCAGGACGGTCTACACCCTAATGAAGCCGGATTCCACGCCATCGCCGCTGCCGCCGACCTCAACACGCTCTGAATCACCGCGCCGCAGCGTCACGACTTCATGACACAGCAAGTCGACTCGACGGGCCGTACCGGCAATCCTTACCGCAGCATCGACAGTTACGGGACAGCCTTGAGAGGTCGTTTTCTCTCAGTGTTTCATCCCGGAATCTGCTGTTGGGTCTGGGGTGCCGGGTCGCGCCAGGAGACGGTGGCTTCGCGGTCGACGAGCAGTTCCGCGACGCGCCGCTGATCTGGAACCACCACCAGATGGACCATGAGCAGCGGCCCTGCTCGGCGGCGATCGGCCTGGGCAGCCACGACCTCGGAGTCGCCACCACGGCCGCCGACCTCTTCCCGGTCGTGGTGATCAGCGGCGGCAACAGCCCCACCACCCAGGCCCGCTTCCCGCGCGGTGAGGCCGTCCACTACCGCGAGCACGCCCTGAGCCCGGGCGTGCCGGACAAGGCAATCGGAACCCAAGGCGGCCGACACCGGCCAGAACATCACCTTCTCCCGCGAGCTGCTGGCCGAGGCCGGCATCGCGGTCGCACCTGATCGGCGCCGCGTCGGGGCGCCGGGAGACGGCGGTGACCCGCCCGCCGCAAAGGGCGAGGCCCGAAGACCCCGCCCGCTGCCTATGAAACCCCAGGTCAGGGCCACACCAGGCAGTAAGGCTGATGCCCCGCCTCATGCAGGCGGTGGCTGAAGTCCTGCCACTCGTGCAGCGATTGGGAGAGGCGGGGCGCTGGCCTGGGGTTTCTCTGTGAAGCGTGCGTTGACCTGCGGAAACACTCCTCGGTAGTTCTCACGGGTCAACGCCGTTTCCCGGACTCATGTGCCCTGGATGTGCCCTCCGGGGACCTGGCTGGGGAGGCGTTCATGCCCAGTTTTCGCGCCTAGGGAGCTCTCGACATGCGACGGACGTCCTGTGTGCTGCATCCGTTCCCTCCGGGGCCGGACGAGGGGGAGCTTCGGAGATGCCCGTCGCGCGTGACACCAGGAGTAACGTGGCAGGTGCGAGGCGGAGTCCCGTCGTCGCACCAGCCCTCAGACGGGTGGTCATCATGACCAGCTCGGATACACCACCTGTTCCCCGGCGTCTGCCCAGCGGCGTCCACGAGGCGGTGCGGCCAGGGTGTGCGCTTCTCCGGCTGGAAACGACCGAATCACGCGAAGGCGTCCTCGACGGCGCGTGGTGGCCGCGCTCGCGCGACATCGGTGCTGAGCTGCCCGCGCTCCTGAGCGCCCTCATTGCCCACCTCGGCCCCGTGACCCGTGTGGGACTGGACACCGCGGCCTGGGAAGGTCTCCCGACGCGTATCGCCGTGGACGACCGGGTGGTGCACATTGATGCCTTCCCGGTCGGTGACGACACGGTCCTGATTACCCGGGGCGACACGGACATTTTCTCTCTGCTCGTGGTCCCGCCGGACGCGGCACCGGACGCCGCCCGCGCCGCGATGGCCCAGGCGGTCCGGGCAGACAACATCAGCCAGGCGGAACAGATTCTCATCGACACCGGGAGCGGGCACGGTTCGCCGGGCTGACGGGCCCGCCGCCGGGCGCGACCAGCAAAACGGTGTCGGGGGGTTCAGCCGCGCCACTCCACCATGAGCAGCGTTGCGTCATCGCTGGTCTGTCCGCCCCGCGCCTGCTTGAGCGTGTGGGACAGGGAGCGCGTCACCGCCCGGATGCCGCGGCCGGTCCTCTCCAGATGGTTCACGCAGTCGATCAGCTGGTCCTCCCCGAACTCCTCCCCGCCGCTCCTGTGCTCCTCGACCACTCCGTCGGTGAAGCAGAGGACTCGGTCCCCGGGCACCAGCCCCAGCTCGCTGATCCGGGGCTCCGAACCACCGAGGCCGACGGGGAGGGTCGTCGGGGCGGCCAGACGCCGCGCGACGCGGTGGTCGCGGACGAGGATCGGCGGCGGGTGTCCGGCGTTGACCCACTGCACCCGTCCCGTCGTCGTGTCCAGCTGCATCATCTGCGCGGTGACGAAATGCTCGGGACCGAATTGCCTGGCCACGGCGCGGTCCATGAACGCGTAGATCTCCGGCAGTCCGATGCCGGCGCGGCGGGCGTGGCGGTAGGCGCCGATGGCCACCGTGGCCATGGTGGCTGCGTCCAGTCCGTGGCCCATCGCGTCGATCATGGCCACGTGGAGGACGTCGTGGTTGAGCGCGTAGTCGAAGCTGTCGCCGCCCACGTCGTAGGCGGGTTCCAGGATCCCGGCCACAGCGACCCGGGGCATGATCATCGCAAGCGGTGGCAGCAGTGACCACTGGATCTCCGCGGCGACGCTCATCGCCTCACCGCGTCGGACGTCGAAGAACAGGTCGGAGTAGCCGTGCTTGGTCACCAGAAGGTCGGCCACCAGGCCGGAGATCCTGAGCAGCAGGCGGCGGTCGTGGGCGTCGATGCTGTCCAGCGTCACCGCCATGACCCCTACCTGGTCACCGCCGTCCAGCAGAGGCAGATGGATCCGGACGCCGTCTTCCTGGGGCACCTCCACGGGGACCGCGTCGAGAAAGCAGCGGCCCGCCTCGGAGTCGTCGATAACCTGCGGTTCCCCGCCGGCGAGGCACTCACCGGGCAGCGGTACGAGCAGCAGCTGGCCGTAGTCCTGCAACAGCACCTGTGGACGGCGGCCACCGAGCCGCTCCACGACGTCGGCGACCAGGGGCCCGATGAGGTGGGGCGGGAGTTCGTGCGCGCTGTCGAGGATCTTTCCCAGGAGAGCTTCCCCGAAGCTTTCGGACCGGTCCGTACGCTGTACTGCCGTCATCCCCTCACCTGCCGCGGTCACGCTTCGTGTGGGGGCGGGCCAGGATGACGAAGGGTCTGTCGGTGCCATGGCTCCATCACGGGGTCGTGGACGCCCGGCCTGCCGGCCACGGAGTCGGCCGGGTCGGGCTGCTCATCTCGGTCCGGCTCCGCCTTCCGACTCCCAAGCGTTCTGTCCGTCGAGGCCGCTCTCGGCGAGTGCCAGCAGGCGCGGAGCCGACAGTGGGTTCCCGGCGTCGGCGGCGGCGGTCAGCAGCCTGGTGGCTACTCCGACCGGCTCGTCCGGGGGGATCACCAGCAGTTCCCAGCGTCCCACGGTGCCGCAGTCCACGGTGATGGCATGCGCCTCGGCGGCCGAATCGGTCAGGACCACCTCGATCACGTGGCCGGGCGCCATCACCTCCTGCGGAGCATCGGGCCAGGCGGCGGACCCCACGGTAACGCGGGTGACGGTGCCGCTGCTCGGATCCAGGGAGCCGACCAGCGCGGGCAATTCGAGTTCGAGTGCGTCGCAGCGCGGCCACCATGCGCCGTCCAGCGGGCCATGGCTGACGTCCGGCGTGAGGCGCAGCCGGGGCATGGGCATCCGGTAGGAGTGTCCGTAACCTGGCGCGGTAACTTCGGCGGGCTTTGTGATGGCGTTCATCGTGCGATCCCGTTCCGGGCGCTGCTTTCCGGCTGCCCGTGTCAGTCACTCGCCGGGAACGGCGCCGCCGTGGTCGTACGCCCGGAAGTTCTCGGTACCTCCCACGCTACTCCCAGCCGTGGCGGGCGGCGTGGTGCGCAGCCATCGCGCCGAGAGGCAGGCAGCCATCGCGTGGAGGCACCTCGGTACGGCGGACGACGGGTCACGTGACCGCCCCGGCCGGTACGACCGCCGGCTCATCGCTCCTCTGCCACGTCATCGGCGTGCCGAGGGCTGCCCTTCGGCGGACAGGGTCAACACGCAGGGGGCTACGGAGCCGGGCAGCCCGACGACCTCACCCATGTTCTGCCAGCCCCAGGACGAGAAGGCGGCTTGTCCTGCCCGGTCGGCAGGATGCAGCAGGGTGATCCCGAGGGAGGAGTGCAGCTCTGTGAGCAGACGCTGTTGCAGCCGGCGGGCGATGTCGCGGTGCTGAACGTGCGGGTGGGCCACGACCTGGGTGAGGACGACGAACCGTGCGCGGGAGGTGAGCCGCTGGATGATCTCCTGGAGCGTTCCGTCGGACCCCCGGCTGCCGGGGCCTTCAGAGCCCATCGGAAAACCGAAGGCGCAACCGACCAGCACCGTCGTCTCGGCGACCAGCAGGGCGAAGCCGGGGCGGCGGGCGGTGATCGACAAGCGGTGCAGGAAGTCCCCGCGGTTGTGGTACCGCTCGCCCGTGGTGCCTGCGACGGACTCCGCAGCCAGGTCCGCGATGTCCGCGCCCATGTCTTCTGCCTGCCAGCGGGTCAGCCGACGAAGGCGGATCCCGTCCTTGAGGACCGGCTGGTCCGGTCGGCGAGCGGAGTCCTCGGGCGCCCCCGTCGCCGCACTCATGAAGCCGTCGGATGCGGCGGGCGGCAGGGGACTCGCGGGGGCCGTAGGGAGCAGCGAAGTCGATCCCGTGGCATCGAGGACCCGGGTAATCTGAGCGCACGGATGGTGCAGCCGCAGGCGAGCGTGGACCCGGCCGGCGCGCTGTGCTGCCGACAGGAGGACGTCCAAGCCCCTGGCGTCGCAGGAGCCGACTGTGGTCAGGTCGATGTCGATCACGGTGACACCGTCCAGCAGACACTGCTCCACTGCGGCCCGCAGCGGCGGCGTCGTGGCCGGCCCGATGTCGCCGGCAAGCGTGACGAGCGTCCGCTCTCCTCGGTTCCGCCGATGGATGTCCAGCCGGGAAAAGGTCATCACGTCTCCCCTCGGCGAGGTTGCGGACCTGCACGGGCGCTCAGCGCGATCCTTGCCGTGATGAGCTTGCGCTGAGTTGCTTCGACCGCGGCGTACATGGCCCCGACCCGTCTCCGCGCCGACCGCTGGGGCGGCCCGGATTCACTCGTCTCTCGCCGAGGACGACCCGGCGTGGTGGCCCGGAGTGCGTGATGCCCTCGGTACTTCAACCGTACGTCTGCCGCAACCGGAAGCGGCTGGGTCGAAGGGCGCGGCACGGTAGGGGCCGCGTCACTTGAAAGGCCGTTCTCCCACGTCAGAACGGTGGTGATGCTGCGGCTGCTGGTACGTGTGCACCTCACAGCCGAGGGCCGGCAGGGTAAGGGGGCACCACCTCGCCCCTGCCCTGTCGCGACAGGTGCCCGGATGCGCGCCGCTCTGGACACAACACTGGCCGCCGCGCAGTTCCCCTGGACACAGCACAACACTGCCGCCCGCGATCGAAGCCGGGCGGCAGAGCGGGCGGACGAATTGAATGCCAGCTCACTTCCGAACCCACACGCGACACGACCTCCACTCACCGGGTCTCCGAACCCATTCGAGCGAAACGTCGCACGCCAGGAGGATCGGTCCCTACGTGAAAGCCAGCGCTCATGGAGCAGATGACCCACCTGTTACCGAAACCGTCCCGCGAAGGGGGACGTGGCAGGGGCGAGCATGTAGCGGAGGAAAGCGGCGAGGTCGGCGAACGCTGAACGCGGTCACTCATCTCACCGTGGGGGCGAGACGCTATCCCAGAAGAGGCGCTCGGTCAGTTCCAACCGTCCAGCGACACCTGAGGCCCGCCGGCCAGGTAGCGATGAAGGGCGCTGGCGGTGGTCTCCACGAACTCTTCGGGGATGGCACCGGTGTCGACCCAGCGGACTTGGGCGTGCTTGCGCGGTTCGCGGTTCTCCGGCTCGCCGGACCATTCATGGGCGACGAAGACGACCGTGAGGAAGCCGTTGGGGGCTTCCACGCCCCAGGCGCCGTGGATGACGTGGGCGACCTTGAGCGCTTCCGGCTTGACGGTCATACCGGTCTCCTCGTACAGCTCGCGGACGGCCGTCGCGGTGATCGGCTCGCCGGGCTCGCTCTTGCCGACCGGGAGATCCCACTTGCCCCTGCCGAATTTGGCCTGGTCGCTGCGCTGGAGGAGGACCACGCGGCTGGTGGCCTTGTCATGGACGATGACGGCGGCGACCAGCAGGGTCATGGATTCCAGGGTGGGCATGAGCGCTTTTGGCTGGTCATCGGCTGTCGGCTGAGCCACGGGGGTCCCTTCCCCGACCGGATCGGTGGGCATCTCGGCCGTACCTCTCGATCGGCTCCTCTACTTGAAGGCGAGCTCTCGGAAGTTGTTGCGGACATCGGTCAGCGGTGCGCGGTCGCGGGTGTAGTAGAGCTTGTTGGTCAGGAGCACCGCCCAGCGGTCCTTGGTGGGTGAGATCCACATGCCCGTGCCGGTGAAGCCGTAGTGGACCCAGACGTCCTCCTCGATGGTGGTGCCGGGAGCGGGGTGCCAGAACAGGCCGCGAGCGGGCTGGAGCTGCCCCGTCTCGATGGCCAGGGACCCGTTGATCCACTCGATGCCGAAACCAGCCCGGAGCTGTGACGCTGCGGGGGCGAGCATGTACTGGAGGAAGACGGCGAGGTCGTCGAGGACGGTGAAGGCGCCGGCGATGCCGCAGACGCCGCACAAGAGGCGGGCCGAGAAGTCGTGGGCGACTCCCTTGAGGTGGGTGTCGGTGTCCTGGTCTAGTTCGGTGGGCGCGCAGCGCGCCGCGAGGCTGGCGGGCAAGGGGCCGAAGCGGGTGGAGGTCATGCCCAGTGGGAGCCAGGTGCGGGTGGTGGCCAGTTGGTCCAAGGGCTGGCCGGAGAGGTGTTCGGCGAGATAGCCCAGGATGAGGGCGGCCCGGTCGGTGTACTCGACGGCTTCTCCGGGTGTCCGATGAAGTTGTTCTTGGAGGACGCCTCGGCGAATCTCGTAGGGGTCGGTGCCGTAGAGGTTCTTCAGCTGCGCCCGCAGTGGGACGCCGGCGGTGTGCGTCAGCAGCTGCCGGGCGGTGACGGATCCGAGCGGGTGCCCGGTGACCTCCTGCCAGAAGCTGCCGAGCGGCTGGTCGAGGTCGAGGGTGCCGTCCTCCCACAGGGCTCCGATGGAGGACCAGACGGCCAGGATCTTGGTGAGGCTGGCGGCGTCGAAGACGGTGTCGGTGCGCATCGGCACCTCCGGCTCGTCGGGGTCGAGGACCCCGGTGGTGCCCCGGGCGAGGGTGCCGGTGGCGTCGCCGAGGGCCCACACGGCGCCCGGGTACACCTTGTCGCGGACTCCCTCGTCGAGCAGGGCTTCGATGCGGTCGCGGTCGTACGTCATGGTCTCCCTCTTCGCCGGGGTGTCCCGCCGGTCAGCGTAGTGACGTTCGTGGAGCGGTTCGGGTAGTGACGTGTCGGGTCGTCTGGCGGTCGGTTCAGGTGAGCTGTCGGCCGAGGTCGGTCAGGGATCGTGCGGTCGCCGAGAGGGGATAGCGTGCCGCGTTGGCATAGCCCGCCTGCCGGAGGGCAGTCATCAGCCCGGGTGTCCTTCTCAGCCGGTCGAGGTCGCGCGCGAGTGCGGCGGAGTGGGTGAAGTCGGTGGCCATGCCGGAAGCGGCGAGGGCTTGATTGAGGCCGGGGACGGGCTGGTAGAGGACGGGGAGCCCGCACGCTTGGGCTTCCAATGCGACGAGTCCCATGGCTTCCAGGGTGGTGGACGGCACGACTAATACGTCGTGTTCGGTGAAGGCTTTCCATAGCTGTGGGCGGCGGAGCCAGCCGAGGTAGCGGACCCGTACGCCGGCTCGCTGCAGCAGTGGGGCCAGTACGTGGAACTGGGCTTTGGGCGCTGCGACGCTCAGCTCGATACCGGGCACGGGAGCCAGGCTCTTGATCAGGGCCTCGGCACCCTTTTCGTTGGTCAGGCGTCCTGCGTACAGGAGCCGCAGGTGGCTGGCGGAGGTGCGTGCCGGCCGGGCGGGCGGGGCGGTAAGCAGGTGGTCGGGGATGCCCCAGGGGATGTGGGTGATCTTGCGGCGTTCGATCTGCGGGGCGAGCTTGAGGAGGCGGTCGGCCATTGCGGTGGTCGGGACCACGATGGCGTCGGCGGCCCTGGCTGTTTCGCGTAGCACCTGGAGCTGGTCTCGGTGGGTCTCGGCGAAGAGCAGGTCCGTGCCGTGGACGAGGGCGATCCGGGGATGCGAGGGCAGAGCCCGGATGAGGGCAGGAGTGGCGCCGAATGCGAGGTGCTGCAAGTGGAGGACGCCGATCTGTGTGGGATCGAGCGTGGCTGTAAGCGCCCTGCGCAGGGTGGTGACGTAGCGGCTGAAGGCTGCTCCTTCCAGGCATTTGCCTGCTGCGGGGAGCAGGTTGAGGCCGGCGGGTGGACGGGGAGCGTGACCAGGTGGTGCGAGCATGAAGGCGTGGGCCGGGATGAGGGGTTGCTCGCCGGTGTAGAGGTCGAGGAAGAGTTCGACGCTGCCGCCGGGGCTTCCGGCGGGGAGATCCAGGAAGGTGGCGGCCATCGGGCCGGTGGCCGAGCTGGCGTTCACCGCATTTCTCCGTCGATCTCCTCGTAGAGGCGCGAGATGTCGATGCCTTCCGTGGACGCGTACTTGGCCGGCTGCTGCTGGTAGCTGGCCGGGGCGCCGAAGGTGGTGAGGAAGACGAGCTTGCCGAAGGTCATGCCCGGATACACGCGCACCGGTCGGGTGGCGCGGATCTCCAGCGTCCAGCGGATCGCATGGCCCTGGTGTCCGAGCGGAGCCGACACGTGGACCCAGATGCCCAGGGAGCCGATGGTGCGGTCGCCGTTCAGCAGCTGCGCGTACGTCTCCGAACCGGTCCGTTCCAGGGTGATGCCGAGGTAGAGCAGGCCAGGGCGCAGCACCAGGCCGGCGTCGGGGATGGACTGCTCGGTGAAGGTGGTGGGCATTGCGGCGTCGAGGTCGCCGTCGCAGACGCGGATGGTGTTGCCGAGGCGCCAGTCGTAGGCGTTGGGGGAGACGCGGCTGGGCTCGTACGGGTCGATGGTGATCTCGCCGGCCTGGACGGCGGCGGCGATGGCGGGGCCGGTGAGGATCACGAGGCCACCGCCCGGAGTCGGGTGAGGTCTCGCCAGTAGGCGGAGGGCTGCGGGCCTGTGGCGGCCTGGTACTTGCCGCGGTAGAGGTCGATGGCGCCGGTGGAGAGGAAGAACATGATCTGCCCGATTTTCATGCTGGCGTACACGCGCAGCGGTCGGATCGGGGTGAGCATGAGTGTCCACTGGCCGTGGAAGCCGATGTCGCCGATGGGGGCGGTGATCTCGACGAACAGGCCGAGGCGGCCGACGGAGGAGCGGCCGAACAGCAGCGGGACGAAGGTGTCGGAGCCGACCTCTTCGAGGGTGTGGCCGAGGTAGAGCTCGCCTGGCTGGAGGACGTGCCCGTCCGGGCCGATGGTGGTTTCGCGGGTGGGGTTGGGCCGGTGGGCGTCCAGGACCGTGCTCGTGTACGTGATCAAGGTGGGGCCCAGACGCACGTTGTAGCTGTTGGGGTTGACCTGGTCGGCGGCGAAGGGGGTGATGCGGAGGCGGCCGTCGTGAGCGGCTGCGGTGATCTCCGGGCCAGTGAGGATCATTAACTGCCTCCTTCCGCGGTGTCGGGGGCGGTGAGGACGTGCTGGACAGCCTGGTCCAGACGCAGGCCGGCCTCGTGCGTACGCTCGCCGAGGTAGTTGTCGGCGAGGTAGTCGGTGGTCAGCACGGTGGTGACGGCATCCGGCAAGGGATCGGGGGCGGTGACGAGCGGGCCGGTCTGGGTGGTCAGATGTGACAGCCAGCCGGGGAGGTCGCTGCGTGCCTGCTCAGGTACGTGGGCGTGCACCAGTTGGTTGGCGAACGGTTCGATGGAGAGCAGGTGGCCCTGGGTGAGGGTGTCGCCGAGTGGTACGGCGCGTAGTGCCGTCTCGTTGAGGATGACCGTGTCTGCCCCGAGTGCCGTACGCAGGCGGGCGGTGAGGTCCACGAGCAGGCTGCGCCGGTCGAGGGACTGGTGGCGGTAGGCCGGTCTGATCGGGCCGAGGACGCCGGCCAGCTGCTGCTTGACGTCCTCGATGCGTGAGTGCAGGCCCGCAAGCTCCGTGGGAACGACGCTCGGGGCCCGATCCGGGAAGGACGTGGTGCCCGCACCCCATCCCGTGCCCACGGGCGTGGCGATGGTATAGCCGCCGGCGAGTTCCCGACCCTTGACGACCAGGGTGTCGTCGACCCGGACCGGCCCGTACTGATCGCTGTGGCAGTGCCCGGCGAAGACCACATCGAGGAACGGACAGGCTGCCGCGAGTTTCCGGTCCTCGTCGAAGCCGGAGTGGCTGAGCAGGACCCAGCTGTCCACCTCGTGGTGGTGAGCGAGCATCAGCTCGCGTAGGGCCTGGACGGGATCAGTGACGCAGTGGCCGGCTCGCTGGGCGACCGGGATCGAGTGGAAGGCTTGTCGGCCGATCACAGCGGTTACGCCGATGCGACGTCCAGTGATGTCCGCGATGTACAAGCGGCGGAAGAGTGCGTCGCCGGTGTTGGCATCGACGGCGTTGGCACAGACAGTGTGCAGGTGGAGGTCGGGTTCGAAGTGGTGGGGCCAGCCGTGGTTGCCAGGGGCCAGCATGTCGTACAGCCCGAGCAGGATCTCGCGCTCGATCGTGCCGCGACCGAGGCGGTAGTACCCACTGCCTTCGAAGAAGTCGCCGCAGTCCACGATGAGCGAGGTCGGGCGCAGCGCGTGGAGGTGGGTCAGGAAGGGCGCGGCGTTGTCGAAAGCGGAATGGACGTCGGTCGTGGCGACGATCTGGCGCAGGTTCCGGCCGTCGGTGGTCATGGGGTGACCTCGCAGATGTCGGCGCCCAGGATGCGCAGCTTGCCGGACAGGTCGGCGTGGCCGCGGCGCAGCTGGTCGAGGCCGCCGATGGTGGTGACGCCCCGGGCCGTGATGCCGACGACCATGAGGGCGGACCCGGTGCGGATGTCGGTGGCTTCGACGCCCGCGCCCGTCAGCTGCTGGGGCCCGGTCAGGCGGCATTCGGTGGGGGAGATCTCCTCGATCCGGGCGCCCAGGCGGGTCAGCTGCGGCAGCAGGTTGCCGTGGCGGCCGGGATTGATGGCGTCGGCGAACAGATGCGTGCCGGGCAGTCCGAGGGCGAGTGCCATGAGCGGTGGTTCGAAGTCGGCGTCGAGGCCCGCAGGGCTCAGAGAGGCGACGGCCCGCAGGGGACGACCAGTGGGGGCTGTCTCATGCGCGCGGACAGTAAGGCCACCCGGCTCCGCGTCTGCGGGGATGCCGAGCTGATGAAGGGCAGCCACGAACGGGCCTACGTCCTTGCCCTGCACGCCGTCGATACGGGCAGTACCGCGCGTCGCGGCGATCGCGCAGGCCAGCGTGGCTGCCTCGATCTTGTCTCCGGGCACGGTCCAGGCAGCGGGGGCAGTCGGCGGCGAGGAGGGCGGCGAGAGAGTCAGTACATGCTCGTTGGCGCGCGTCTCCCAGCCCACCGAACTCAGGGCGTCGAGCACGCTCAGGACTTCGGGTGAGAGGTTGGGTTGGCCCAGCCGTAAGGGGCGGCCGGTTGTGAGGGCGCGCAGTATCGCGGCCACGGTCGCACCGCGAGAGCGGAAGGGCAGTGCGATGGAGACGGTGCCCGTGTGAGAGCTGAGGGCTTCGATGCCGTAACCGGAGCTGTTCTGCCGGCTCCGGTCGCCGAACGCCTCGTACACCTTGAAGTGCAGCTCCATCCCGCGCGCACCGATCCGGCAGCCACCCGGCCAAGGCAGCCGCGCCTGGCCGTAACGCGCGAGCAGGGCGGGGACGAGGTAGTACGAGGCGCGGATGTGGGCTGCCTGCGCCAGATCGGGCAGTCGTTGAGATGCCTCCGTCGGCAGGATCACGTAAGTGGCTGGTTCGCCGACGGGCTGCGTGACATGCCAACCCGCCTGGTGCAGCAGAGTGAGCATGATCTGGACGTCCGTGCTGTCCGGGACGTTGCTCAATCGGCCCGGGCGACCGAGGGCCGCCGCGGCGGCCAGGAGCGGCAGAGCGGCGTTCTTGGAGCCGTCGACGCTCACGGTGCCGGCGAGCGGCGGCCCGGGGCGTACGGCGATCACCTCGGCGGCCACGCCGGGGGCGTGGGTGGTCGTCATCATCAACTCCTCTGGAGGGGCAGGAAACAGGCGACTTCCTGGCTGGGTTTGCTGGTCAGATCGATCTCGGCCCAGCAGAACTTGCCGTTCTTCGTCGGTTCGGCGTGGTACCGGTCGGCGAGAGCGGCGACGAGGAACAGACCCCGGCCGCCCTCGCTGTCCGCGTCGGGCAGAGCCGGCTGGGGCAGGACCGGGCTCGTGTCGCAGACCTCGATCCGCAGGACGGCCTCGTCGAGACAGACCGCGAGCGAGACGGATCCGGTGCCGGCGTACTGGACCGCGTTGGTGACGAGCTCGCTGACCAGCAGTTCGGCTGTGTGCACCACCTCGGCGCCCAGTCCCGAGCCCCAGCCCGCTATCGCGTCCACGGCCTGGTGCCGGGCCTGGCTTGCTGCGGCGGGCGTCGCGGGTAGGGAAAGAGCGAGCTGGTGCGCTTCCATGAGCGGCCTCCCGGTGTAGGTGGGGCCACACCAAGCAACCAGTCCGTCGCCGTGAGTGGTGAGACCTGACGCGGGCGATGCATGACTTATGCAGGGGCTGCATCACGGCCAACTACGGCTGATCTATGCTCGATTGAGCAGGCAGGATCAGCGACGGCGGAAGGAGCCGTGGCAGATGGCCGACGCGCATGGGGAAGCGAGACGGATCGGAGACCGGATCCGTCGGGCGCGGGTGTTACAGCGGCGTTCACAGCACGGCGTGGCCGCAGCGCTGGGGTATCACCAGTCCAAGGTGAGCCGTCTGGAGAGCGGTCGCGGCACGGAGGACATCCGCGTACTACGCGCCATCGCGCAGGAACTGAACATCCCGCCTCATGAGCTGGGCCTCGCCCCGTCTCAGGACGTCTCCGCCGCCGATCGAGAAGCTGACGACATGCACCGCCGCACCTTCCTCGCCGCGAGCATCGCAGCGCTCGCGGCCCCGGCCGGCTCTTCGGCCTCGCACACCGCCCTCGTCCAGGCCCTCCTGCCCGGTCCCGGCCCTGCGGGCACCGGTGGCCCCCAGGACACGGCCGTCCTGTACGAACGCGTCGGATCAGCACTGAGGCTCTTCCACACCTGCCAATACACGGAGTTGGAGCGCACCCTCCCGAGCCTGATTGCCGACCTGCGACTGGCGGTCGGTGATGCGACGGACGGGGACACGGTGTCCCGGCTCCTGGCCACGGCGTACCAGACGACGACGAGCCTGCTGCTCAAGCAGCACGACCAAGGCAACGCATGGCTCGCCGTCGGCCGGGCGATGGCCGAGGCCGAACGCTCGGGGGATCCGGTGGTCCTCGCCTCCAGCGTCCGTGTCCAGGCCCACGTTCTGGTCCGCGAGAAGCACGCCACAGAGGCCGTCACCCTGGTTCGGCACACCGCTGACCAGCTCACCGGCTCCTACGACCGGCGTTCACCGAAGTACCTCGCCGCTGTGGGACTGCTGCTCCTGCGCGGTGTGACCGCGGCCAGCAGTCGCGGTGACCGCGCGGCCACGAAGGAATTCCTCAGTGAGGCGAAGGAAGTCTCGCGTTACGTCACTCTCGACCGGCCCGACGCCTGGGCCACCTTCAGCCCGACCAATGTCGCCCTGCACGAGCTGAGCGCTCTGGTGGCTTTCGGCGACGCCGGCCTCGCCCTTCAGGCGGCCCGGCCCCTCATGCGTCGGCACATCCCGGTCCCCGAGCGCCGCGCCGCACTATGGGTCGAGGCGGCCCGCGCCTACAGCCAGCAGGGCCGCCTCGCCGACGGCTACCAGGCCCTGCGCATCGCCGAGACCTGTGCCGCCCAGGACATCCGCCGCCCCGATGTCCGCCACCTGGTCGCCGATATGGCCGCCCGCGACCGCCGACGTACCCTGCCGGAACTGCACCACTTCAGCCGCCAACTGGGAGTCCCCGCGTGACCGAACCGACCGCCCCGGACAAGAAGCCCTTCCTGTACGTCGTCGTGTGCGCTGCGGGCGTTGCCCGAGATGTCGGCAAGCTCATCACCGCCGCCCAGGAGGCCAACTGGGACGTCGGCGTCGTCGCCACACCGCAGGGACTCGGCTTCATCGACACCAAGGCGATCGAGGCCCAGACCGGCTACCCCATCCGCTCCGCCTGGCGTTCACCGGGAGACCCGCGCCCACTGCCCCCGGCGGACGCGATCGCCGTCGCTCCCGCCACCTTCAACACGATCAACAAGTGGGCCGCCGGGATCTCCGACACCCTCGCCCTGGGCATCCTGTGCGAGGCGTACGGCATGGACATCCCGACTGTGGTGCTGCCTTACCTGAACTCCGCCCAGGCCGCCCATCCCGCCTACCAGCAGAGCTTGGATCGGCTGCGGGGCATGGGTGTTCTGATCGGCTCATGCGAACCGCACCGGCCGAGGGCTGGCGGCGCGACGGAACGCTTCCGCTGGGACGAAGCGCTGGAGTTGCTGGAGCCTCTGGTCAGCACGGCGCGGTGACGCCCTCCGTCACTCGAAAGCTGGAAGCGGACGAGAGAGGTGTCTTTCCACCCACTGGTGGCCTCGCGGGCGCGAGGCCGCCAGTGCCGGAATTACCGGTGTCGCGCGGGGGCCTCCGCAGGCCCAGGCTGTGACGGGCTCGGCGGTGTCTGGCCAGGCTGTGCCGGTTGTGGTGTCACATACGTGCCGGTTCGCGCGGTTCGTGCTCGATCGCTGCGGGCCTGCCGGGCGGCGAGGCGTTGGATGCGCCAGGTGAGCGTGCTGGCGGTGGAGCGGGCGTCGTCCAGGGTGCGCTGCCGTGCGGCGTGCTGGAGAAGCTGTTCGGGGTCGTGGCCGGCGGTCTCGGCTTCGGTCAGGGCGGCGGCCAGTGCGGGCCAGGCGGGGTCGTCGAGGATCTGCTGGGCGTGATCGGGCAGCATCACGAGGACGCGCTGGGCGTGCCGTTCGATGGTGCGGGCCGGTGGTTGGCGCTGGGCCAGAGCGGCCAGCGGCTCGGCAGCAGCCTGTCGGTAGGCGGCATGCAGGTGGACCAGGGCTTGGTGCGCGGCGGCGACCTGCTGGTCGTGCCGGCGGACCTGGTGCCAGCGCGCTGCGGCGATGACGACGAGGACGGCGATGTCGAGGAACATCGCCAGTCCGGCGCCATCGCGGGTGACTGGCGTGGTGCGCAGGGCGCGGACGGCGCCCCGGAGAGCGCGGGCCTGGTCCTGCTGGGCGCGGATGCGCGAGCGGGTGGCACGTTCGAACGCGGTGGCTGCCTGCTGCAGCTGTGGCCGCAGGTGGTTGGGCGCGAGCAGCGGCAGGATGTCGATGGCTTCGCCAAAGGCCGCGATGTGGGCCTGGGCGGTTGCGTCGTCGCCGTGGTCGAGGTGGTGGGGGATGCGCTCGGCCGCGGCGGTGGCCTGGTGCCAGGGATTGGGCTTGCGTCGGCTGCCCGGCTCGGTGACGGGCGCGACGTCGATGGCGGTGAGGCGTTCGCGAATCTTGGGGTAGGGCAGGTCGGGGGCGAGTTTGGCGCCGGAGAACCAGACGGGTTCACCAGTGGCGTTGGTATCGCCCTCCACGGCGACCTTGTACCCGCGCACGTCACCGGAGGGAAAGTGCTGCACGTCCACAAGGACGCCCTCGACGCCGTCGAGCAGAAGGAGGAACTCCTCCGGGCTGGTGGCGATGGACACTAGCTGGCGGACGGTGGTGCGCAGGCGTTCGCGGGAGGTCTGGGTCTTGCCGACGCGGCGGGCCTTCTCCGTCTCGGCGCGGGTGGGGCGCTTGGCGGCGGTGCGGTCGCCGCGCACGACTTGCTTGAGGCCGTATTCCTTCTCGATGGCCGCGAGTTCCTTGTCCGCGGTCAGGTAGTCGTTCCAGTGGCGGGCGGTGCGCAGGTCGCCACGGACCTTGGTGGCGGCGATGTGGATGTGGTCGTCGGCGTGGCGGACGGCGACCCACCGGCACCCATCTGGATCGCCTTGTGGCGCGATGCCGGTGGCCGCCACAATCCGGTGGGCGATGTCGGCCCACTCGGCGTCGGTGAGGTGCCGGTCGCCGGGCGCGGCACGTACCGAGCAGTGCCACACGTGCCGCTCGGGCGCCCGGCCCAGTCGGCGGGCCTGCTTGACCCGCACGTCGAGGTCAGCCACGAGGCGCTTCTTTGTGGCGTCGAAGTCGTCGGCCCGGCCGGGGTCGGGCGCGAAGCCGTCCCAGGAGGCGACCAGGTGCGGGTCGGTGTGGTCCTTGGCCTTCCTCGTGTCGAACAGATATCGGATCAGACCGGCGGTGCTCTTGCCGCTGCCGATCTTGGCGATCACCAGGCCGCCTTCACGGAGACGGCGTGGTTCATGGTCTGCGCGATGTCGCTGATGGCGCCGCGGACGGCGACCAGGGTGCGTTCGGTCTGGGCGAGGACGATGGCGTCCACAGGGTGTGGATCGCCTCCGGCGTTGAGGCGGTGCGCGATCTGGTTGACGTTGTTGCCGATGCGCGCGACTTCGGCCCGTAGGGCGTCGAGCTTGTCGAGGCAGTCATCGAGCTGGGTGCGCTGCCCGGCCAGGCCCACGGCGAGATCACCGTCGAGGTAGGCCGTGATCACTGCGCCGACGAGGTGGGCGCCGGCGATGCCCATCTTGCGGGCACGGGTAAGGATCCGGGCCTTCTCATCGCTGCTGTAGCGGACATCGACACGTTGCTTGCGCTGGACGCTCTCGCGGGTACGGCGGCGAGCGATGCGACGCAGGGTGACTTCGTCGGCGGGGGCGGCGGGCGACTGTTCGGCTGCGTCGCCGGGCGTTACCTCCTCGGGCACCCCCTGGTGCCCGAGGTCCTCCGCCACCCCCGGGGCGGAGGTGCCTGCGTTGGACCGGCCCTTGGACGGTCCAACGCCATACCTTGCTGCGCTGGTGGCGATGGTCATCATCTGCGTCCGGTCGGTGGCGAGTTCGGGGTGCTGGTCGTGCATTGAGGGGTTCTCCGTGCGGTGTTGGGGGGCGAGGCCGTGTCGCCTAGTGGGCCGCTCGTCCCCGCTCCGGGCTGTGCGGGAACGAGCGGAGGGGGTCGATCGGGGTGGGGCGGCGGCCCTCAGCGCGTGCCGACGGGGGCCGTGTCGGGCTCGGCCTGTCGCTGGCGGGCAGCCCGGTCGAGTTCGGCCTGTACTCGGTCCTTGAGCTGAGTGAGACGGTCCTTGCCGATGCGGTACTCAGCGGCTCGGATGGCCGCCTCGATGTTGCGGCGTGAGGCACGGTCCCCGCGTCCCAGCGGTGCGGTGCGGGCGATGGCGAGGAGTTCGTCGAAGGTGACATCCCGTTCGTGGCCCTCGTCTTTGGAGAGCGGCTTCGGGGCCCGCGGCACGTTGGCGGCTGCCTCCGCCAGGTCTGGGCGCTCGGCCACGTCACGCGAGCTCTGTGCCTCCTTCGGCAGGAAGTCATCGTCTTGCGAACGGGCAGGCCGCATGGCGCTGTGCGTGCCGTTGTGGCTGTGGCCAGAGGAGTTGTGGCCCGGTGTGGCGGCGGCCTCTTCGCGCAGACTCGTGGGGTGGCGGCGGATGACGAGGTCGAGGTGGACCGCGCCGGCCAGGGCGAGCGGAGCTATCGCGGACAGGGCGCCGACGGTGACATCGTCCAGATGGAGCCCGGCGGTGTGTGCCTGCTGGTTGAGGCGGACGGCGTGCAGAGCGTTCGCCCAGATGCTCGTGACGGTGGCGAGACCGACCAGTGCCCAGACGTACAGGCGAGAACGCCAGGGCGCGGTACGGAGGATGAGCAGGGCGGCGACGCCGATGGCGATGAACCCGTCGATCACGAGGGGGAAGGCGTAGGTGAGGACTCCGCGGATGTGGATGGCGACGGCCATCTGCCGCAGGGCGTCGTAGGAGAGGGCGAAGCCGATCGTGCCGACCAGGGCGACCCCGAGGCGGATCGCTACGGTCACTGGCGGCACGGGGGCTTGGGCGGTGCGTGAGGGCAAGCGTGGTACTCCAGGGGGAGACGGGTGCCTAGGCGCGGTGCGGGGTTGCCAGTGGGGAGGGCGGCGGACTCGTCGCACCCGTCGCATGCCTGGTCAGGGCAGGTACGGGAGCCTGGCGTGATACGGGAGGACCCGTCACAGTTGCCGGACCCGTCACGGGGATGACCTGCGGTGCGACGTGTGCGACGGGTGTTTACGGGTGTACGGCCGACCCGTGACGTGTGGTCTCACCGCCGTCGGGTGGCTGCTCCTCGGGGCAGTAGCGGGCCCAGGCATCGGTGAACTGTGCGTGGGTGAATCCCCGGGCCTGCCGTCCGCCTTCGAAGCGGAGGACGGCTGCCTGGATACCGAAGTCCTTCAGCAGGATCCCCAGGTAGCGCGGGGTCAGACCGGTGTTGCGGTACTCCGCCCACGGCGCCTCCTGGTCCTTGAGTAGCTCTTCCAGCAGGTCCCGCGTGCGCACGGTGTCAGGATCGCCGTAGCACGCGAAGACGCGGCGGATGTCCTTCAGCAGGCGTGTCTTCACGTTGGACTCGTCGTCCTGGCCGACCTCGGCGGCACACATGGCCACGCACGCTTCGCGTGCTCGCTCCGGCCAGGAGTCGCCTGCCAGTTCGGCGACGACCACCAGCGGTTCCCAGGTGTCGGCCGCACGGTCCTGCACCGGCATCGGCGGCACCAGGTCGGCTGCGGTGTCCATCAGCGGGCGCAGCCAGGCAGTCAGCCGGTCACGTAGGGCGTGCAGGGCGGGTATGTCGCGGCGGGAGCGGAACTGTTCCACCCGCTCACCTGGCTTGCGCCGCTGCATTCGGATCACCATGGCCCGGTCCATGACCGTGTCCGGCAGGTCCCCGATGCCGGCGAGCGCGGCCATGGCGAAGGTGGGGAACGCCTGCGGCTTGTGCTCCGGCCCGGAGATCCGCAGGGCGGGCCGGTTGCGCTGGTGGCCGGCGTTGAGGAGGCCACGCAGCTCCTCGTTCTTTTCGGCGGCCTTGATGCTGCCGAAGATGGTGTCGGCCTCGTCCACCAGCAGGGTGGGCGGGTCCGCACCGATGGCGCGGAAGACCACCGCCGGGCTGGTGTTGACCGTGATCAGCGGCTCGCGCACAGTCTCGGTGAGCACGTCCAGCAGGCGGGACTTACCGCACCGCTTCGCAGGCCCGACCACGGCGAGGCGAGGTGCGTGCTGGAGGGCGGGCTGGATGTGCGTGGCCGCCACCCACAGCGTGACGGCGGTCAGCGCCTCACTGCTGGGCAGGATCACGTACCGCGCGATGGCTTCCTGCAGCTCGTCCAGTAGCTGTGCGCCTTCTCCGGGCTGCCGTGGCTCGTCGTCCTCCGAGGTCGAGGCTTTCGCGGTGGCGTCCTGGCCCAGGGCGGCGACGGGCGGCCAGGTGGGTATCGAGGATGCGGCGGAGGAGTCGGGGGACGTAGATTCGTCCATAGGCGTTCCTTCCCGGTGGGCCGGACGGGCAAGGCCCGGCCCACCGATTCGATCGTTCAAGGGCGATGGGGGCGGGGACTCTGTGGCTCTCGGCGGTGGCTCGCGGAGAGCCGCTTCGCTGTCCCGGCAGGGCGGCTTCAGGCCGTGAGGTCGTACGCGGACTGGGCGTTCACCCAGGCGTCCACCTCGGACCAGCGGTAGCGGAGGTGGCGGCCGACCTTGTGCACGTTGGGGCCGAGGCCCCGGTACTTCCACTGGTAGAGCGTTTTCACCGGCACCCCGAGATAGGCAGCGACTTCCGCCGGGGTGGCCAACGGGCCGCGCCGGGCAGCGTCGGCGGAGGAAGGGGCGTTCGCGCTGCGGAGAGAGGTATTCGGCACAGGGCTCCTTTTCGGTCTTGGACAGCGTGCCTGGACAACACAGCCACACCGCCAGCGAAGAAGTCCAGCGTTGGTTCTAAAACTCTCCACTAATTCCCTCGGCGTGGCTGGGAGGGGTAATAACCGTAGAGGTGGATCGGCCGTTGACCAAAAAGTTGGCGACTACCTCCTCATCCCTGATCGCCCGGGGGGCACCGACCGGGCCCGTCTCGTCGGTTGGTGCAGGCCGGAGCCTGTCTGGGCAGGTGATCAGGTGAGCTGAAGCAAGCGGTGAGCACATCATCGGTTACCGGCTCAAAACGCCCAAAGTTCACGCGTGACGGCAAGTTAGCACGGCGACTCCCGGAATTACTCGTCCGTGCCTCGTGAATGGGCGAGATAAACGCCACGCCGCCCCACGGTCACCCTGCAACGACTTCTGTAGAGTTTTAGAGCCAACTCTTGCCATAAAGGTCGGCTGCAAGTTACAGCTACCTGTCATGGCAACTCGACCCGTTGAAATAGGCCCCGCCGGCCTCCACGCCGCCCGCGCCATAGAGCGAATACGCATCGCGCGCGGCCTGACCCAGCACCAGCTGGCTGCCCGATGCACCGCGCTGGGCCGCCCGATGTGTAACACAGCCCTCAGCCGCACCGAGCGCGCCCACCGCCGCTGTGACGTCGACGACCTCGTCGCGATCGCCGCCGCCCTCGGCGTCTCGCACGCAGTCCTGCTGCCTCTGGAGACCTCTCCGCTCCGGACCTGGGAGCGCATTCAGGGGGTCCTTCTTGGCTGACGTGTACGACCGCTGGCACAAGTCCCACCCCAAGCCCACCGAGGCCGAGTGCGGTGAACACAAGAGCCGTACGCGGCAGATGGTCCCCACCGCCGATCATGGCGTCGGCAAGCGGTGGCAGGTCCGCTACCGCGATCTGGACGGCCGCCAGCGCAAGGAAAACTTCGACACCAAGGCTGAGGCGGACAACCGGGCCGCTGAGGTCGACGTCGAGATCCGGCGCGGTTCCTACGTCGTGCCAGCCGAGACGAAGCAGACGCTCGGCGCCTACGCACAGAAGTGGTTGGACGCGAACTCCGTCGGTCCGACGACAGCCCTCCGCTACGAGGCAACGGTCCGCAACCACATCGTCGAGCACCTCGGGCGACGCGAGCTTCGTTCCCTCAACCAGCCCTCGGTCATCCAGGGCTGGATCCGCACCCTCCAGGACGCCCGCCTGGAGGTGTCGACGATCGAGGGCATCTTCGACATCCTCTCCAGCATCCTCGGCGCGGCCGTGGAGGATGGGCTCCTGCCGAAGAACCCCTGCAAGGCGAAGTCGGTCAAGCTGCCGACCGCGACCAAGAAGAAGATCATCCCTTGGCCGCTGGAGCGCGTCCGGGCAGTCCTCGCCGGCCTGCCCAAGCGCTTCCAGGCCGGCGGCAAGCTCGCCTTTGGCTGCGGCCTGCGTCAGGGCGAGGTCTTCGGCTTTGCCGTCGAGGACATCGACTTCAAGACCGGCTGGATCCACGTCAACCGCCAGGTACGGCTCGTCGGCACGAAGCCCGTCTTCGCCCTGCCCAAGGGGAACAAGATCCGATCTGTGCCTCTACCGGCCCAGCTTGCTGCCGCCCTCAAGGCCCACACGAAGGAGTTCCCGCCGGTCGAGGTCACCCTGCCGTGGGCCAAGCCGGACGGCGAGCCGAAGACCTTCCGTCTCCTCTTCGTCGACCAGAAGGGGCGGGCCTACAACCGCAGCGTCTTCAACATGGGCGACTGGAAGCGCGCTCTGGCTGCCGCTGGCGTGATCCCTCCCCGCGAGCGCGGTGCGAGGTACCTCCAGGCGGCCCCCGAAGACGGGATGCACGCCCTCCGGCACGCCTACGCCTCCGTGCTCCTGGACGCGGGTGAGAGCATAAAGGCGCTCTCCGAGTACCTCGGCCACTCGGACCCGGGCTTCACGCTCCGGACGTACACGCACTTGCTGCCGTCCAGCGAGACCCGCACCCGCAAGGCGATCGACGACGCCTTCACGGAAACGGAAGCCGAGGCGGAAAACGACGGCGACCCACCCGCAGCCCAGGGCACATCAGCACCCCCAGCAAAACCAATGTGCCCTCAATGTGCCCTGGCCGCCTGACGGCCCTCCCCGGCACCCAAAAGGGCGAGGTCCGAAGACCCCGCCCAACCCGCAAGAAACCCCAGCTCAGAGCCGATCAGGGCCACACCAGGCAGTACGGCTGATGTCCCGCCTCATGCAGTCGATGGCTGAAGTCCTGCCACTCGTGCAGCAGTTGGTACACGTTGAACGCGTCCCGGGGCCCGCCCCGGTCCGGCACCGTCGACCAGATGAACGCGGCCGCGCCGACCGCTTCCTCTCCTATGCCGCGCAGCGGGTCCACGACCGTCATCGGGAGCTTGACCACGGCGTAGTCGGGGTGCAGGACGACGAGTTCCAGCGGCGGCACCTTGTGCAGGGGGACACCCTCGATGCCGGTCAGGACCATCGCGGCCATCGTCTCCGGCTTGATCTTGGTGAACATGCCGTTCATGCCGAGTTCGTCGCCGCCGAGTTCCTCGGGGCGCATCGAGATGGGGACGCGGGCCGCGGTCGCCCCGTCCGGCGCGCCGAAGTACTTGTACGTCACCCCCACCCGACCACCATTCCTGCTCGCCCTCAGCCGATCAACGTGACGGTGGTCGGCCCGCTCTGACTCGTTCGGTACACCCGGCATATCCGGTACTACGTGTCCCTGACGTGGTTCGTTCGAATCCTCCGCGTCGCGCCGGTGCCTTCCCCGCCGGGCACGTCGAGGACCCAGGTCATCAGTCCCCTCGCCCAGTCCGCCACCGCGATGCATATCTCCACCCGACTGCTTTTCTAGGACCCGTGGCCCCCGCCGCGCAACCCGATCATCGTGTCAGTGACCTCCCCCACGGCCGCCCGCCGAAACGTGCGCTGAAACACCTGTCCGCAGGATCTTTTCAGTCCCTGACCACCACACCCCGCATGAGCTGTGTGTATCGCCCCCCAGTCTCGCAGATCGCGGGGGCGGGCCGCTGTGAGACCGGTCGCCGGGCGGTGGCCCGCTGTCGTCACCTTGTGCTGGCCTACCCTGAGGAGGTCACTGGCAACCGGAGTCCGTCAAACGTCGCAGAAGGTCAGAGAAGGTCGGAGTAGTCGCAGGTCATGAGCGAAGCGCCCTCTTCAGGAACGCCCTATCCATACGATGCGCCTGCCTCGCAGGCCCTGTTCGACCGTGCGGCAGCCGTCACGCCGGGCGGCGTGAACAGCCCGGTGCGCGCCTTCCGTGCCGTGGGCGGTACGCCCCGGTTCATGGTGTCCGGCGCCGGTCCCTACCTGACCGACGCCGACGGGCGTGAGTACGTCGACCTCGTCTGTTCCTGGGGCCCCATGATCCTCGGGCACTCCCACCCCGAGGTCGTCGCCGCCGTGCAGGACGCCGTCTCCCGCGGCACCTCCTTCGGTACTCCCGGTGAGGGCGAGGTCGCGCTCGCCGAGGAGATGGTGGACCGGATCGAGCCGTTGGAGCAGGTGCGGCTGGTCTCCAGCGGGACCGAGGCCACCATGTCGGCCATCCGGCTCGCCCGCGGGTTCACCCGGCGGACCAAGGTGATCAAGTTCGCCGGCTGCTACCACGGGCACGTCGACTCGCTGCTCGCCGCGGCCGGGTCGGGGGTCGCCACCTTCGCGCTTCCGGACACCCCCGGCGTCACCGGTGCCCAGGCCGGCGACACCATCGTCCTGCCGTACAACGACCTCGAAGCCGTGCAGGAGGCCTTCCACCGCCACCCCGGTGAGATCGCCTGCGTCATCACCGAGGCCTCGCCCGGCAACATGGGCGTCGTCCCGCCGCTCCCCGGCTTCAACCAGGGACTGAAGGACGCCTGCCGGGAGAACGGCGCGCTCTACATCTCCGACGAGGTCATGACCGGCTTCCGTACCAGCCGAGCCGGGTGGTACGGCGTCGACGGGGTGCGGCCCGACCTCATGACCTTCGGCAAGGTGATGGGAGGCGGCTTCCCGGCCGCCGCGTTCGGCGGTCGCGCCGATGTCATGGCCCACCTCGCGCCCGCCGGGCCCGTCTACCAGGCCGGCACCCTCTCCGGGAACCCGGTCGCCACCGCCGCGGGCCTCGCCCAGCTGCGGCTCCTCGATGAGGCCGCGTACGCCAAG
Source organism: Streptomyces sp. NPDC001920 (assembly GCF_053594495.1). NCBI lineage: Bacteria > Bacillati > Actinomycetota > Actinomycetes > Kitasatosporales > Streptomycetaceae > Streptomyces > Streptomyces sp. NPDC001920. The sequence continues at coordinate 78,109 of NZ_JBSFEP010000003.1, forward strand.
GTCGACGCCGTGTCGGAGACCATCCAGTCCCTCGTCACCGAGGCGCTGACGAAGGAAGGCGTGGCCCACCGGCTGCAGAACGCCTCCAACATGTTCTCCGTCTTCTTCACGGACCGGGCGGTACGGAACTACGAGGACGCCAAGCGGCAGGAGTCCTTCCGCTTCACCGCCTTCTTCCACGCGATGCTGGCCCAGGGCGTCTACCTGCCGCCGTCGTCCTTCGAGTCCTGGTTCGTCTCCACGGCCCACGACGACCGGGCCGTCCAGCGGATCGCCGACGCCCTCCCGGCGGCGGCCCGAGCGGCGGCGGAGGCCACGGCGGCATGAGCAACGACATCGACAAGAACGCCGGCAGCGACAACGGCGTCGAGAAGAACGACGGCGACATCACCGTCGTCCACCTCATGCGGCACGGCGAGGTCGACAACCCGGACGGGCTCCTCTACGGCCGGCTCTCCGGATACCACCTGTCGGAGCTGGGGCGGCAGATGGCCGACCGGGTCGCCGAGCACCTGGCCTCCCGTGACATCACGTACGTCTGCGCCTCCCCGCTGGAGCGGGCGCAGGAGACGGCGACGCCGATCGCCAAGGCGCACGGGCTCGACCTCGCCACCGACGCCCGGCTCATCGAGGCCGACAACGTCTTCCAGGGCAAGACCTTCGGCGTGGGGGACGGCGCACTGCGGCGGCCCGAGAACTGGAAGCACCTGTTCAACCCCTTCAAGCCGTCCTGGGGCGAGCCCTACGTCGACCAGGTCATCCGGATGATGGGCGCGCTGGGCTCCGCCAAGGACGCCGCGCGTGGGCACGAGGCCGTGCTGGTCAGCCATCAGCTGCCGATCTGGATCGTGCGCAGCCATGTCGAGAAGCGGCGGCTGTGGCACGACCCGCGCAAGCGGCAGTGCACGCTCGCGTCCCTGACGACCTTCACCTACCAGGGCGACAGGATCGTCTCCGTCGGCTACACCGAGCCCGCCATCGATCTGGTCCCGGCCCATCTTCGCGCCGGTGCGAAGCCGGCGAAGGGGAAGGGCAAGGCCTTCGGCGCGTAGCACCCGCCGACAGCCCTACGGGCTCCACCGCCCCGAAGACACGTTCGTGACATTGGTGACGAACTATGTACTAGTTGGCGGAACCTCCCCGTTCCTCATGTCCTCTGACTGGGTGACCACCAGCGGATGTGTACGAATGGGGATGCAATGCGCAGGCTCACCCGAAGGGGAATGCTCGGGCTCGGTGCGGGTGCCGCGGCGGCCGCCGGTCTCGCCGGCTGCGGCACCCTCACGTCGTCAGACGGATCGAAGGGCGACAAAGGTTCCGCCGGCCGGAAGGACAACCGGCCCGGCGCCCACTCCGACCCGGCACGCCCCATCGGCGACGGCTCCACCTCGTACACCGGCAAGCAGCCGAACCAGCCGGCCAGGCCCGAGCCGCTGGAGCCGGGCCAGGAACCGCCTCAGTTCGTGGTCTTCTCCTGGGACGGCGCCGGCGAGGTCGGCAACGGCCTCTTCCCGCGCTTCCTCGACCTCGCCAAGGAGCACGAGGCGCACATGACGTTCTTCCTCTCGGGGATCTACCTGCTCCCCGAGTCGAAGAAGCGCCTCTACGAGCCCCCGAACAACCCGCGCGGCGCCTCCGACATCGGCTACCTCACCGACGAGCACATCAAGGCGACCCTGAAGAACGTCCGCCGCGCCTGGCTGGACGGCCATGAGATAGGCACCCACTTCAACGGCCACTTCTGCGGCGGCACCGGCACCGTCGGCAACTGGACCCCGAAGCAGTGGCGCAGCGAGATCGAGCAGGCCAAGTCCTTCGTGAAGGAGTGGCGGACCAACTCCGGATGGACCGATCTGCCGTCCCTGCCCTTCGACTACGACAAGGAACTCGTCGGCGGCCGTACCCCCTGCCTGCTCGGCCAGGACAACCTGCTGCCCACCGCCCGTGAACTGGGCTGGCGCTACGACGCCTCCTCGCCCGGCGGGCGCCAGGTGTGGCCGGCGAAGAAGCAGGGGCTGTGGGACCTTCCGTTGCAGCAGATACCTTTCCCCGGACGTTCGTTCGAAGTCCTTTCCATGGACTACAACATGCTCGCCAACCAGTCGATCAACTCGACGAAGGCGCCCAGCCACAACTACCCGGGCTGGCGGGAGCAGTCGGCGCAGGCCTACATCCAGGGCTTCAAGCGGGCGTACGAGAGCAACCGCGCCCCCTTCTTCATCGGCAACCACTTCGAGCAGTGGAACGGCGGCATCTACATGGACGCCGTCGAGGAGGCCCTCAAGCACATCGCGCGGGAGAAGGAGAAGGGCGCCGACATCCGGCTCGTGTCGTTCCGGCAGTTCGTGGACTGGATGGACGTACAGAAGCCGGACGTGCTCGCCAGGCTGCGCACCCTGGAGGTCGGACAGGAGCCCGCGGGCGGCTGGAACGCGTTCATGAAGGGCGGCTCCACCGGCTCCTCCACGGGGTCCGAGAACGCCGCCTGAAATGCGGGTTTCCGCCCGCAAGGGGGGTGCGCAAGATCCCCAGAACGGGCATGCGAAACTTTTCACATGAGTGCCGCCCGTCGCGCCCCGAGCCGTGTCGCCCTGCTCGCCACCACCAGCGCCGCCGTCGCCGCGCTGACCCTGTCCGCGTGCAGTTCGGGCGGTACGTCCGGGGGCGGTGGCGACACCAACTTCGTCACCGGCAACAACGGCATCGCCACGGTCCCTCAGGGCGAGCGCGCCGACGCGCCCGAACTGTCCGGCAAGACCATCTACGGCAAGCAGCTGAGCACGGCCGACTACAAGGGCAAGATCCTCGTGCTCAACGTGTGGGGAGCGTGGTGCCCGCCCTGCCGGGCCGAGGCGAAGAACCTCCAGACCGTCTACGAGGACCTCAAGGGCCAGGGTGTCGAGTTCGTCGGCATCAACACCCGTGACACCAGTACCACCCCCGCGAAGGCCTTCGAGAAGGAGTTCGGGGTCACCTACCCGAGCCTGTACGACCCGACGGGCAAGCAGATGCTCCGCTTCGAGAAGGGCACGCTCAACCCGCAGCTGATCCCCTCCACGCTCGTCATCGACCGGAAGGGGCGGATCGCGGCGCGGGCGTTGCAGGCCCTCAGCGAGGACACACTGCGCAGCATGATCAAGCCCGTCCTCGCGGAGAAGTGACGTGAGCGCAGTCACCACGCTCGCCGCGGAGTACAACGGCACCGTGATGCACGGCGCCCTGCTGCTCGCCCTCCCGATCGCCGTGCTCGGCGGCCTCGTCTCCTTCTTCTCCCCGTGCGTCCTGCCACTGGTGCCCGGATATCTCTCCTACGTCACCGGAGTCAGCGGCACCGACCTGGCCGAGGCCCGGCGCGGCCGGATGGTCGCCGGTGCCTCCCTGTTCGTGCTCGGCTTCACCGCGGTCTTCGTCTCCGGCGGGGCCCTGTTCGGCTACTGGGGCTCGACCCTCCAGGAGAACAAGGACGTCCTGACGAAGGTCCTCGGCGTCCTCATGGTGCTCATGGGCGTCTTCTTCATGGGACTGATGCCCTGGCTCAGCCAGCGGGAGTTCCGCTTCCACACCAGGCCGGCCACCGGGCTGGCCGGGGCACCCCTGCTCGGCGCGCTGTTCGGCATCGGCTGGGCGCCCTGCATCGGACCGACCCTGTCCTCCGTGCAGACGCTCGCCTTCACCGAGGCCAGCGCCGGACGCGGCGCCATACTGACCGTCGCCTACTGCCTCGGCCTCGGCATCCCGTTCGTCCTCACTGCCGTAGCCTTCCGCAAGGCCCTCGGCGCCTTCGCCTGGGTCAAGCGCCACTATGTCTGGGTGCTCCGCATCGGCGGCACGATGATGATCGTGACCGGTGTGCTGCTGCTGACCGGCGCGTGGGACCGCATCGTGCAGGAGATGCAGGTCTGGTCCGACGGCTTCACTGTGGGGATCTGACTCGATGAGCGACACCAAGACCGGCGTGCCCGACAACACCCCGGGCCGGTCCGTGGACCAGGACCTGGGCGCCGCCGGCTCCCAGCTCTCCACCGCCCCGGCCGAGGAGATCGCGAACCTGCCCTCCCTCGGCGTGATCGGCTGGATCCGCTGGTTCTGGCGACAGCTCACCTCGATGCGGGTCGCGCTGCTGCTGCTCCTGCTGCTGTCGCTCGGCGCGATCCCCGGCTCGCTCATCCCGCAGTCCGGTATCGACGAGACCAAGGTCGCCGAGTTCCGCAAGGCCCACGAGACGCTCTCGCCGATCTACGACAAGCTCGGCCTCTTCGACGTCTACAGCTCGGTGTGGTTCTCCGCGGTCTACATCCTGCTGTTCGTCTCCCTCATCGGCTGCATCGTCCCGCGTACCTGGCAGTTCGTCGGCCAGCTGCGCGGCCGCCCGCCGGCCGCCCCGAGGCGCCTGACCCGGCTGCCCGCCCACACCACCTGGCGCACCGAGGCCGAGCCCGAGCAGGTCCGCGAGGCCGCGCTCGCCCTGCTGAAGAAGCGCCGCTTCCGCGCCCATCTCACCGGTGACGCCGTCGCCGCCGAGAAGGGCTATCTGCGCGAGGTCGGCAACCTCGCCTTCCACATCGCGCTGATCGTGATGCTGACCGCCTTCGCCTGGGGCCAGCTGTACAAGTCCGAGGGGAACAAGCTGATCGTCGAGGGCGACGGCTTCTCCAACACGCTCACCCAGTACGACGACTTCAAGTCCGGCAGCCTCTTCAGGCAGGACGACCTCGACCCGTTCAGCTTCACCCTGAAGAACTTCAAGGGCACCTACGAGGCGAGCGGCCCCAACCGCGGTACCCCGCGCACCTACGAGGCCGACCTCACCTACAGCGTGGGCGCCTTCGGCAAGGACAGGAAGACCACCGTCAAGGTCAACGAGCCGCTGGAGATCGGCGGCTCCAAGGTCTACCTGGTCAGCCACGGCTACGCCCCCGTGATCACGGTCCGCGACGGCAGGGGCGAGGTGGTCTTCCACGACGCCGTGCCCCTCCTTCCACTGGACGGCAACGTCACCTCCACCGGCGCGATCAAGGTCATGGACGGCTACCGCGACGCCAAGGGCAAGTGGGACCAGCTCGGCTTCCAGGCCTTCTTCCTCCCCACCTACGTCAAGGGCAACGAAGTCGCCTCGCAGTTCCCCGCACTGCTCAGCCCGATCATGAACCTGGAGGCCTACCACGGTGAGCTCGGTGTGAACTCGGGCCTGCCGCAGAGCGTGTACCAGCTGAACAAGAAGAAGCTGAAGGGCTTCAAGGACGCCAAGGGCGCACAGCTCCGGGAGAACCTGCGCCCCGGCGAGACCATGAAGCTTCCGAACGGCGCCGGCTCGATCACCTTCGAGAAGGACATCAAGGAGTGGGCCGGCTTCCAGGTCGCCCGCCAGCCCGGCAGCGGCTGGGCGCTCGCCGGTTCGATCGCCGCGATCCTCGGCCTCGCCGCCTCCCTGTTCATCCAGCGCCGCCGCGTGTGGGTGCGGGCCACCACCGGCGCCGACGGTGTCACCGTCGTCGAGATGGCCGGGCTCGGCCGCAGCGAGTCCGCCAAGGTGCCCGAGGAACTCGGTGACCTCGCCGGAGTCCTCTACGAGCAGGTCCCCGGCGCACCCGACGCCGACGACCACTCGCGGGACGACGGCTCACCGGCCGACGGCTCCGACGACGACACCCCCACCCCCACCCCCGACCCCCAAGTCGCACACGCCGAAGGGGCTGAGACCAAGTGACTCTCGCCGCCGCGACCGAGCTGGCCGCCGCCACCAACGAAAACCTCGCGAGCATCAGCAACACGCTGATCTACTCGTCGATGGCCGTGTACACCCTGGCCTTCTTCGCGTACATCGCCGAATGGCTCTTCGGCAGCCGCAGCAAGGTCGGCCGCACGGCCGCCGCGCTCACCCCGGCGAAGCCGAAGAAGGCCGAGGCGCCGGCCGTCACCGTGACCAAGGGTGGCGCGACCGCCGTACTGGAGCGGCCGAAGGTCGTCGTGCGGGCCACGGGCGGGCAGCGGGACGTGCCGGACGGTCCCGGTGCCCACGGTGGGGACGAGCAGGGGGACCTCTACGGGCGTATCGCCATCTCCCTCACCGTCCTCGCGTTCCTGATCGAGTTCGGTGGTGTGCTCACCCGGGCACTGTCGGTGCAGCGGGCGCCCTGGGGCAACATGTACGAGTTCAACATCACCTTCTCGACGGTGGCCGTCGGCGTGTACCTCGCGCTGCTCGCCCTGAAGAAGAACGTGCGCTGGCTCGGGCTGTTCCTGATCACCACGGTCCTCCTCGATCTCGGTCTCGCCGTCACCGTCTTGTACACCGCGAGCGACCAGTTGGTTCCCGCCCTTCACTCGTACTGGCTGTACATCCACGTCTCCACGGCGATCTTCTGCGGCGCGGTCTTCTACCTCGGCGCGGTCTCCACGCTGCTGTACCTCTTCAAGGACTCGTACGAGAACAAGCTGGCGAGCGGCGGTACCCCGGGCCGCTTCGCCAACTCGGTGCTCGACCGGCTGCCCGCCGCGGCGTCGCTGGACAAGTTCTCCTACCGCGTCAACGCCGCCGTCTTCCCGCTGTGGACGTTCACGATCATCGCGGGCGCCATCTGGGCGGGCGACGCGTGGGGCCGCTACTGGGGCTGGGACCCCAAGGAGACCTGGTCCTTCATCACCTGGGTCGCCTACGCCGGCTACCTGCACGCCCGTGCCACGGCCGGCTGGAAGGGCCGCAAGGCCGCCTATCTGGCCCTGATCGCCTTCGGCTGCTGGCTGTTCAACTACTACGGCGTCAACATCTTCGTCTCCGGCAAGCACTCGTACGCCGGAGTGTGACCGCGGCCCCGGGGACCGCTTTCGTCGACAGAGCAGGTCAGCGAACGTAAGGGGTGCGTTTCGCGCCCGGCGGGGTCAGGCTGGTGTCATGACCGGTTCGATCGAACAGGGCATCAGCCAGACCCACGGGAACACCCACATCCTGCACCTCCTCGTACGGCTCCCCCGCCCCATGGAGGCGGTCTGGCCCTCGCTGGCCACCCCGGACGGCCTCGCGTCCTGGTTCACCCCGGCCGACGTCCTCGAACCCCACCTCGGCGGCGCGATCACGCTGCGGGACGTGGGGGAGGGCCGGATCACCGCGTGGGACGTGGAGCGGGTCGCCGAGTACACGGTGGAGGGCGGCGGCCGGATCAGGTTCCATCTGGAGCGGGACGGGGACGAGGGTTCCGTCCTGCGTTTCACCCATGAGTTCCAGGACGAGGAGGAACCGGAGCCACGCTGGCGGGAGCGCTTCGAGCGGCTGATCGGCGTACTCGCGGCGGGCCCCTGACCCGTGTGCGGCAAGGAGGCAGGCTTTCCCGGAAACGGTCGCCGTGATCAGCCCACGGTGATCGAGTCCAGCTTCTGCCGCAGGTACACGTGGGAGTCGACGGGCTCGTACGCCACCCGGCCCACCGGGGCGGGTACGGACTCGACGAGCGTCCCGGGCGTGCACTCCCCGAAGTAGACGAGGGACATCAGCTCCTCGGCGGGCGCGTCGGCGGGCGGCGGCAGCACGCGGTGCCGCCCGGACCGCCAGCGGTCGCCGGTCCAACGGGCCATGAGATCACCGATGTTGATGGTGAAGGCCTCCGGGTCGTACGGCGCGTCCTCCCACCCGGCGCCACCGTCCGCGGGGTCGGTGTAGACCTGCAGCCCGCCCTTGCCCGCCTGCCGGTCGAGGATCGTGACGGTGCCGAAGTCGGTGTGCGGTCCGATGCGGAACTGGCCGGGCGCCGGCTGCCCGACGACCTCGGTGCCCGGGTACCAGTTGATGTTGAAGCCGTACGTCGGATGGTCCATGTGCCGGGTGAAGAAGTCCGGTTCGAGGCCCAGGGCTTCGCCGAGCAGGGAGAGCAACCGGTTCTCCAGCTCGCCCATCCGCGCCAGGTACTCCTCGCACAGCGCCCGCAGTTCCGGCACCTGAGCGGGATAGACGTTCGGCGCGTACCACTCGGCGTTGACGACCGGGTCCTCGAAGGGCTCGTGCGTCGCGAAGGTCAGGGACTCCTTCAGATCCGGCGGGGTCTCGGTGCCCTCCGAGTACCCGTTGGCCTCGGCCCCCGGCCCGAGCCAGCCGCGTCCGCCGACCTTCGCCGCGTAGCGCTGCTTGACCTCGGTCGGGAGTCTGAAGAAGGCGCGGGCGGCCGTGCGGACGCGGGCCCGCAGCGCCGGGTCCACCCCGTGCCCGGTGACCAGGAGGAACCCGGCGGTACGCAGGGCCTCGTCGACGGTGCGGGCGATCCTCGCGCGTGCCTCGGCGTCACCTTCGAGCCAGGGCCTGAGATCGATGGTCGGAATGCGTGGCTCACTCACCGATGTCCTCGTTCCACAGTGCCGGATGGTTCTGGATGAAGTCGCGCATCATGTCGACGCACTCCGGATCGTCCAGCAGCACGATCTCCACGCCGTGCTCGGCGAGCCAGTCGTGCCCGCCGTGGAAGGTGACCGCCTCGCCGATCACCACCCGCGCGATGCCGAACTGCCGGACCAGACCGGAGCAGTACCAGCAGGGCGAGAGCGTCGTCACCATGGTCGTTCCGCGGTACGACCGCTGCCGCCCCGCCGCCCGGAAGGCGGCCGTCTCGGCGTGCATGGACGGGTCCCCGTCCTGGACGCGCCGGTTGCGGCCGCGGCCCAGCAGCGTGCCGTCGGCCCCGTACAGCGCGGCCCCGATCGGAATGCCGCCCTCCGCGAGCCCGGCCCGGGCCTCCGCGACTGCCGTGGCCAGCCATCGGCGTGCCTCTGCCTGATCCATGCCCACACTCTCCTGTGCCGGGAGCGGGAGGGCAACGGCGGACCTGTGCGGGGCGCCCGGGGCGCGAAGGCGCGACGATCGGCTTTCGTCGCCGACCGCCACGACGGCTCCTCGCCGCAGCGTGGCGTCGGCCCACGACTCGGCCCGCGCGGCACGGAGTTCGCCGCCCGCGCGGCGGTCGCTCGGGCGTCCCGGGCGCGATAAATCGGTGGCCGTTCGCCGGTACATGCGCTTGCGTGGTGCGCCGTGGCGGTCACGAGGGCCGCGGGAACGGAGGAGATCGGTTGGCGGGCATGGAGCGGGCATGGCGGTTCGCCGAGCTGCGGCAGCGGGGAGGCGCGCTGGCCGCCTTCGTGGCGGCGTGTGCCGAGAGCCGCGAACGGGCTGAGCGGGCGAGCACGTCGGCGGTCCGGCTGATGAGCTGCGGGCCGTCCGAACTCGACGAGGCCGAGGACATCGTCCGGACGCTGACCGACTGGGCCGACGACCTCGCCGACCACCCGCACCACCCCGGAGAGCCCCGGCCCGACGAGGCCGACCGCCTGGTCCGCGACCACGTCAAGGACGTCCTGCGCGACCGCCTCACCGTCGAGGCACGCAACTGGATGTCGCGGACCAAGCTCTCCCTGGACGTCTGCTTCTTCCAACTGCGGCGGGTACGCGGACTGGACCCGCGGATCCGCGAGGACGTCTTCTACATCTACGGACGCGGCACGATGGCCCTCGACTCCGGCCGCCGCGAGGCAGCGGAGCGTGAGGTGCGGCGGCTGCGGGAGCTACGGGACACCTACGCCGCGTAGGCGCTCAGCCGCCGGACACCCGCAGCAGCAGCTTCCCGGTGCTCGTCCGGGCGCCCATGAGGCGATGCGCCTGAGCGGCCTCGCCCAGTTCGAACTCCGCCGTGACCGGCAGCTTCACCGTGCCGTCCGCGACGGTGGCGAAAGCGCGTCCGGCGAGCGCCCGCAGCGCGGCGGGGGCCGTCGCGGCCAGCGAGAGGATCGAGAAGCCGCTCACCGTCACACCGCGCGGATACAGCTCGCCCTGACCCACCTGCCACGGCTCGGCCGAGCTCGCGTTCCCGAAGGAGACCAGCCGGCCGAAGACCGCCAGTGAGGCCAGGGACGCCCGGAAGGTGTCGCCGCCCACCGGGTCCAGGACCAGGTCGACCCCGAGGTCGCCCGTCGCGGCCCGCACCGCCTTCTCGAACTCCCCGACGAACACCTCGTCGTACCCGTGTTCACGGGCGTACGTCGCCTTGGCCTCGCTCGACACCACGCCGTACACCGCACCGGCGCCGGCGGCCTGCGCCAACTGGCCGACCACCGTGCCGATCCCGCCCGCCGCACCCTGTACGAGCACCTTCTCGCCGGGCTGGAACCGCCCGACCGAGTGCACCAGGGCGTAGGCGGTCGGCACCACCGTGGGCAGTGTGGCGGCGGTGCGCAGGTCGAGGCCGGACGGCACCGCGAACACCGTCGAGGCGTCGGCGACGGCCACGTCCGCGTACGCCCCGCCGCCGGTCAGCGCGGCCACCTCCTGCCCGACGGCCAGGTCCGTCACGCCCGCGCCGACCGCCCGGACCCGTCCCGAGACCTCCAGGCCGGGGACGAACGGCAGCTCCGGCACCCGGTAGCCCTCCGCGCGTGCCTTGAGGTCGGCGAAGTTCACCCCGGCGTAGGCCACGTCGATGCTCACCTGGCCGGGGCCCGGCTCGGGAACCTCCGTGTCCACGACCGTGAGGACCTCGGGACCGCCGTACTCCTGCACCTCGACCGCGCGCATGGCGACAACACCTCTCCAGAGTGTTCAACAGGGATCGAACACTCGGGAGTGTATGGTTTTCATCGAACACAAGGCAACACTCGGCAACCGGTGATCCGACGGATCCCGCCGGTGACAGGTCAGGGGGTACGGCATGGTCCAGCGCACCGGCAGCGGGCATCGGGCCGCCCCCGAGCACACCCACCCGGACGACGTCCCCGTCCAGGCAGCCCTCGCCGCGCTCGCCGACCCCGTACGCATAGCGCTGGTCAAGGAGTTGGCGTCCTCGGCCGACTGGTCCCGCAGCTGCGGCAGCTTCGACGTTCCCGTCGGCAAGGCGGCCCTCAGCCATCACTTCGCCGTACTGCGCGGAGCCGGCCTCGTGGAGCAGCGCGACGAGGGGCCCAGGCGGGTCAACCGGCTGCGGAAGGAAGAGTTCGACGCGCGGTTCCCCGGGCTGCTGGACCTGGTCCTGCGCGCGGACGGATAGGGATCGAGGACGCCGGCGGCCCCTCGGCGAGGACGCCCCGCCGGTCCGCCGTCACACGCCGGCCGGCCCCGGGCACGTGCAGCCGGGCCAGGCGCGCCCGGCTGCGACGCCGGCATCATCCGAACGACAGGCCCCGGGAGTCGAAGCTCCCGTCAGGGCTCGTCCCGCTTGTTCCCGTCGCCCTTCTTCCTGTCGTCGTCCTCGTCCAGGGACTTCAGGAACTCGGGGTTGTCGTCGGGCGCGACCCACTGCCGGCGCCGGCGGTCCCGTACCCCGGACCAGCCGTCGGCCGCCGGGCTGCGCTTCTTGCCCGCGATCAGCCAGGAGATGGAGCCGACGAGCGGGAACACCAGGACGAGGATCGCCCACAGCGGCTTGGGCATGTGGCGGATGTCGTCCTCCTTCGTGCTGATGCAGTCGATGAACGCGTACACGCTCAGCGCCAGTGGCACGAGGAACATCAGCACCCGGAGCATGGGCCCTCTCCAGCGAAACGGTCGTCGGGGCCGGGGGCGCGGCCCCCGGGTTCAGGCCCAGGGTAGCCGCTCGGGGATACTTGACCCCATGGCTTACGACGATCTTCGTTCCCTGCTCAGGGCACTGGAGCGCGAAGGTGACCTCAAGCGCGTCAAGGCTGAGGTCGATCCGTATCTGGAGGTCGGGGAGATCGTCGACCGGGTGCAGAAGTCCGGCGGTCCCGCGCTGCTCTTCGAGAACGTGAAGGGGTCGTCGATGCCCCTCGCGATGAACGTCTTCGGGACGGACCGGCGACTGCTGAAGGCCCTGGGCCTGAAGTCGTACGGCGAGATCTCCGGCAAGATCGGCGGCCTGCTCAAGCCCGAGCTGCCGCACGGCTTCGTCGGCGTGCGCGAGGCGTTCGGGAAGCTCGGCGCGATGACGCACGTGCCGCCCAGGAAGGTCAAGGACGGCCCCGTCCAGGAGGTCGTGCTCACCGGCGACGACGTCGACCTCGACCGGCTGCCCGCGCTGTTCACCTGGCCCAAGGACGGCGGCTCCTTCTTCAACCTGGGGCTCACGCACACCAAGGACCCGGAGAGCGGCGTACGGAACCTGGGCCTGTACCGGCTCCAGCGCCACGACAAGCGCACCATCGGCATGCACTGGCAGATCCACAAGGACAGCCGCAACCACTACCAGGTGGCCGCGAGGAGGGGGGAGCGGCTGCCGGTCGCCATCGCCTTCGGCTGCCCGCCCGCGGTGACGTACGCCTCCACCGCCCCGCTGCCCGGCGACATCGACGAGTACCTGTTCGCCGGGTTCCTCGCCGGCAAGCGGATCGAGATGGTGGACTGCAAGACGGTGCCGCTCCAGGTCCCGGCGCAGGCGGAGGTCGTGCTGGAGGGGTGGCTGGAGCCCGGCGAGATGCTTCCGGAGGGCCCCTTCGGGGACCACACCGGCTTCTACACCCCGCAGGAGCCCTTCCCGGCCCTGACCATCGACTGCGTGACGATGCGGCGCCGCCCCCTGCTGCAGTCGATCGTCGTCGGCAGGCCGCCGACGGAGGACGGGCCCCTGGGCCGGGCGACGGAACGCTTCTTCCTCCCCCTGCTGAAGATCATCGTCCCGGACATCGTGGACTACCACCTGCCGGAGGCCGGCGGCTTCCACAACTGCGCGATCGTCTCGATCGACAAGAAGTACCCCAAGCACGCGCAGAAGGTCATGCACGCGATCTGGGGTGCCCACATGATGTCCCTGACCAAGCTGATCGTGGTCGTCGACTCCGACTGCGACGTCCATGACCTGCACGAGGTCGCCTGGCGGGCGCTCGGCAACACCGACTACGCCCGTGACCTCACGGTCGCCGAAGGCCCCGTCGACCATCTCGACCACGCCTCGTACCAGCAGTTCTGGGGCGGCAAGGCGGGGATCGACGCGACGAAGAAGTGGCCCGAGGAGGGTTACACGCGCGACGGCGGCTGGCCCGACATGGTGGAGTCCGACCCCGAGACGGCGGCGAAGGTCGACCGCCGCTGGAAGGAGTACGGCCTGTGAGCAGCGCCTCCGCCGCGATCCCGCAGCCAGGACGGACGAAGGCGTTCCTGCGCCTGGTCATGATCGAGCACTCGGTGTTCGCGCTGCCCTTCGCGTACATCGCCGCGCTCACCGCGATGTTCCAGTGGGACCGGAACATCCACTGGGGCCGGCTGCTGCTGGTCACCGTCTGCATGGTGGGCCTGCGCACCTTCGCGATGGCCGTCAACCGGATCATCGACCGCGAGATCGACGCCCGTAACCCGCGTACCGCGCAGCGCGAGCTGGTGACGGGCGCGATGTCGGTCCGGCACGCCTGGACGGGCGCGCTGATCGCCCTGGTGGTCTTCCTGGGCGCGGCGGCGCTGCTGAACCCGCTGTGCCTGGCCCTCGCCCCCGTCGCGGTGATCCCGATGGTGGTCTACCCCTACGGCAAGCGGTTCACGAACTTCCCGCAGGCCCTCCTGGGCCTGGCGCAGGCGATGGGCCCGGTCGGCGGCTGGCTCGCGATCACCGGTGCCTGGTCCTGGGACGCGGTGATCCTCGGCCTCGCCGTGGGCGTCTGGATCGGCGGCTTCGACCTGATCTACGCCTGCCAGGACGTGGAGGCCGACCGCGAGATCGGCGTCAGGTCGGTCCCGGCCCGCTTCGGCGTCCCGGCGGCGGTCTGGGGCGCGCGGGTCTGTCACGCGATCACCACGGCGCTGTTCGTCTGGTACGCGCTCGCCACCGACGCGGGTGCGTTCCTCTGGCTGGGCCTGCTGATCGTGGCCGGGGCGTTCGTGTACGAGCACTCGATCGTCCGCCCGCACGACCTGTCCCGCGTGAACCGGGCGTTCTTCAGCGTCAACGGGTTCATCGGGATTGCCCTGTTCGTGTGCGCGCTGCTCGATCTCCTGGTTCGGGGTCTGACCGTGTAAGTACGGTGCGGCCTACCATCGAGTGCAGAGAGAGGGAGGCCGACGTGACCATCTCGGACAGCGACCGCCTGCACTCGCAGCTCGCCCGGTACGAGGACATGTTCCGCGGGTACCGGATGGAGATTGTCGAGGGCAACATCGTGATGAGTCCGCTAAGGCCGTTCCACAACGAAACCATCATGCGGCTCTGGTCGCAGTTGGAAGATCAAGTGGGCCCGGAGTGGGGTTTCATCAGTGATGTGGCGATCCCGTTCAGCGACGACTTCGAGTTCTGTCCCGATCTCGCGCTCATTCCCGCGGCCGAGAAGAACCGGAACCTGACGTCCTACGCACCCGACCTCATCGAACTAGCCATCGAAGTGGTCTCCCCGGGCAGCGTCCGCAACGACTACGAGGTCAAGAACGGCCAGTACGCGGCTCGGGGCATCCCGAACTACCTGATCTTCGATCCGCAGCAGGGCCACCTGGTCACGCACTGGAACCCCGGCCCCGACGGGTACCTCGGGCGGGACACGCTTTCGTACGGGGGCGAGGTCGCCGTAGAGACCAAGGTCGGTCGTCTCACGGTCGACACCGGTCGCCTCCCGGTGGATTCCGGCCCGTCCTGAACCCGGTTCGCACCGCCGGTAGGCTCAGGGTGTGAACGCAGGAGAAAAGCAGCGCGTGCCTTGGATCGTGGGGGTCTCCGGGGCGTCCGGAACCCCGTACGCGGCCGCAGTGCTGCGTGCGCTGCTGGCGGCGGGTGAAAGCGTCGACCTCGTGGTGTCCCGGGCCTCGCGGCTCACCCTGCTCGACGAGACCGGGATCTCCTTCCGTGACGCCCACTGGCAGGACGACCTGCGCGCATGGCTGTCCCGTGGCGCCGACGGCAAGCCGGGGACCTTCGACGTCGATGTCGACGGCGTACGGCACTGGAGCGCGGGGGACTTCGCCGCCGGGCCGTCCTCGGGCTCGTATCCGGTGAAGGGGATGCTGATCGTGCCCGCCTCTACCGCCTGCGTCGCCGGTGTCGCGCTCGGCCTGTCGAAGGACCTGCTGCAGCGGGCGGCGAGCGTCACCCTGAAGGAGGGGCGCAAGCTGGTCGTGGCCGTACGGGAGACCCCGCTGAACGGCCAGATGCTGCGCCATCTCGTCACCCTGGACGACGCGGGCGCGGTCGTCGTACCGGCGTCGCCGGCCTTCTACGCGGGGGCCACCCACATCCAGGACCTCGTCGACTTCGTCGCCGGACGCGTGCTCGACGCGGCGGGCGTCGAGCACCGGCTGTACCGCCGCTGGAAGGGCGAACTCGGCGGCGGAACCCGCACCACATGAACGCCGTCTGAGCACGTCGCAGTACCTCTCATCACTTCAGGAAATTTCACCGGAAGGCTTCGAATCGCATGGACGCGGTGGACAGGCAGCTCATCCAGGCCCTGAGGGAGAACGGCCGGGCCTCCTACGCGGAGCTGGGACGCCTCGTCGGCCTGTCGGGACCCAGCGTCACCGACCGCATCAACCGGCTGGAGGCGGCCGGCGTCATCACCGGCTACCGCGCCACCGTCGACGCCGCCTCGCTCGGCCTCGGCGTGACCGCGCTGATCGGCATCTCGCTGTCCGACGCCACCGACCACGAGGACGTGGCCGCCCGGATGAAGGACCTCAGCGAGATCGAGGACTGCTGGTTCATCGCCGGCGACGACTCCTACATGCTCAAGGTGCGGGCCAGCGACGTGGACGGCCTGGAGAAGATCATCCGGCGGCTCAGCGGCACCAAGGGCGTCTCCCGGACCCGTACCACCATCGTGCTCTCCACCAAGTGGGAGAACCGGGTCGGAGAGCTGCCCGAAGAGGTCTGAGCGCGGGGGAGCGCTGCGCCGGACGGGGGCACCTCGCGCCCGAAGGGCGGGGGAGTACGGTGGGGTCGGGTTTCGTAGAAAGGTGTGGGAATGGACGTCGGGCTCAAGCGCGAGCTGGAGGAGAAGGTCCGCTCCGGTGAGCGGCTGTCCCGCGAGGACGGCATCGCGCTGTACGAGTCGGACGACCTGGCCTGGCTCGGCGGGCTCGCCCACGAGGTGCGCACGCGCAAGAACGGCGACGTCGTGCACTTCAACGTCAACCGGCACCTCAACATGACGAACGTGTGCACGGCCTCCTGCGCCTACTGCTCCTTCCAGCGCAAGCCGGGCGAGAAGGACGCGTACACGATGCGCATCGAGGAGGCGGTCAAGCTCGCCAAGGCGATGGAGAGCGAGAACCTCACCGAGCTGCACATCGTCAACGGCCTGCACCCGAACCTCCCGTGGCGCTACTACCCGCGCTCGCTGCGGGAGCTGAAGGCCGCCCTGCCGAACGTGTCGCTGAAGGCGTTCACGGCCACGGAGATCCACCACTTCGAGACGATCAGCGGGCTCAGCGCGAGCGAGATCCTCGACGAGCTCATCGACGCGGGCCTGGAGTCCCTCACGGGCGGCGGCGCGGAGATCTTCGACTGGGAGGTCCGCCGGCACATCGTGGACCACCGCACCCACTGGGAGGACTGGTCGCGGATCCACCGGCTGGCGCACGAGAAGGGGCTCAAGACCCCGTGCACCATGCTCTACGGCCACATCGAGGAGCCTCGTCACCGCGTCGACCACGTCCTGCGCCTGCGGGAGCTCCAGGACGAGACGAACGGCTTCCAGGTCTTCATCCCGCTGCGCTACCAGCACGACTTCGTCGACGTGCAGGACGGCAAGGTCCGCAACCGCCTCCAGGCCCGCACCCAGATGGCCACCGGCGCCGAGGCGCTGAAGACCTTCGCGGTCTCCCGTCTGCTCTTCGACAACGTCCCGCACGTCAAGGTCTTCTGGGTCATGCACGGCGTCCAGACCGCGCAGCTGGCTCTCCAGCACGGCGCCGACGACATGGACGGCTCGGTCGTCGAGTACAAGATCACGCACGACGCGGACAACTTCGGCACGCCGAACAAGCTGACCCGCGAGGACCTGCTGGACCTGATCAGGGACGCCGGTTTCCGGCCGGTGGAGCGCAACACGCGGTACGAGATCATCCGGGAGTACGACGGCCCGGACCCGCTGCGCCGGGAGTCGCCGCAGCCCATGCGGGTGTGATCCACCCGCCCGTGCCGTGACGGCGCCCGATCGAGGGGTACCCGTGCGGCATGGCCAGTACGAAGGCGACCTCGCGCACCCCTGAGGACGCGTACACCGCCGAACCCTTCGTGCCCGACCGCGGTGGCCTGCCCGCCCTGCGTCGCGCCGCCGCCGAGTGCCGGGGCTGCCCCCTGCACCGGGACGCCACGCAGACGGTGTTCGGCGCCGGGACCAGGGACGCTCGCGTCATGCTCGTCGGTGAACAGCCCGGTGACCAGGAGGACCGCCAGGGCAGGCCCTTCGTGGGCCCGGCGGGCAGGTTGCTCGACCGGGCTCTCGCCGAGGCGGGCATCGACCCCGGCGAGGCCTACGTCACCAACGCGGTCAAGCACTTCAAGTTCACCCGGGCGGAACCCCGTAAGCGCCGTATCCACAAGGCGCCCTCGCTGCGCGAGATGACCGCGTGCGGGCCCTGGCTGGCCGCCGAACTGGCCGTCGTGGAGCCGGAGCTGATCGTGCTGCTGGGCGCGAGCGCGGGCAAGGCGCTGCTCGGTTCGTCGTTCCGGGTCGGCGAGGTGCGCGGGGCGCTGCTGGAGCGCGAGATCCACGGCCGGCCGGAGAAACTGGTGGCCACGGTGCACCCGTCGTCGGTGCTGCGGGCGCAGGACGACGCCGACCGGAAGGCGGCCTACGAGGGCCTCGTCTCGGATCTGAAAGTGGCGGCCCGGGCGTTGTCGTAACACTCCCGCACAAGCACCTGTGTAATGGCTACGATTGTCCGGTGGCCCTTACCTTCACGCTCGATCCCGCCGTCACCCCCGACCTGCGCGACGGCATCCTCGACCTGTGGACCGACGTCTCCAACGCGGGCGGAGCCGTCGGCTTCGTGCCGCCGGTGACGAGGGAGGCGGTGCGGCCCGAGCTGGTGCGGCACTTCGCGGGGATGGCGGAGGGGCGCAGCCGGCTGCTGGTCGGACACGACGAGGCGGGCGAGGTGTCCGCGACGGCCTTCTTCACCTTCAACACCCACCACCTGATGACCCACTGGGTGTGGCTGTACACGGTGATGGTGCACCCCCGCCACCAGGGCAGGGGCCACGGCCGCGATCTCCTGACGGCCGCCGAGGAGGCGGCCCGCACCTTCGACGGGATCGAGGCGATCCGCCTGTGCTGCCGGGGCGGCCTCGGCCTGGAGCACTTCTACGGCTCCTGCGGCTACAAGGAGGTCGGCCGGATCCCGAACGCCATCCGGGTCGCGCCGGGCGACGACCGTGACGACGTGATCATGCTGCTGCCGCTCGAATGACCCCCCTGCAAGATCGGCGGATCGGCGTGCTTCACTGGACAGTGGCCCTTTTTGGAACCGGAAGAGTGGGTTGAGATGCTCCGCTACACACTGATGCGCCTCGGGATCTTCGTGGGCTGCTTCGTGGTCGTCTGGGGCCTCGTCTACTCCGGCCTCGTCCCCCGCGGCCTCGGCGACTCCAACGGCATCTGGATCGTCCTGCTCGCCCTGGTGCTCTCGGCCCCGATCAGCTTCGTCGTCCTGCGCAAGGAACGCGACCGGGCCTCCGAGCAGATCGTGCAGCGGGTCGACCGCATGAAGTCGAACCTGGAGGCCAGCCGCAGCCAGGAGGACGCGGCGGTCGACGAAGCGGCCCGCACGCAGGGCTGACGGCCGGTGCACAACGGGATCAGCGCCGGCCTCCCGCCGCGATCGGACCTGCCAGGAGCCTCGGTCCGTCCGGTTCCCCGGTGACTGCCGGCGCCTGTCGCTCTCGCGCGCAAGGTGCTGCGCGATCTTCCCGTGCGCTCTGCGACAGCCTCCAGGGCCCTCGTCCCCCGGTCCTTTCCGGACTCCGGCAGCATTACCGCTAGGTAACTGTCCGGGGTGCCCCCCTTAACCTTGTCCGGATCGAGGGTGTGGGATGGCCGGGATCACACCGGACCACACAGGTCACGCCCGACACCACGCCGGACGGGGACATCCGGTCCGGTACTCGCACCAAGAGGGGGAACAGTGGCAAAAGCGCGAGCGCGCGCGCAGCAGGGCGCACGGCGTGTCGCCGAGGCCGTCGCCTCCGGTACCGACCCGCGGACGGCCGCGCAGCAGGAACTGCGGCGGCAGGCCGGCGGACGCGGGGCACAGGAATCAGGCGCCGACGACTACGACGCACAAGGACAGGGCATCGACCCGGCCGACTTCCCGGCCGCCCGGGAGCAAGGCGGCTCCACCGCCACCGTCATGCGGCAGAAGACGGTGCCGCTGGACGAGGCCGGGGAGGCGCTCGGCCGCAGCGAGCAGGTACGCGAGGGCGGCGAGGTGGTGCACGCCATCTGCCCGATGGTGATGCCCAAGGGCCGCTCCATCGTCTCCATGCTGCCGGTGCTGATGCTGCTCGTGATCGGTGCGGTCGGCGCGTCCGTCGTGGGGGCGTCCGGCGCCGACGTGGTCACCAACCCGCTGTTCGGCGTGCACTACTGGGTCATCGCGGTGCTCGCCGTCGCCTTCGTGTGGTGGCGGCAGGGCATGGTCATGGTCCCGGACGGCTGCCAGGCGCTGATCACCCGGTTCGGCAAGCTGGAGAAGATCGTCGGCCCTGGCCGGGTCGTGCTGCTGAGCCCGTGGAAGCGGGTGTCGTACATCGTCAACACCACGCGTGAGTACCCGTTCAACGCACCGGTGCGCGAGGCGCCGACCAAGGGTGGCGTGAAGGCGTCCATCGACCTGTTCATCCAGTTCCGGATCAGCGACCCGACCGAGTTCGTGTACACGCTGGGAGCGGTGCGCGGCTTCGAGGAGAAGCTGAGCAACGCCGTCAGCGAGACGATCCGCACGCTCGTCTACGAGCAGGAGGCGGCCGGCATCTACGACATGGTCGGCGAGGACACCGGCCGGCTGCTGGAGCAGCTCAACCAGCAGTTCCGCCCGGCCGTCGAGCTGACCAACGCCAACATCACCCACGCCGAACCGTCCGACCAGCGCTACCGCATGGACCTGGCGGCACCCGAGATGGTGCGGGTGGCCAAGGAGGCGTACACGCACGAGTACGCGCTCCAGCTGCGCAAGGAGCAGGACGAGGGCGACCTCACCCGGGAACTCGCCTCCAGCCTGGAGACGCTCTCCGCGATCCAGGCCGACATCGCCCAGTACCAGGCGCAGATGGACACGGCCGTGGAACGCGAGACCAACCGCGCCGAGGCCCTCGCCCGGCAGCGCTATGTCCAGGCCGAGTCCGAGGCGAAGGCCAACGCGGCCCTCCTGGAGGCGCAGGCCCTCGACATCCGCGCGGTGACCGCCGCGGAGGCGCCGGAGATCCTGGAGTACCGCTACCAGCAGCAGGTGCTGGACACGCTGGAGCAGGTCGCGGACCATCTGCCGCGGCTGGTGCGCATCGGCGGTGCCGCGGACGGCGGCGTCGCCGGGATCGACTTCCTGGAGCTGGCCCGCGAGCTGGTGGGCGAGCGCGGCACCGAGCTGTTCAGCGACGAGGACATGGCCGCCGTACGGGCGCGTCTGTCCGAGGTGTCCGAGCGGATCGCCGCGCGTGAGGCGGAGATCGGCGCGCTGCTGGCGGCCGAGCGGCCCACCGTGCCGCAGGTGCCCGACCAGCCCGCGCCGACCGACGACCCCGTCCGCTCCGACGCGTCCGAGGAGGCCGCCCAGTGAGCACCGCCCGTTCCCACCGTCGGTCGGTCATCGCCGAGACCGTCGCCCCCTGGAGCGACATCGCGCGACTGCTGCGCGGCGGCGAGGCCGACACCCTGATCCCGGTCATCATCCCCCGCCACCGACGCCGCCTGTGGTGGATGCTGCCGCTGTGGCTCGGTGTGTACGCCCTGCTCATGGGCGTGATGCTGTCCCTCCAGGAGGCGGACGCAGCGTCGGCCGCCGGGGACCTCGCCTACGGCGCCCTCGCCACCCTGTCCTACGTCGGCGGCGCCGTCCTGCTGCTGATCGGCGCGCTGTGGTGGTGGCGCTCGTCGATCGTCGAGATCGAGCAGGGCACCAACGGCGTGCTGACCCGCTACGGCGCCGTCACCCGCACCCTGGACGCCGGCCGCCACTACCTCTGGCACCCGTGGTCCCGGGTCGACTTCGTCGTCGACGTGGCCACCGAGATCCCCTACTCGGCGCCGGTGATGGCCTGCCCGACCCAGGAGAACGTGCCGCTGCGCTCGATCGAGTTCTTCCTGAAGTTCCGCATCACCGACGCGGTGCTGTTCGTCCGCACCATCGGCGCGGGCAACTTCGACCTGGTGCTCTCCAGCGCCGTACAGGACGCGATCCGCCAGCGCGCGCGCAAGATGCGCACCGAGCGGGCGTACGACCTGCGCGGCTCGGACGTGGCCGACATGCAGGAACTGCTCAACCGTCAGCTGTCCGGCTACGGCGTGCGCATCACCGGCTCCAACATCCCGGACGTGCAGCTGCCGGCGCAGTACCAGCAGCACCTGGCCACCCGGGAGCGGGTCGCCAAGGAGCGCACCGCGTACGACCAGGAGTGGGGCCTGATCCGCAAGCGCCGGATCGACCAGCTGGGCATGGACATCGAGCGCGCGAAGAAGGTGCGCGACGCCCGGATCGTCGAGGTGAAGGCCGCGCTGAACCGGGCCCGTGAGGAGGTGGCCCAGCTTCTGGAGCAGCAGGAGACCAACGCCCAGCGGGTGCGTTTCGAGATCGAGACGCGGGGCCGCAGCGGTCTGATCGCCGCCGAGAACGAGGCCCGCGCGCAGCGCGCCCTCGCCAAGGCCTACCGGGACAACCGGGCCGTGCTCCAGTACGAACTGGCCCGGCGTCGCCTGGAGGTGGGGGCGAAGCTCGCCGGGAAGGCACCGCAGCCGGTGGTCGTGCGCACCGACGGTACGGGCGCCGACACCTCGGCCCTGTCCACGTTGCTCACCGCCCAGTTGCTGCCCCGGCTGACGGCCCTGCCGTCCGCGGCCGGCGACGTACAGCCGTGGACGGACCGCGTGGCCCGGTTCGCGGACGACGCCGGCGGCGAGGAGTAGCCGCTCGCGAAGGCGCCGAGTGCGTACGGGCCGGGTGGGATCGCCCCTCCCGGCCCGTAGGCTGATCGGTATGGGTGCCGTGAAGACCAAGCGGATGCCGCGCGCCGTCCGTGAACAGCAGATGCTGGACGCCGCCGTGCGAACCTTCGGCCAACGGGGGTACATGGCCGCGTCGATGGACGAGATCGCCGAACTCGCGGGCGTCTCCAAGCCGTTGGTGTACCTGTACCTCAACTCGAAGGAAGACCTCTTCACCGCCTGCATACGGCGCGAGGCGGCCGCGCTCACCGAGGCCGTCCGCGCGGGTGTGCGGCGCGATCTGCCCGCCGACCGCCAACTCTGGGAGGGGCTGCAGGCGTTCTTCACGCACACCGCCCGCAACCCGGACGGCTGGTCGGTGCTGCATCTGCAGGCCCGCACCCACGGTGAGCCCTTCGCGGGCGAGGTCGCCACGATGCGGGCGGAGATCGTCGCGTTCGTCACGCAGCTCATCCTGGCGGCGGCACGGGAGGCCCATCGCGACCCCGACCTTCCCGAGCATGAGGTGGCCGGGCTCGCCGAGGCCCTGGTGGGTGCCGCCGAGGCGCTCGCCGACTGGGCGAACGCCACGGGCGTCACGGCGCGGGAGGCGGCGGCCACCCTGATGAACTTCGCGTGGTCGGGGCTGGGCAACATGATGGCCGGCCGGCCCTGGACCCCGCCGCAGGCCGCCGCTCAGGCGAGCGGCTGAACCCGGCCGGCCAGGTGCAGCCGCCCCGCCGACCCGCCCCGCAGCTCGAACAGCCCGCCCCGCGCCGCGTACGTCACCGTCCCCGGCAGCAGCACCGGCGCCCTGAACGCGGCCTCCACCAGGACCGCTTCCGGCGTGCCGTGCGCGGCGAGGCAGCGGGCCACCGTCCACATGCCGTGCGCGATGGCGCGCGGGAAGCCGAACAGGCGGGCGGTGAGGGGGTGCAGGTGGATGGGGTTGCGGTCACCGGAGGCGGCGCCGTAGCGGCGGCCGATGTCGTCGGCGAGACGCCACTCGGCGACCTCGGGCAGCGGCTCGCGCTCCTCCTCGGCCGCCTCGGGGGCCGGCTGCCGGGTGGTGCGGTGCCGGGCCAGGTAGATGCTCCGCGACTCCCACACGACCTCCTCGCCGGCCCGCAGCACGGTGACCACGCCGGCCTCCGTGCCGCGCCGGTGCGGGGCCAGTCCGTCGATGTGCACGGCCAGTTCGTACTGCCCGGTGGCCGTGAGTGCCCGGTACCGCGAGACGGCGATCGACGTGTGGACGAGGCCGAGCAGCGGAAGCGGGAAGTCCCGGCCGCTCATCAGCCGCATCGCCAGCGGGAATCCGAGCACGTGCGGGTACGTCACCGGCAGGGCGTCCTCGCCGGTGGGGAACCCGCAGACCCGTTCGTACGCGGCCAGCCGGGAGAGGTCCACGCGCAGCTCCGGCAGCACGAGCCGGGTGCGCGGGAACTCGGCGTCGGGGCCGGGCCGTTTGAAGGGGGACAGCAGGGCGCCCCGGGCGAGCAGGGGCGGCAGGGAGGGAGGCGCGGTGAGGACGAGGGACATCAGGCCCCCAGCAGGCTCTGGCCGCAGCGTACGACCTGGCCGTTGACGGCCCCGGATCCGGGGTCGGCCAGCCAGGCGGTCGTCTCGGCGACGTCGACGGGGAGTCCGCCCTGGGCGAGGGAGTTCATCCGGCGACCCGCCTCCCGGATGAGCAGCGGGACCGCGGCGGTCATCTTCGTCTCGATGAAGCCCGGCGCGACCGCGTTCACCGTCACGCCGTGCTCGGCGAGCGCGCGCGGCGCGAGGGAGCGGACCAGGCCGACGACGCCCGCCTTGCTCGCGGCGTAGTTGGTCTGTCCGGCGTTCCCGGCCAGTCCGGCGATGGACGCGGTGGCCACGATCCGCCCGCCTCGGCGCAGAACCCCGTTCGTCAGCAGCGTGTCGGTCGTGCGCAGCACGCTCGCCAGGTTGACCTCCAGTACCGAACTCCAGCGCTCGGCAGTCATGTTGACCAGCCGTCGGTCCCGGGTGATCCCGGCGTTGTGGACCAGGACGTCCAGCCCGCCGGGCAGCGCGGCGGCGATGCGCTCGCCCGCGTCGTGCGCGGTGATGTCGAGCGCGAGGGCGGTGCCGCCGAGCCGCTCCGCGAGGCGCCGGGCTTCCGGTTCGGCCTGCGGCACGTCGAGTACGACGACATGGGCGCCGTCCGCGGCGAGGGTCTCGGCGACGGCCTCGCCGATGCCGCGTGCGGCGCCGGTGACCAGGGCGGTGCGGCCGGCCGGCGGGCGGTCGGGGACGTCGGGTGCCGTGACCTGCCCGGTGCCGACCTCGATGACCTGGCCGCTGACGTACGCCGACCTGGGGGAGAGCAGGAAACGCAGGGTCGATGCGGCGGCCCGCGCTTCGGTCAGCCGGACGAGGTTCACGGTCCTGCCGCGCCCGATCTCCTTGCCGAGGGAGCGGGTGAAGCCCTCAAGGGCCTGCTGGACGGCCGCCTGGTGGTGGTCGGCGGGGTCGAGGGGGGCGCCGAGGACGACGACCCGGCCGCTGTCGGCGACCGACCGTACGACGGGGTGGAGGGCGGCGTGCACCTCGGCGAGCGTCTCGACGTCCCGGACCCCGGTGGCGTCCAGGAGCACGGCGGCCGGTTTCTCGGCGGTGGCCACCGGGTCGAGCCCCAGTGCGGCATCGGCCAGGTCCAGGTCCGACTTGCCTGCGGTACGCAGGAGCGTGTCTCCCTGAGGGGCCGGCTGCCCCGGCGACCGGCGTTTCAGTGGCGAGGGCCGCGGCAACCCGAGGCGGCGGCTGAGGAAGCGACCGGGCGCGGTGCCGGTGAAGGTCAGATAGCGGTCGGCCATGTGTTCAGCTCCCCAGTGCGCTCAAGTACTGACTCGAGAGTAAGGTTACCCGAGGTAAGCCCATGGTGACGTGAGGAGTGGGTGGAGATGAGCCCCATGGAACGGCCGAGTGTCCGGCGCGTCGCGATCATCGGCGGGACCCGTATCCCCTTCGCCCGTGCCGACGGCCCGTACGCCACCGCCTCCAACCAGGACATGCTCACCGCCGCGCTCGACGGCCTGGTCGAGCGGTACGGACTCACCGGGCCGGGCGCGGTCGGCGAGTTCGTCGCCGGGGCCGTCCTCAAGCACAGCCGGGACTTCAACCTCGCCCGCGAGACCGTCCTCGGCTCCCGGCTGGACGTACGCACACCCGCGTACGACATCCAGCAGGCCTGCGGCACCGGCCTGCAGGCCGTCATCGCCGCCGCCAACAAGATCGCGCTCGGCCAGACCGAGTCGGCGATCGCGGGCGGCGCGGACACGGCCAGCGACGCCCCCCTCGGCGTCAACGACGAACTGCGCCGCCTCCTGCTCCAGGCCCGGCGGGCCAAGTCGCTCGGCGACCGGCTCAAGGCGCTCACCGGCGTACGGCCGTCCCACCTGGTCCCCGACATCCCGCGCAACGCCGAACCCCGCACCCACCGCTCCATGGGCGAGCACGCCGCCGTCACCGCCCGCGCCTGGGGCATCACCCGCGAGGCGCAGGACGAACTGGCGGCGACCAGCCACCGACGGCTGGCGGCGGCGTACGAACGGGGGTTCTTCCAGGACCTGGTGGTGCCCTTCCGGGGCCTGACCCGTGACCAGAACCTGCGCCCCGGCTCGACGCCGGAGAAACTGGCCGCGCTGAAGCCGGTGTTCGGCCTCGATCAGCCCGAACCGACGATGACGGCGGGCAATTCGACGCCGTTGACCGACGGGGCGGCGGTCGTGCTGCTGGCGAGCGAGGAGTGGGCCGAGGCGCGGGGCCTGGAACCCCTGGCCTACCTCACCGCCTGCGAGACGGCGGCCGTCGACTTCGTACGGGGCGATGTCGCGGGCGGCGAGGACGGGCTGCTGATGGCGCCGGCGTACGCCGTCCCCCGCATGCTGGAACGCGCCGGACTCGCCCTCGGCGACTTCGAGTTCGTCGAGATCCACGAGGCCTTCGCCTCACAGGTGCTGGCCACGCTCGCGGCGTGGGAGAAGCGGGGGCTGGCGCCCGTGGACCGGGCTCGGCTGAACGTCGCGGGCTCGTCCCTGGCCACCGGCCATCCCTTCGCGGCGACCGGGGCGCGGATCGTCGCCACGCTGGCCGCGCTGCTGGCGGAGAGGGGCGGTCCCGGGCGCGGGCTGATCTCGGTCTGCGCGGCGGGCGGACAGGGTGTGACGGCCGTCCTGGAGCGCGGGCAGGAACAGGTGAGGGGAAGTTGAGCACCCCTCACACGACCCCCGGTGTTGCACATACCCGGCCCCGGAACACCGCCGAACCCGCACAGCGCCCACACGCGAGCGCCGTACGATCGCCTGCCTAACCAGCGGTAACCCTTTCCGCAGGCCTCCGCAGGTGAACGCCACGGTGCGCGAGGCACGTACGTCATGCAGCAAGCAGTTTCTTCGCTGCACGCCCGCCGCAGGAGCCGCCCGTGTCCACTCCGCTTCCCTCCTTCGCACCCTCGGCCGCGTTCGACGACGCTCCCGGGCCGACGCTGGTGCAGCCCGAGACGCGGCGGCTGGACGGGGCGGTGCGGGAGGCGTACGTACCGCCGTTCGCGCCCGCGGTGACCCACGGGTCGCTCGGGGACCTGCCCTTCGACAACGCGAGCGCGGCCCCCGACGCGGTGGTCCTCAGCCGTAAGGGCGAGGACGGGCGGTGGACGGACGTGACGGCGGCACAGTTCGCCGACCAGGTGCAGGCGGTGGCCAAGGGGCTGATCGCCGAGGGCCTGACGCCGGGAGACCGGATCGCCGTCATGGCGCCCACCCGCTACGAGTGGACGCTCCTCGACTTCGCCGCGTGGGCGGCCGGCCTGGTCACGGTGCCCGTCTACCCCACCTCCTCGGTCTTCCAGACCCGCTGGATCCTCCAGGACTCCGGTGCGGTGGCCCTGGTCACGGAGACCGGCGCCCAGGCGGCCGCCCTCGGCCCCGAGCTGGACCGGTTGCCCGACCTGCGCCACCTGTGGGTGATGGAGAAGGGTCATGTGGAGCGCCTGGCGGAGCTGGGCGCCGAGCAGCCGGACGGGGAGGTCGGGGTACGGCGGGGCATGCTCGTGCCGGACACACTGGCGACGCTGATCTACACCTCGGGCACGACGGGCCGCCCCAAGGGCTGCGCGCTGACGCACGGCAACTTCTTCGCCGAGGTCGACAACGCCATCGAGCTCCTCTACCCGGTCTTCAAGTCGAGGACGAGCGAAGAGGCGTCGGTGCTGCTCTTCCTGCCGATGTCGCACGTCTTCGGCCGCATGGTGGCGGTGGCCTGCGTCCGGGCCCGGGTCCGCCTGGGCCACGCACCCAGCCTGAAGGCGGAGGACCTGCTCCCCGACCTGGCGGCGTTCCGCCCGACGTGTCTGCTGACCATCCCGTACATGCTGGAGAAGGTCTTCAACTCCGCCCGCGCCAAGGCCGAGGCGAGCGGCCGGGTGTCCTCCTTCGACCGCGCCGCCTCGGTGGCCGAGCGCTACGGCGAGGCGATGGAGGCCCGTCACTCGGGCACCGGCAGCGGCCCGAACGCGACCCTGAGAACCGCCCGCGCCTTCTACGACCCGCTCGTCTACCGCCGTATCCGCAACGCGATGGGCGGCAGGGTGAGGTACGCGATCTGCGGCGGCTCCCCGCTCGGCCGCCGCCTGGCCGCCTTCTACGCCGGGGTGGGCATCGAGGTCTACGAGGGCTACGGCCTCACGGAGACGACGGGCGCGGCGACCGTGACCCCGCCCCTCAAACCCCGTCTGGGCACGGTGGGCTGGCCCCTGCCCGGCACCCGGGTGCGCATCGCCGCCGACGGCGAGATCCTGATCGGCGGTGAGCAGGTGCTGCGCGGCTACTGGGATCCCGCGGCGGGCGGCGTCGTCCCGGCCGCCGCGGACGGCTGGCTGCCGACCGGCGACATCGGCGAACTCGACGACGAGGGCTACCTCACGATCACCGGCCGCAAGAAGGAGATGCTGATCACGGCGGGTGGCAAGAGCGTGGCACCCGCGCCCCTGGAGAACTGGCTGCGCGCGCACCCGCTGATCTCGCAGTGCCTCGTCCTGGGCGACCGCCGCCCCTATGTCTCCGCCCTGATCACCCTGGACATGGCGGGGGTGAGCCACTGGCGCCGGATGAACGGCAAGCACCCGGTCCCGGCCGAACTCCTCGTCGCGGACGCGGAACTGAGGGCGGTTCTGCAACGCGCGGTGGACGAGGCCAACAAGCTGGTGTCCCGGCCCGAGTCCATCCGCCGCTTCGCGATCCTTTCCACGGACTTCACGGAGGAGTCCGGCCACCTGACGCCGTCGATGAAGCTGCGTCGGGAGGCGGTCATGCGGGACTTCGCGGCGGAGGTGGACGGGTTGTACACGAAGGAGCAGCACATGTGACTCAGGTCACTTGACCGGGTGGAACTCGGCGGCCCGTGTCGGCGAACAGTGGGAGACCACGACACGGCTTTCGAGGGATAACCGAATGAACCACAGAGGTGAGAGGTGACGCTGCTGCCGGACTCCGCCGAGGCACCGGCCGCGGCGGGATCCGACGGCTCGGTCATCGAACGCTCCTTGCGGACGCCCGAGGCGTTCGCCGTGATCTTCGACCGCTACGCCGCGGACATCCACCGCTACATCGCCCGGCGCCTGGGCGCCGACACCGCCGACGACCTGATGGCCGAGACCTTCGTGATCGCGTTCCAGCGACGCCGGCGCTACGACCTGTCGCACACGCACGCCCGGCCCTGGCTGTACGGCATCGCCACCAACCTGATCGGCCGTCACCGCCGGGAGGAGGCACGCCGGCTGCGGGCGCTGTCACGTATGGCGGCCCTGCCCCCCCGCCCGGCAGGACGACGGCCCCGAGGACGCGGTCGCCGAGCGGCTCGGCGCCGATGCGACCCACGGCGCCCTGGCCGGCGCGCTCGCCGCCCTGCCCGCCCGGCACCGGGACGTCCTGCTGGTCGTCGCCTGGGGGGAACTCGACTACACGCAGGCCGCGCAG
Organism: Streptomyces sp. NPDC001920; assembly: GCF_053594495.1. NCBI lineage: Bacteria > Bacillati > Actinomycetota > Actinomycetes > Kitasatosporales > Streptomycetaceae > Streptomyces > Streptomyces sp. NPDC001920. The sequence continues at coordinate 107,142 of NZ_JBSFEP010000003.1, forward strand.
GCCCTGGGCGTGCCCGTCGGCACGGTCCGCTCCCGCCTGCACCGAGCCCGCACCAGACTGCGGAAGGCACTGGGCGGACCGGACGGCACGACCACGACCGCGACTCACAAGGGGGACTGATCATGGATGAACTGACGCTGGTGCGCGACTGGGGCGCCGACCAGGCCGGACCCTCCGGCCGGGCCCGCGCCGCCGCGCGGGCGCGGCTGGAGACCGCCATGGCCGAGGAGGCCCGCGCGGTCGCGCCCCGGCGAGCGGGGTTCCGGGGCGGCACGCCGAGCCGGCGGCTGGTCCTGCGTACCGCGCTCGTCGGCGCGACCGCGACCGCGGTGGGCGTCACCGTGGTCGTCGCGGACCGCGGCGAGGAGAAGAACACGCCCCGCCTGAGCACGGTCAGCGCCACGGAGGTGTTGCGCAGGGCCGCCGACCGGTCGCGTGCGGCGAGCGACCTGCCCGTGCCGCGCGACGACCAGTACTTCTACACGAGGACGCGCACCACGCGGACGCCGGTGAACGGCGGGAGGACCAGGACGTGGACCGACGAGGCATGGATCTCGGTGGACGGCTCCAGGCCCGCCCGGCGGGAGGAGTACGGCAAGGTCCACGACGACCCGCCGCTCGGCGAGCACGAGGTGCTGTGGCCTCCCACCACCTACGCGGCCCTGTCGCGGATGCCGACGGACCCGGACAAGCTCCTGTCCGCGCTGAGGCTCCATCAGAAGCCCGCACCGAAGAGCGACCGGATGGCCTTCTCCCAGGGGTGCCTGCTGATGAAGGGGCAGCGGGTGATGCCGCCCGGCCTCCAGGCCGCCGCGTTCGAGGCGCTGTCGAAGCTTCCCCGGATCCGCCTGGACGACCGGGCCGTCGCCGGCCGGAACGCCGTAGGAGTCTCGTACCCCGGGATGGACTTCACGTTCCTCTTCGACCGCGAGACGTACGACTACCTGGGTCTGCGGGTCAAGGGCAGCGTCCCGAAGAAGGTGAACGGGGAGTGGGTGCAGACCGGCCGGTACTACGAGACCCGACGTCTCCAGGACATCCGGGTGGTCGACCGGATCGGGCAGCGGCGGTGAGAGGTTTGGCGCGCGGGACGTGGGCAGGAGCGAGGGGGCGGAAGTCGTGTCGAAGGGCCAGGCGTTGTGGAGGTACGGGAAACGGTTGCCCTCTCGTTACGACAACTGCTTGACGTGACATGCCCCGGGCGCGTTGGCTACGGCCACCGGGAAGCTAGGGCCGCGGCTCGGGCGGGCTGAGAGGCGCAGTTCTCTCAGCCGACCTGATCCGAACGACAGACCCCAGGCCGCTTCGTCCGCTCGGAAGGCACCGTAAGTGAACGCTCGTATCCCCCGCACGTCAGCTGTACGCCGGACCGGCATAGCCCTGGTGACCTGCGTCTCGGCCCTCTCGCTCACCGCGTGCGGTGTCATCGACGGTATCGGGGGCGGTGACAGCTCCGCCTCACCGCAGAAGCGCGACGACATCACCGTGGGCCTCCTCCTGCCCGACAAGGAGACGGCCCGCTTCGAGAAGTTCGACCATCCCCTGATCGAGAAGGAGGTCGCGGCCCTCACCCGCGGCAAGGGCAAGGTCGTGTACGCCAACGCCGAATCCAGCCCGGACAAGCAGAGCCGGCAGTTCCAGCAGATGATCGACGACCGGGTGGACGTGATCCTGGTGGACGCGCTGGATGCCAAGGGCATCGCGCCGGATGTGCGCAAGGCCAAGGAGGCGGGCATTCCGGTCATCGCCTACGACCGGCTCGCGGAGGGCCCGGTCGACGCGTACGTCTCGCACGACAACGAACTCGTCGGCGAGGTGCAGGGACGCTCGCTCGTGGAGGAACTCGGCTCCGCGCGGGCCTCCAGCAAGGTCGTCATGATGAACGGCGACCCGGCCGACCCCAACACCGCCCGGTTCAAGGAAGGCGCCCTCGGCGAACTCGAGGGCGAGGTCGACGTCGTCAAGAAGTACGACACCGACAAGTGGTCGCCCGAGGTCGCCGAGGCGAACATGCGCAAGGCCATCGCCGCGGTCGGCCTGGCCGACATCGCCGCCGTCTACTCGGCGAACGACGGCATGGCGGGCGCGGTCATCAAGGCGCTCAAGGACGCGGGCGCCACCAGGATGCCACCGGTGACCGGGCAGGACGCGAACCTGGACGCGGTGCAGCGCATCGTCGCCGGCGAGCAGTTCATGACGGTGTACAAGCCCTTCCTGGCCGAGGCGACCAACGCCGCCAAGATGGCCGTGTACAAGGTCCAGGGGCGCGACATCGAGTTCGACGCGCTGACCCAGGACTCGGTCGACAGCGCCTCCGAAAAGGGCATCCCGTCGAACCTGGTCCCGGTGGTCGCGGTCACGAAGGACAACATCGCCAAGACCGTGGTCCGGGACGGCGTCTACACGGTCGAGCAGATCTGCACCGCCGAGTACAAGGCGGACTGCGCGGCCATCGGCCTGCGTTAGCGGGGGCCGGGCCGCCACGGCCGCAGCCGTCAGCCGCGGGCGCCCCTGCGGCACTCTTCCACCAGGGCCGCGAACGCCCGCGCCGGCGGGCTGAGCGCGTCCCAGCGGCGGACGGCCCACCCGACCGGGAGCGGCCGCAGGGCGGGCAGCGGTATCAGCCGCAGCTCGCCGTCGCCGGGGACGGGCAGCCCCGGCAGCGCCGGCACCACCGCCCGCCCCACGCCCAGCTCGGCCAGGAGCAACGCCGTGTCCCAGTCGGCGACGCTCGTGTCGTACGCCAACCGGACGCCCGACTCGTCGCAGGCGGCGTCCAGCTGGGCGGCCGAGGCGGAGTTCGGCGGCAGCCGGATCAGCCGTACGTCAGCCAGGTCGGCCCCCGCATCGACGTACGGCCGTCGCGCGAGCGGGTCGTCGGCCCGTACCGCCAGCACCCACGGCAGTTCCACCACCGGCCGCTGCTCGATGCCCCGCACCGGCGGGCCGAGGGTGATCCAGGCCAGGTCGAGCGTGCCGTCGGCCAGTGCGTCGAAGCTGCCCCGGCCCGAACTCACCGTGCGGAACTCCAGGTTGACCCGGCGGTGCCGGTGCCGGAACGCCACGACCGCCTCCGACATGAAGTGCCGTACGGTCGTCGCCCCCGTCGCCACCCGTACGAACCCGCTCTCGCCGTCGACGAGGTCGCGCAGCCGACGTACCGCCAGGTCGAGCCCGCAGATCCCCTCGGCGGCGGCGGCCTCCAGCACCCGCCCCGCCTGGGTCGGTACGACCCCACGGGGCTGCCGCTCCAGCAGCGCGACCCCCGTCTCCCGCTCCAGCCGCCTCACATGCTGACTCACCGCCGACTGCGTGCATCCCAGCTCCCTCGCCACCGAGCTGAGACTTCCGGCCCGGCACACGGCCACGAACACACGCAGGTCATCGAGGGTCATGACCCCCAAGTTAATGCTTGGAGATCGTCACAAATCCCAAGGATTGACTGGACTTTGCCCGATGGACGACGATCCTGGACGGGCCCGGGCGGCAACCCGCTCCACACCCTCGCCGGAGTCCGGACCGGTGCGGGGGAGGGAGCGGGTGCCGACCCACAACGAACGCGAGCGCCGAAAGGACGGCACGTGTCGACTCCCACCGCTCGGGCGAGGTCGCTGCTGGAGGACCTCGGCGCCGCGAGCGTCCCGCACCCGGGCGGCACCCTCCTCGCCCACCTGTGCCGGGTGCGGTCCCGCCTCGCCGGCTGGAACGCCCGCCCCGCCCTGCGACTCGCCGGTCTCTGCCATGCGTTCTACGGCACCGACGGTTTTCCAGCGGTCCTGCTGCCCCTGGACCGCCGGGGCGAGCTGGCGGGGATCGTCGGAGCGGAGGCGGAGTCGATCGTGTACTTCTACGCCGCCTGCGACCGCGCGGCCACGTACCCGGCGCTCGCGGACCCGGGCGGCGGCTTCCGCGACCGCTTCACGGGCCGCTCCCACACCCCGGACAGCCGTCTCCGTCACGACCTGGCCGAGCTCACCGCCGCCAACGAACTCGACCTCGCCGACCACGATCCCGCGTTCCGCCGGCGGCACGGCGCCGACCTGCTCGCCCTGTTCCGCAGCTTCCGGCCGTTGCTGAGCCAGCTGGCCTGGAAGGACTGCCTGACCCTTGACTTCACGGGAACACCGCGCGACATTCGCATGTCTGACACATAGTCAGGCCGACGGGCGGCTCAGGCGGGAGCGGCGACATGACCACGCACACGCACCCCTCACGAAGACACGTACTGGCCGCGGGAGCCGCGGGCACGGCCGCAACCCTTGCCGTGGGCACGGCCCGGCAGACCGCCCGAGCCGCCGACCTGCCCCTGCTCGGCACCTACGACGTCGTGGTCGTCGGCTCCGGAGCCGCCGGCATGACCGCCGCCCTCACCGCCGCCGCGCAGGGCCTGAGCTGCGTCGTACTGGAGAAGGCGGCCACCTTCGGTGGTTCCACCGCCCGGTCCGGGGCCGGGATCTGGATCCCCCACAACACGGTGATCCTCGCGGCGGGCGTGCCGGACACACCCGCCAAGGCCGCCGCCTACCTCGCCGCCGTGGTCGGCCCGGACGTCCCCGTCGAGCGTCAGCGGGCCTTCCTCGACCACGGCCCGGCGATGCTCTCCTTCGTCATGGCCCACAGCCCTCTGCGGTTCCGCTGGATGGAGGGCTACAGCGACTACTACCCGGAGTTGCCCGGTGGGCTGCCGAACGGCCGCTCCGTCGAGCCCGACCAACTCGACGGCAACGTCCTCGGCGCCGAACTGGCCCGGCTGAACCCGCCGTACATGGCCCTGCCCCCCGGCATGGTCGTCTTCAGCGCCGACTACAAATGGCTGGCCCTGGCAGCGGTGAGCGCCAAGGGGGCCGCCGTGGCCGCGGAGTGCCTCGCGCGGGGCACGGCCGCCGCCCTGCGCGGGGAGAAGCCGCTGACCATGGGGCAGTCGCTGGCGGCGGGACTGCGCGCGGGGCTGCGGTCCGCGGGAGTACCCGTGTGGCTCGGCACCCCGCTCACCGACCTGTACGTCGAGGGCGGTGCCGTGAGCGGCGCGGTCGTCACCCGGGACGGCGCACCGGCACTGGTGCGCGCCCGCCGGGGCGTGATCGTCGGCTCGGGCGGCTTCGAGCACAACGCGGCGATGCGCGAGCGCTACCAGCGTCAGCCGATCGGCACGGACTGGACGGTGGGCGCGAAGGAGAACACCGGCGACGGCATCCGGGCCGGCCACCGGATCGGCGCCGCCCTCGGCCTCATGGACGACGCCTGGTGGGGCCCGGCGATCCCGCTGCCCGGCCAGCCGTACTTCTGCCTCGCGGAACGCACCCTGCCCGGCGGGCTGCTGGTCGACGCGGCCGGTGCCCGCTTCGTCAACGAGGCGGCGCCCTACAGCGACGTCGTGCACACCATGTACGACGTCCACGACACCAGCCCCGCCATCCCGTCCTGGCTGATCGTCGACCAGAACTACCGCAACCGGTACCTCTTCAAGGACGTCCTGCCGACGCTGCCGCTTCCCGCCGGCTGGTACGACTCGGGCGCCGCGCACAAGGCCTGGACCCTGGACGCGCTCGCCCGCTCGATCGGTGTCCCGGCAGCGGCCCTGCGCACCACGGTGGACCGCTTCAACGGCCAGGCCAGGCAGGGCGAGGATCCCGACTTCCACCGGGGGGACAGCGCCTACGACCACTACTACACCGACCCGTCCGTCCGCCCTAACTCCTGCCTCGCCCCGCTCTGGCTCCCCCCGTACCACGCCTTCCGGATCGTCCCGGGCGACCTGGGTACCAAGGGCGGCCTCCTCACGGACGCCCGCGCCCGCGTCCTGCGGGAGGACGGCTCGGTGATCCGGGGCCTGTACGCGGCCGGCAACGCGAGCGCGGCGGTCATGGGCCGCAGCTACGCCGGAGCGGGCTCGACGATCGGTCCGGCGATGACGTTCGGGTACATCGCGGCGCGGGACGTCGCCGGGGTTCTCTAGGGTCTGTCGTCCGTATCAGGCCGGCATGATCCGAACCGACGGGCCTCAGACGCCGTCGACGGGCTTGCGGGCGAACAGGAACGCCTGCGGGGAGGTCTCGTCGAGCGCCGGGTCCGGTTCGCGGACCGTGCGGGAGACGAGGACGAAGCCGGCCGCCGTCAGCAGGTCGGCCATGTCCCGCGGCCGGCGCCGCAGAAAGGTCAGGGCGACCGGACGGCCCCAGGGCCGGTCGTGGTGCCGGTGCTCCTCGCCCGCCTGGAACGCGACGAGCAGGGGCGCGCCGGGCTCCAGCACCCGGTGGAACTCCGCGAAGAGGTCGGGAAGTCGCTCCACGGGGGTGTGGATGGAGGAGTAGAAGGACATCGCCCCCGACAGGGCGCCGTCCGGAAGGTCCAGCTCCAGCATCGAGCCCTGCTCGAAGCGCAGCCCCGGATGCTCGCGGCGGGCGATCGCGAGCATCGACTCCGACAGATCGACCCCGAACACGGGCAGCCCCAGCGAGGCGAGGACGGCGGTCGCCTGGCCGGGACCGCATCCCAGGTCCGCCACGGGGCCGTCACCGTCGACGAGTTCGGCGAACAGGCCCAGCATCGCCCGTTCCAGCGGCATCCTCGCGAGCGCGTCCCGGAAGAGGGTCGCGTAGTCCTCGGCGACGGCGTCGTAGAAGGTGCGTGTGGTGGCGAGGAAGTCGGCTTCGGTCACGGCCGGGGACCCTACCGAAGGCGTGGGCTACCCGTCCTTCTCCGGCCCTTCGGGCGTTCGCTTCCGGCCGGCGCCGCCGATCGCGACGCCCAGGCAGACACCCAACGGCATGCCCAGGGCGAGCCCGGTCCCCACGGTGTCGAAGACGGTCAGCCCGAGTGCGACGCCGATGCTCGTACCGAGGCACAGGCCGACCGATATGCCGACCGTGAGTCTGCTGTCGGCGGGAGTCCCGCCGCTGTCCCCCCGGCCGTGCTCTTCACCACTGGTCATCCGCCGATCCTCCCACGGCGCGCGCTCAGGCCACCCCGATCGCCCGCAGCACCGCCGTGGCTCCCGCCGCCCCCAGCACCACCACCGCGAACGGCGCCCGCCGCCACGCCAGGACGCCCGCGACCAGCACCCCGGCCGGCCGGGCCCACCCCGCGAAACCGCCGTCCTCGGTGAGCGCACCCGTGGCCAGCAGGGCCACCAGCAGCACGGTCGCGCCCGCCGCCAGCAGTTCCTGCACGCGGGGCTTGAGCTCGACACGTCCGTGCAGGACCGGCCCGACCAGCCGGAAGGCGTACGTGCCGACCGCCAGCGCCAGGATCATGGCCACCGTCGCGCTCATGCCGTACGCCTCGCGTCGCCCCGTCCGTATCCGGCGAGCCCCGCCAGCGCCACCAGGACCGGCACACCCGCCGGGACGGCCGGCGTCACCGCCAGTGCCAGGCCGGCGCCGAGCAGCGCCGAGCGCCGTACGGCCGGGCCCTCGCGCAGTGCGGGCAGGACCAGGGCGACGAGGACGGCGGGGAACGCCGCGTCCAGACCGTAGGTGCCGGTGTCGCCCATCGCACCGCCGGCCAGGGCTCCGGCCAGGACGCCGAGGTTCCACACGGCGAACAGCCCGAGTCCGGAGATCCAGAAGGCCGCCCGACGCCGGGCCGGGTCGGGCTGGGCGAGGGCGAAGGCCACCGTCTCGTCGGTGACGAGGTGGGCGCCGAGCAGCCGGGCGGCACGGCCGCGGCCGATGACGTCGGCCACGGCCAGGCTGAAGGCGGCCGTGCGGGTGTTCAGGAGCAGCCCGGTGGCCGCCGCGGCCAGCGGCCCGCCCCCGGCCAGCAGCACACCGACCGCGCTGAACTGCGCCGAGCCGGCGTAGACCACCAGGGACATCGCCACCGGCACCCAGACCGGTAGCCCGCCCGCCACCGAGATCGCCCCGAAGGAGACGCCCACGACGCCGCTGGCGACCCAGACGAGGGCACTGTCGCGCACCAGAGGTGCCATCATCGGTGTTCGGAGTAGCGAACGCATGTTTTCCAGAATGAACACCCAGCGGCCGTTCGTCAAGGCGAACGATCGGTCCTGTGTGCCGAACGACAGGGAGTGAACCGCATGAGCGAGCCCCTCACTTGGATCGCCGCCTCGCTGCGGCGCGAGCGCACCCGGGCCGGGCTGTCGCTGTCCGAGCTGGCGAAGCGGGCGGGGATCGCGAAGTCCACGCTGTCCCAGCTGGAGGCGGGCGGCGGGAACCCGAGCGTGGAGACGCTGTGGGCGCTCGGGGTGGCGCTCGGTGTGCCGTTCAGCGCCCTGGTGGAGCCGCCGACGCCGGCCGTCCAGGTCATTCGGGCGGGCGAGGGGCCCACGGTCGCCTCCGAGCGGGCCGACTATGTGGCGACCCTGCTCTCCGCCAGTCCGCCCGGCGCCCGACGGGACCTCTATCACCTGCGCGCGGAGCCGGGCGCGGCCCGTGTCTCGGAGCCGCACATCCCCGGCTCCGTGGAGCATCTGATCGTCAGTACCGGTCGGGTGAAGGCGGGGCCGCGGGGGGAGGAGGCCGAACTGGGGCCGGGCGACTACATGTCGTATCGCGGGGATGTGCCGCACTCGTACGAGGCGCTCGTGCCCGGGACGTCGTTCGTACTGGTCATGCAGCACGTCTGAAGGGTTCGGGAAAGGCAGGAGCCCCGCTGCCTTGCGGCGCGGGGCTCCTTGGGTACTGCTATCTGTTCCGGATCAAAGCACCAGGCTCCGAGACCGAAGACTCAGACCGGGGTGACGTTCTCCGCCTGAGGACCCTTCGGGCCCTGCGTCACGTCGAAGGAGACCTGCTGGTTCTCCTCCAGCGAGCGGAAGCCGCTCGCGTTGATCGCGGAGTAGTGGACGAAGACGTCGGGGCCGCCGCCTTCCTGGGCGATGAAGCCAAAGCCCTTTTCGGCGTTGAACCACTTCACGGTTCCGGTAGCCATAAGCCCTCCTTGGGCCCAAAGGGTTGCCCTGCTCCAGAACCCTGCAAGTGTGAAAACAAAATGCCGCACAACTGCATACGTCTGAAAACGACGAGAGCCCGCGGTCACATGCTCCGCAGGCTCTGTACTGCAAGGGAAACCAAACTGCAACTTGCGGCGAGCCTAGCACGCGGGCAGCCGAAAGCAATAGAGGCCAAGATCACGTCACCCGAACGTTTGAAGATCAGGTGTCATATTGACGAAGTACGGGTGGCGGGAGGTTGTGACGAGGGTGTCACGACCCTGAGGGCTGCACGGTACCCCATGGGGTCTAGTCTCGCGATGTGGACAATTCTCGCACCCGGCCCCGCGTGGGCCACATCCAGTTCCTCAACTGCCTGCCCCTGTACTGGGGGCTCGCGAGAACGGGCACGCTCCTCGACTTCGAGCTCACCAAGGACACCCCGGAGAAGCTCAGCGAGCAGCTGGTGCGGGGCGACCTCGACATCGGCCCGATCACCCTGGTCGAGTTCCTGCGCAACGCCGACGACCTGGTCGCCTTCCCCGACATCGCGGTCGGCTGCGACGGCCCCGTGATGTCCTGCGTGATCGTCTCGCAGGTCCCGCTGGAGGAGCTGGACGGCGCCCGGGTCGCCCTCGGCTCGACCTCGCGCACCTCGGTCCGCCTGGCCCAGCTGCTGCTCGCCGAGCGCTACGGCGTGCGGCCCCACTACTACACCTGTCCGCCCGACCTCAGCCTGATGATGCAGGAGGCGGAGGCGGCCGTCCTCATCGGGGACGCGGCGCTGCGGGCCAACCTCCTGGACGGGCCGCGCTACGGACTTCAGGTGCACGACCTCGGCTCGCTCTGGAAGGAGTGGACGGGTCTGCCCTTCGTCTTCGCGGTCTGGGCGGCGCGCCGGGACTACCTGGAGCGCGAGCCGAAGATCACCCGCAAGGTCCACGAGGCGTTCCTCGCCTCCCGCAACCTCTCCCTGGAGGAGGTCGGCAAGGTCGCCGAGCAGGCCGCCCGCTGGGAGGCCTTCGACGAGCGGATCCTGGAGCGGTACTTCACCACCCTCGACTTCCGCTTCGGCGGCCCGCAGCTCGCGGCGGTCGCGGAGTTCGCCCGGCGGGTCGGGCCGACGACGGGATTCCCGGCGGACGTGAAGGTGGATCTGCTGCGGCCGTAGGCCGGCCGGATCGCCGGGCCGCGGCGGGCACCGGCGGCGCCGCGGGCCGTCCCTCGGCCGGGGCCGGCCGGCCGCGCTGGACCTCCACCCCCGGCGAGCGGCACGCCGAGACACCGCCTGACGGTGACGGCGGCCGCGCGGGCTACGTCTTGCCGGCCGTCCCGGCCCGCCCGGCCAGGACCCTGCGGACGATCCCCAGCGTCCCCGCCACCAGCCCGAAGCCCAGCCCGGCCGCCAGCACCCCGATGACCAAGCCCGACCCGAAGCCGCCGCCGAAGAGCGGGGGCAGGTCGTCCTCGGTGACGGGGTCCGTCACCGGGTAGGGGTCCCCGGAGGTGTCCGGCTCGTCCGTCCGCGGGGCCTCGTCGAGGACGGTCATCAGGGCGTCGAGACGTGCGCCCATGCGGTGGTCGTCGGCCTCCTGGCCGCCGTCCGCGACGGACTCCGGCAGGTCGAGGAGGAGGGCCGTGCTGTCCAGGCGCAGACCGTGGTTGAAGACGTCGATGGACCCGTGCAGCGGGTCGGCGACCACGTACACCCCGTCCTCGCCCAGCTTGTCGCGGACCGCCGCGGCGAACACCTCCTCGTCGCCCTCGGACTCGTCCTCCGTCAGCTGCGGGACCAGCGAGACGAAGACCGGGCCGCCGCCCTCCGAGCGCGCGAACCGCCCGATGCGGTCGTGGAGTCGGTCCACCTGGCGGGAGTCGAGGACCCGAGGGCTCTCCGGGTCCTGGTACACCGCGTCCCGTGCCAGTCCTTCGGCCACCCGGTCGAGGCGGGCGTTGAGGTCGATCGCCCTGGGCCTCGGGGACCAGCTCGACCTGGTCTCGTCGAAGACGTGAGGAGCGGTCACGGCGATCGCGGCGGCGCAGACGAGGGCCAGGGCCGGGACGGTCCAGCGCAGGGCGCGGCTCGCCCTGACCTCCTTGCGCCAGTCGGCCCCGGTCGTCGCGCGGCCCTTGCGAAGGCGGTGCCACCAGCGTCGTACATAGGGGACCAGCACCACGATCAGCAGGGGCACACCGGTGACCAGGACACCGGTGAGCGTCGACTGGTCGTCGCGGTCGGTCGGCCCGATGTACAGGGCCGCGGGCTCCTCACCGGCGTCGTACCTCGCCCGCGCCGCCTCCGCCCGTGCCGCGGCCTTCTCGTCGCCCTGCGCGACGACCTCGGCGAACCGCTCGAAGCGGTGCAACGGACCCGCGTCGAAGGGGACTTCGTAGAGGGCCACCGTCCAGGCGTCGTCGGCCGGGACGTCGACGCCGTGCGCCACGGCATCCACCACGTGCGACTCGTCGAGCAGCACATACAGCCCGTCCCGGCCGAGCCGGTCATGGACCGCGGTGAGCAGGCCCGGATCGCCGGCGCTCAGGCCGGGGAGGAGGAGCACGTACGTCGGTACGCCGGTGCGCCGGGCCGCCTCGGCGAAGGCGGGAGCCGTGGACTGCGGTACCTCGCGGGGGAGTTGGTCGGAGATGTGGACCGGGTTCGCGCGCAGGCGGTCGGCGAGGTGGGCGGCCTGGGCGGCGGTGGCGGTGTCGGTGGCCGCCCTGGCCGGGGTGGTGGCGGTTGCGAACAGCGCCACCAGGGTGCACAGGAGGAGAAGCACGCCCTCGATGCGGGTGGGCGGGGAGTGCGGGGTCCTGCGTATGCCGTATGCCCTGACTGTGCGCACCGCTGCTGTCCCCCGTGTCACGCCGACTGTTGTCTCCCGCACTTTACTGATCAGTTCGCTGGTGTGAAACGGATCACCGGGGCGCTTTCGGGGCGAACCGTCCCGTCCGTCCGCGCGGACAACTGGGCGGCGGGCGCCCGGAGTTACGCCTTGAGGGGGTTTTGTGCCGCTGATACCGTGCGGAGGCTTCGGCAGTGATCGCGTGAGAATCCGAGAGCGTACGGAGGCGGGCCATCATCGTGAGCGCATCGCAGTGAGCGCGGCGCAATGAGCACCGCCCCGCTGGTCCTCGTCGCCGCGCTGTGGGGCTGGGCGGCGGGCATGTCCCTGCCCCGGGCCGCCTACCGGTTCTCCGTCCCGGTGGAGGAGGAGTGGCGGGACCGGTGTCCGGGCGGACATCCGGTCCGCGGCTGGCTCGGGCGGGCCCGGTGCGGCAACTGCGGGAGCGGCACGCCGCCGTACGGCCCCGGCGCCCCGGCGCTCGGCGCCGCCACCGCCCTCGTCTGCGCCGCCCTCGCCGCCGCCACCGGCACCCGGCCCGAGGTCGGCGTCTGGCTGCTGCTGGCCCCCGTCGGCGTGCTGCTCGCGGTCGTCGACTTCCGGGTGCACCGGCTGCCCGACGCGCTGACCCTCCCGCTCGCGGGCGCCGCCCTCGCCCTGCTCGGCCTGGTCGCCCTGCTGCCCGAGCACGCCGGTGACTGGCCGACCGCCCTGTGGGCCGCCCTCGCCCTCGGCGCCGGCTACTACGTGCTGTACCGCGTCAACCCCGGCGGCATGGGCTTCGGCGACGTGAAGTTGGCGCTCGGGGCGGGGGCGGTGCTGGGCTGGTACGGCTGGCCCACCGTCATGCTCGGGACCTTCGCCGGGTTCCTGTCCGGGGCGCTGTACGGCTGGACCCTGGTCCTGCTGCGCCGGGCCGGGCGCAGCTCGGCGATCCCGTTCGGGCCGTTCCTGATCGGCGGGGCGTTCGCGGGGCTGCTGATCGGGGCGTACGCGGCCTGACGTCGATCACCCGAAACGCCTGGCGTAGGCTGGTTCGGTCTGTCCAACCCCTTGACGAAAGGGACGCCCCGGTGACCGAGAAGGCCGACCTCACGTCGTTTGATGTCACAGCCGTCCTCGACCGTGCCGCCGCGGGCGGACGCATCACCCCCGAGGAAGCGCTCGTCCTCTACCGCGACGCGCCGCTGCACGCGCTGGGCGCCGCCGCCGACGCCGTACGCCGTCGCAGGTACCAGGGCACCGAGCACATCGCGACGTACATCATCGAGCGCAACATCAACTACACGAACGTCTGCGTGACGGCGTGCAAGTTCTGCGCCTTCTACGCCGCGCCCAAGGACAAGGCCAAGGGCTGGACCCGCGACCTGGACGACATCCTGCGGCGCTGCGCCGAGACCGTCGAACTCGGCGGTACCCAGATCATGTTCCAGGGCGGGCACCACCCCGACTACGGCGTGGAGTACTACGAGAAGCACTTCGCCGCCATCAAGAAGGAGTTCCCGCAGCTCGTCATCCACAGCCTGGGGGCGAGCGAGGTCGAGCACATGGCCCGGATCTCCGGTGTGTCGGTCGAGGAGGCCATCACCCGGATCCACGAGGCCGGACTCGACTCCTTCGCGGGCGCCGGCGCCGAACTGCTGCCCGCCCGGCCGCGCAAGGCCATCGCGCCGCTGAAGGAGAGCGGTGAGCGCTGGCTGGAGATCATGGAGATCGCGCACGGCCTCGGTGTCGAGTCGACGTCGACGATGCTCATGGGCACCGGCGAGACCAACGCCGAGCGCATCGAGCACCTGCGGATGATCCGGGACGTCCAGGACCGCACGGGCGGCTTCCGCGCCTTCATCCCGTACACCTACCAGCCCGAGAACAACCACCTGAAGGGCCGTACGCAGGCCACGATCTTCGAGTACCTGCGGATGATCGCCATCGGGCGGCTGTTCATGGACAACATCGCCCATATCCAGGGCTCCTGGCTGACCACCGGCAAGGAGATCGGCCAGCTGTCGCTGCACTACGGCGCCGACGACCTGGGCTCGATCATGCTGGAGGAGAACGTGGTCTCCTCGGCCGGTGCCAAGCACCGCTCCAACCGGATGGAGATCATCGACCTGATCCGCAAGGCCGGACGGGTGCCGGCCCAGCGGTCGACGACGTACGAACACCTCGTCGTGCACGACGACCCGGCGAACGACCCCGTCGACGAGCGCGTCATGTCCCACATCTCCTCGACGGCGATCGAGGGCGGCACGGCGCATCCCGAGCTGAAGATCCTCGCCTCCAACTGAGCTGACCGTGCTGACGATCCACGCCGACTCCCGGGGCAGCGCCCTCGCCGTCAGGGGCGCGTGGATCGCCGACGCAGGGCCGCTGGCCGAACTCGTCGCCGCGCATCCGCGGGCACGGGTACGTCAGTGGCCCGGCATCCTGACGGCCGGATTGGTCAACCTGTACGGCACGGAGCTGCTGGAGGAGACCTACCACCCCGATCCGCGCGAGGCCGACGAACTGGGCACCGAGCCGCTCACGGGGGACGCGCTGGCGGCGCTCGCCATGGACGACGCCCGCTGGGGCGCGAGCGCCCGGCGCGGGGTGCAGCGGATGCTGGCGCACGGCACGGTCGCGGTGGCCTGCGAGTCGGTGCGCAACCGCGCGGTGCGTGACGCCGTGCACCGTTCCGGGCTGGGGGTCGTGGGCCGCCTCGGACGGCCCGGCGGGGCAGCGTCCCTGGATCCGTACGCCTGCGGGATGCCCGCGGAGTTCGCGACTCCCAGGGAGCAGGGATCCGCCGCGCGGTTCGCCGTGTTCGACGTACAGGACGAGGCGGAACTCGCGGAGCGAGGCGCGGGGACGTGCGTGGCGACGGTCGTCGCCGGGCGACTGGTGTACCGACGGCGCTGAGAGGCCCCTGCCCGCGTCGTCGAGCGTGAACGTCTCGTCGCCGACGTCCTTCGGAGGAAGCCAGGCTTCTCCCGGGAGGCGTCCTGCGCCCTCGGGAGGCCGTCCTGCCACAATGGGCCCGTGACCCGCGCATCCCTGGACAAGCAGCCGCACGAAGTCGCCTCGATGTTCGACAACGTGGCGGAACGGTACGACCTGACCAACGACGTACTGTCGCTCGGCCAGGACCGCAGATGGCGCAAGGAAGTCGCCAGGGCCGTGGACGCCCGGCCCGCGCAGAAGGTCCTCGACCTGGCCGCCGGTACGGCCACCTCCTCGCTGCCCTTCGCGCAGACGGGCGCGTACGTCGTCCCCTGCGACTTCTCCCTCGGCATGCTCCAGGTCGGCAAGCGCAAGCACACCTGGCTGCCGTTCACGGCGGGCGACGCGACGAGGCTGCCGTTCCAGGACGACACCTTCGACGCCGTCACGATCTCCTTCGGGCTGCGCAACGTCCAGGACTTCGACACCGCGCTGCGCGAGATGTACCGGGTGACGCGGCCCGGCGGCCGGGTCGTGATCTGCGAGTTCTCCCACCCGACCTGGGCGCCCTTCCGCACCGTCTACACCGAGTACCTGATGCGCGCCCTGCCGCCGGTGGCCCGCGCGGTGTCCTCGAACCCCGACGCGTACGTCTACCTCGCCGAGTCCATCCGCGCCTGGCCCGACCAGCCGGCCCTCGCCGAGCATCTGCGCAAGGCCGGCTGGTCGAAGGTGGCCTGGCGCAACCTGACGGGCGGGGTCGTCGCCCTGCACCGCGGGTTCAAGCAGAGCTGACGACGGCGTACGGGTCCCCGGGCTCGTCGAGCTCGCGCTGCAGCCCGCCCGAGGGCGGCCACGGGGCGCGTGGCTCACGCACGCCTCCGCCGCCCTCGCCCTCACCGAGGTCGAACCAGACGTACACCAGGGAATCCCGGGGCACCTCGGCGCCGGGCCGGGGGTACTGGCGTACGACGTAGTCGACGACGACACGGGGGAAGTCCGGCCGGTCCGGTGCGGTGAGGGACAGGCCGTGCGACCTCGCCGCCTCGCGCGCGTCCATGGCCATCAGTCCGACGAGTCTCGGCACCCGCACCTCGGGCGTTTTGGGTGTAAGGCGCACAGATGTCACCCCCCAGCGGTACGGGCAGGGTAATTGCCGGGAGGTGGCGTCCGGAAGCTTCAAGTATCTGTCTGTGACAATCGATTACCGAGGGCGATGCATCCGGAGGGCGCTCCTCCGGTGCAGAGGGCCGGTGTCACAGCTCCAGCCGGTAGCAGTGCCCCCTCTGCTGGGCGTCCGGGGTCGTGAAGACCTCCGCGAGCCGCATCCCCAGTCGCCGCGTCACCGCGATCGACCGCTCGTTGCGGGCGTCGACCATCGCCACCACACCCGGCACCCCGGCCGCCTGCACCCGCTCCAGCGTCTGCCGGGCGGCCGCCGTGACGTACCCCCTGCCCCAGTGGTCGCGTCCGAGCCGCCAACCGATCTCGATCTCGCCCGTGGGACCCCAGTCCCGCTCCCACGGCTGGGCGCCGGTGAAGCCGATGACCTGGCCGTTCTCGTCGAGCATGGTCCACAGGCAGTACCCGCGCTCGGCGTCGTGCCGCCGCTGGCGGGCGGTGAGCTCCTCGTAGACCGACAGCTCCGCGGCCCTGCCGCCGTGGAACTCCATGACCTCGGGGTGGGCGAAGACCCGGTGCCATGCGACCGCGTCCTCGTCGGTGGGCACACGCAGCCGTACTACGGGGAGGGTTCGGTTCACAGGGCAGCCCTTCAGCCGGGTGATCAATTCTGCTGAATAGACTGCCCATGTCCAGTGCCGGTCGGCACGCAGATTTCGAACCCGGGGAGATCCAGCCGTGACCGTCGTGACCGAGCCCCACTCCTCGCCCCTCTCCGAGAACACCGCCGATGTGATCGTCGTCGGCGCGGGGCCGGCCGGCTCCACGACGGCGTACCACCTGGCCAAGTCCGGCCTCGACGTACTCCTGCTGGAGAAGACCGAGTTCCCCAGGGAGAAGGTCTGCGGTGACGGCCTGACCCCGCGCGCCGTCAAGCAGCTGGTGGCGATGGGCATCGACATCTCCGAAGAGGCCGGCTGGCTGCGCAACAAGGGCCTGAGGATCATCGGCGGCGGGGTGCGCCTCCAGCTGGACTGGCCGGATCTCGCCTCCTTCCCCGACTACGGCCTCGTCCGCAAGCGCGACGACTTCGACGAGCAGCTCGCCCGCCAGGCCCAGAAGGCCGGCGCCCGCCTCTACGAGCGCTGCAACGTCGGCGCCCCGATCGTCGACGACCGCACCGGCCGCATCACCGGGGTCCGCGCCAAGCTCGGCGAGGACAAGCGCGAGGTCTCCTTCCACGCCCCGCTGGTCGTCGCCGCCGACGGCAACTCCACCCGGCTGTCCCTGGCGATGGGCCTGCACCGCCGCGAGGACCGCCCGATGGGCGTCGCGGTCCGCACCTACTTCACCTCGCCCCGCCACGACGACGACTATCTGGAGTCCTGGCTGGAGCTGTGGGACCGCCGCGGCCCCGGCGAGGACCGTCTCCTGCCCGGCTACGGCTGGATCTTCGGCATGGGCGACGGCACCTCGAACGTCGGCCTGGGTGTGCTCAACACCTCCGACTCCTTCAAGGAGCTCGACTGGCGCGAGGTCCTCAAGGCATGGTGCGCCTCGATGCCGGAGGACTGGGGCTACACCCCGGAGAACATGACCGGCCCCATCCGGGGCGCCGCGCTCCCCATGGCCTTCAACCGCCAGCCCCACTACACCAAGGGCCTGCTGCTGGTCGGCGACGCCGGCGGCCTGGTGAACCCCTTCAACGGCGAGGGCATCGCCTACGCCATGGAGTCCGGCCAGATCGCCGCCGACGTCATCGTCCAGGCCCACGCCCGCTCCACCCCCGCGGGGCGCGAACTGGCCCTCCAGCGCTATCCGCGCATCCTGAAGGACACCTACGGCGGCTACTACACGCTGGGCCGCGCCTTCGTGAAGCTCATCGGCAACCCGAAGGTCATGAAGATCGCGGCCCAGCGCGGTCTCACCCACCCGCTGCTGATGAAGTTCACGCTGAAGCTGCTCGCGAACCTCACGGACCCGACCGGCGGCGACGCGATGGACCGGATCATCAACGGGCTGAGCAAGGTGGCACCGAAGGCCTGATCAGGCGTTCAACGCCGCGACATTGGCGGACCGGCGCGCGAACACCGCCTCGCGCCGGTCCGCCATCTGCCCGAGGGCGTCCTTGCGCTCCCTCTTGGAGAGCCGGTCCAGGTAGACCCGCCCGTCGCAGTGGTCGGCCTCGTGCGCGAGGCACCGCGCGAAGTACCCGGTGCCCTCGATCACGAGCGGCTCGCCGGTCTTGTCGTACCCGCGTACCACGGCCCGGTCGGGGCGTGGCACGTCCATCACCGCGCCGGGCACGGACAGGCACCCCTCGCCGTCGTCGAGGAGCCTCCTGCGCGTGGCGTCGAGCGGCTCCAGCACCGGGTTGACGATGTGCCCGACGTGCCGGACCCCGTCATCGTCCGGGCAGTCGTACACGAACACGCGCAGATCGACACCGACTTGGTTGGCCGCGAGGCCCGCCCCGTCGGCGATGTACATCGTCAGGAACATGTCGTCGATGAGCGCGGCGAGATCCGGCCCGAACTCGGTCACGTCCCGGCACGGCTTGTGCAGGACCTCCTCGCCCACCTCGGTGATCCTGCGCACCGACCCGCGCCGGGCCTCGGGCGCGAGCGGCGGATACGAGTCGACGGGCCTGCCCTGGACGAACACGCTTGGCATGGCTGTTTCTCCCTGTGGTCATGAGGTTGCCGTGGGACCGGGGTGATCGGGCTTCCGGCCTCGGAGCCCCTCCCCGTCCTTCGGGAATCATGACAACAGCACACGCCCTGCAGCCCCAGGAGAGGGCAGGTCGTCCGAAACGAGCCGCGCCGCGGCGGCTTCCCCGCCGGCAGCCTGGTGACCGGCGCCGATGTCTCGGCCGTGACGGCGGCGACGAGCATACGGGCCGCGATGCGGGGCGTCGGCGCGGTCGGCCGCACGGCCGTCAATGCCGTCCTCGGCAGGGACAATTCGGACGCCGGGTGCTGCCGGACCCGGGAGATGCGCCGGCCCCGGGATCCGGGGCCGCCGAAGAACGGGTCGACGAGGGGCGCCACGGGCTCGGCCCGCCCACGCCTTCGACCCGGGAAGAGCCAGAAGGGCCGCTGCCCCCGAGCGGCTGCGGCCCTTCACGGACTGGTGCGGATCAGAGCACCCGCACGGCACCCGACGCCGGGTAGCCGGAGAGGTCCTGGATGACGACGCCCTTGGACGGGTTGGCCGCGTCCAGGTACTGGCCGTTCCCGATGTAGACGCCCACGTGGTACGCGGAGCCCTTGCCGCCCCAGTACAGGATGTCGCCCACCTGGATCTGGGAGAGCGGGATGTCGGTGCCGGCCATCGACTGGTCCTGCGAGACCCGCGGCAGGTCGACGCCGACCTGCTTGAACGCGGCCTGGACCAGGCTGGAGCAGTCCCACGCGTTGGGGCCGGTGGCACCCATGACGTACGCGTCGCCCAGCTGCGCCTTGAGGAAGGAGATCACCGTTCCCACGCTGCCGCTGGCGGGCGCGGACACGCTCGTGCTCGCGGAGGCGGAGAGGGTGGCCCGCTCGGTGGAGCGCGAGGCGGCGGCCTCGGCGGCGGCCCTGCGGGCCTCCTCGGCCTTCTTCTTGGCCTCGGCCTTCTTCTTGGCGTCGGCGAGGTCCTTCTTGGCCTCCTTGGCCGCGGCGGCGGCGGCCGCGTCACGCTCGGCGTCGAGCTCGTAGTTCGCCGCCGCCAGCTGAGTGGCGTCCGCGGACTGGGCGAGCTGGTCCGCCAGGTCACCCGTGAGGGTGGGCAGTTCGATGGTCTGCGTCACCGGCTCGGCGGCGTTCGCCGTGGCCGACGCACCCGCCGCTGCCATGCTGAGGACGCCACCGGCAACTCCGGCGCGCATCGCGATGGTCGTCGACGCGGTGCGGCGGGGCTTCCGGTGGCTACGTATGTGAGCGGTGTGGGACATGAGAACAACCGGTATCAGGGGCTCCTCCATACCTTCAAGAAACGTGGGCTGCGCCACAGTTGTTCAATCGCTGCCCCAATTGCCCGGCAAGCCGCACCTTATTGACGCCGTAACGGACCTTTCGGGCGCCCCCCATTCGGCCCGTGATCACGGGCTTTCATCATTAAGTCCGAATTGCCCTCCGCCTACCACTTGTTGAGGCCGGTGGCCAAGCCCGCTTCTCTGGGCCCCCCGCGGATGTGGCAGAGGTCACGCAACGGTTACGGCGCCGTGCGCGTCTCGTGCCCGGATTTCATGCCCGACGCTCGTGAACGCGTGCACGCGTCCACATCTCGCCTCGCCGCGCCCTCCGAGGTGTGAACGCGTCGCACTATCAAGCTGTCCGGTCCAGCGCCAATTTGCATGCAAGAGAACTCTCTTGATATTGAGACGCGCCCTCCGAGCTGCGGTGACGAGCGAAAATGTCACCTCTGGTGATCACCTGAACGCTTCTCGTGTGAAGATCACCGCTCATCCGGCTTCATGATCCTTCGTCAGGTGGTGGAGATCACAAAGCTTGTGCAATACCCCGTGTCGCAGATCACAGACCGGCAGGCATAAGATGCGAGGCAGTTGGGCTTGTGACCTGCTTCACATGTTCTCGATCTTCGCCGGGCCGAGCGGGGCTCGTGGGACTGGTGAGGCGGCTGTGAGCCCAGTGCAACCGCCAGCAGTCAGTGCCGACTGAGAGGAGCGAGGAGCGGTGAACGCGTATGCGCCCATCCTCGTACTGGGAGCCCTCGGGGCAGGCTTTGCGATCTTCTCCGTGGTCATGGCCACGCTGATCGGTCCGAAGCGATACAACCGGGCCAAGCTCGAAGCCTATGAGTGCGGTATCGAGCCGACCCCCACGCCGGCCGGCGGCGGGCGCTTCCCGATCAAGTACTACCTGACGGCGATGCTCTTCATCATCTTCGATATCGAGATCGTCTTCCTCTACCCCTGGGCCGTCACCTTCGACGCCCTGGGGATCTTCGGGCTCGTGGAGATGCTGCTCTTCGTGCTCACCGTCTTCGTCGCGTACGCGTACGTATGGCGGCGCGGCGGCCTGGAATGGGACTGAGGGGCCTTTAACGACATGGGACTCGAAGAAAAGCTGCCGAGCGGATTCCTGCTGACCACCGTCGAGCAGGCCGCGGGCTGGGTGCGCAAGGCGTCCGTCTTTCCGGCCACCTTCGGCCTCGCCTGCTGCGCCATCGAGATGATGACCACCGGTGCGGGCCGCTACGACCTGGCGCGCTTCGGCATGGAGGTCTTCCGCGGCTCGCCGCGCCAGGCCGACCTGATGATCGTCGCCGGCCGGGTCAGCCAGAAGATGGCGCCGGTGCTCAGGCAGGTCTACGACCAGATGCCGAACCCCAAGTGGGTGATCTCCATGGGGGTCTGCGCCTCCTCGGGCGGCATGTTCAACAACTACGCGATCGTGCAGGGCGTCGACCACATCGTCCCGGTCGACATCTACCTCCCCGGCTGCCCGCCACGGCCGGAGATGCTGATGGACGCCATTCTCAAGCTCCACCAGAAGATCCAGTCCTCCAAGCTCGGCGTGAACG
This sequence comes from Streptomyces sp. NPDC001920, assembly GCF_053594495.1. Lineage (NCBI taxonomy): Bacteria > Bacillati > Actinomycetota > Actinomycetes > Kitasatosporales > Streptomycetaceae > Streptomyces > Streptomyces sp. NPDC001920. The sequence continues at coordinate 128,454 of NZ_JBSFEP010000003.1, forward strand.
CCGAGGAAGCGGCCCGCGAGGCGGAGGAGGCGGCGCTCAAGGCCCTGCCCACGATCGAGATGAAGGGGCTGCTGCGGTGAGCGACGTGAACGGAACCAACGGGGCGAACGGGTCGAACGGGGTCAACCCGGAGAAGGACCTCTCCGCCTCCAACCTCCCCGGCCAGCGCGGTCAGGGCGGCGAGGAGATCCGCGTCCAACGCGGCATGTTCGGCCCCGACAACGGCGGCGACACCTCCGGCTACGGCGGCCTGGTCCGCTCGGTCCGGCTCCCTGGACCGGCGAGCCGCCCCTACGGAGGCTGGTTCGACGAAGTCGCCGACGAACTCGAGGGCGCGCTGGAGGAGCAGGGCCTGCTGCCCGAGAACGCCATCGAGAAGACGGTCCTCGACCGCGGCGAGATCACGTTCCACATCGAACGCGAACACCTGGTCCGCGTCGCCCGCACCCTGCGCGACGATCCGGCCCTGCGCTTCGAACTGTGCACCGGCGTCAGCGGCGTCCACTACCCGCACGACAAGGGCCGCGAGCTGCACGCCGTCTACCACCTGCGCTCGATCACCCACAACCGGCTGATCCGCCTCGAAGTCAGCGCCCCCGACGCCGACCCGCACATCCCGTCGCTCGTCTCCGTGTACCCGACGAACGACTGGCACGAGCGCGAGACGTACGACTTCTTCGGCATCGTCTTCGACGGTCACCCCGCCCTGACGCGGATCATGATGCCGGACGACTGGCAGGGCCACCCGCAGCGCAAGGACTACCCCCTCGGCGGCATCCCCGTCGAGTACAAGGGCGCCCAGATCCCGGCTCCGGACCAGCGGAGGTCGTACTCGTGAGCAACACGCAGTCAGCAGCCGCAGCCGCTTCGGCGCGCGAGACCACCGAGGGCACCGTCTACACGGTCACCGGTGGCGACTGGGACGAGGTCGTCGAGTCCGCGGCCCGCGCCGACGACGAGCGCATCGTCGTCAACATGGGCCCCCAGCACCCCTCCACCCACGGGGTGCTGCGCCTGATCCTGGAGATCGAGGGCGAGACCGTCACCGAGGCCCGCTGCGGCATCGGCTATCTCCACACCGGCATCGAGAAGAACCTCGAGTACCGGACCTGGACGCAGGGCACCACGTTCGTGACGCGCATGGACTACCTGACGTCCTTCTTCAACGAGACCGCCTACTGTCTCGCCGTCGAGAAGCTCCTCGGCATCGAGGACCAGATCACCGAGCGCGCCAAGATCATCCGGGTGCTCCTGATGGAGCTGAACCGGCTCTCCTCCCACCTGGTGTGCATCGCCACCGGCGGCATGGAGCTCGGCGCCACCACGATCATGATCTACGGATTCCGTGATCGTGAAATGATTCTCGACATCTACGAGCTCATCACGGGCCTGCGCATGAACCACGCGTACATCCGGCCCGGCGGACTCGCCCAGGACCTGCCGCCCGGCGCGGTGGACCAGATCCGCGAGTTCGTGAAGAAGATGAAGAAGAACCTCCCGGAGTACGACAAGCTCGCCACCGGGAACCCCATCTTCAAGGCCCGTATGCAGGACATCGGCTATCTCGACCTGGCCGGCTGCATGGCCCTCGGCGCCACCGGCCCGATCCTGCGCTCCACCGGTCTGCCGCACGACCTGCGCAAGGCCCAGCCGTACTGCGACTACGAGACGTACGACTTCGAGATCCCGACCGCCGACACGTGTGACTCCTACGGGCGCTTCCTGATCCGCCTGGAGGAGATGCGCCAGTCGCTGGGAATCGTCGAGCAGTGCCTGGACCGGCTCCAGCCCGGACCGGTCATGGTCGCCGACAAGAAGATCGCCTGGCCCGCCCAGCTCGCCCTGGGCCCCGACGGGCTCGGCAACTCCCTCGACCACATCAAGAAGATCATGGGTACCTCCATGGAGGCCCTGATCCACCACTTCAAGCTGGTGACCGAGGGCTTCCGCGTCCCGCCGGGACAGGCGTACGCGGCGGTCGAGTCGCCCAAGGGCGAGCTCGGCGTGCACGCCGTGTCCGACGGCGGCACCCGCCCCTTCCGGGTCCACTTCCGTGACCCGTCCTTCACCAACCTGCAGGCCATGGCGGCGATGTGCGAGGGCGGCCAGGTCGCCGACGTCATCGTGGCCGTGGCGTCCATCGACCCCGTGATGGGAGGCGTCGACCGGTGACCACCTCTTCTTCCGAGCGGGGCGTCAGCCTGGGCATGCCCGAACTGCCCGCGCCCGGCTACCCGGACGACGTTCGAGAGCGACTCGAAAGGGACGCGCGCGAGATCATCGCCCGCTACCCGGACTCCCGGTCCGCCCTCCTGCCGTTGCTGCACCTGGTGCAGTCGGAGGAGGGCCACGTCACGCGCACCGGGATGCGCTTCTGCGCGGACGTGCTCGGCCTGACCACGGCCGAGGTCACCGCGGTCGCCACCTTCTACACCATGTACCGGCGCAAGCCGAGCGGTGACTACCAGGTGGGCGTCTGCACCAACACCCTGTGCGCGGTGATGGGCGGTGACGCGATCTTCGAGGAACTTCAGGAGCACCTCGGCGTCGGCAACGGCGAGACCACCGACGACGGCAAGGTCACCCTGGAGCACATCGAGTGCAACGCGGCCTGCGACTTCGCGCCGGTCGTGATGGTCAACTGGGAGTTCTTCGACAACCAGACCCCGGCGAGCGCCAAGCGCCTCGTCGACGACCTGCGCGCGGGGCGGGACGTCGAGCCGACACGTGGCGCTCGGCTGTGCACCTTCAAGGAGACCGCGCGGATTCTGGCCGGGTTCCCCGACGAGCGGCCCGGGGCCGTCGAGGAGAGCGGCAGTGCGGGACCGGCGTCGCTGGTGGGCCTCCGCCTGGCCAGGGGAGAGGCCGCACCCGCGCGCGTGGTCCATCCGCGGGAGGGCGGCCCGCACGGCGAGCCGCAGGACAGGACAGTGCACCAACCGTCGCCGGCTGACCACCTCAGCTCGCACGACGCGCCGCAGGAATCGTCCGCGTCCGACCCGGCCCACCCGGCAGGGCCTGTCGCCGAGGAGGGGGAGTGATGACGTTGGCACCCGAGCTGAAGGAAAACAGCCCCGAGAAACTGCTCGCACCCGTGCTGTCGGCCTTCTGGGACGAGGACAGGTCCTGGTCGCTGGACGTCTACCGAAGGCACGAAGGATACGAGGGGCTCCGCAAGGCGCTCGCCATGTCGCCGGACGACCTGATCGCGTACGTCAAGGACTCCGGTCTGCGCGGGCGTGGTGGCGCGGGGTTCCCGACGGGAATGAAATGGCAGTTCATTCCCCAGGGTGATGGAAAACCGCACTATCTAGTTGTCAACGCCGACGAATCGGAGCCCGGGACCTGCAAGGACATCCCGCTCCTCTTCGCGAACCCGCACAGCCTCATCGAGGGCATCGTCATCGCGTGTTACGCCATCAGGTCTTCGCATGCCTTCATCTATCTGCGTGGTGAAGTCGTCCCCGTGTTGCGGCGGTTGCACGAGGCCGTGCGCGAGGCCTACGCGGCGGGCTACCTCGGCGAGAACATCCTGGGCAGCGGACTCGACCTCGAACTCACCGTGCACGCCGGCGCCGGCGCGTACATCTGCGGTGAGGAGACCGCGCTGCTCGACTCGCTCGAAGGCCGCCGTGGTCAACCGCGGCTGCGTCCCCCCTTCCCTGCGGTGGCAGGTCTCTACGCCTGCCCGACTGTTGTGAACAACGTCGAGTCGATCGCGTCGGTTCCCGCGATCCTGCATCGGGGCAAGGACTGGTTCCGGTCGATGGGCAGCGAGAAGTCCCCGGGCTTCACGCTCTACTCGCTCAGTGGCCATGTCGCGAGCCCCGGCCAGTACGAGGCCCCGCTCGGCATCACCCTGCGCCAGCTCCTGGACATGAGCGGCGGGATGCGCCCCGGTCACCGCCTGAAGTTCTGGACGCCGGGCGGCTCCTCGACGCCGATGTTCACCGACGAGCACCTCGACGTCCCTCTCGACTACGAAGGAGTGGGCGCCGCGGGTTCCATGCTCGGCACCAAGGCCCTGCAGTGCTTCGACGAGACGACGTGCGTCGTACGCGCGGTCACCCGCTGGACCGAGTTCTACGCCCATGAATCCTGCGGCAAGTGCACGCCCTGCCGCGAAGGCACGTACTGGCTCGTGCAGTTGCTGCGCGACATCGAGGCCGGCAAGGGCGTCATGAGCGACCTCGACAAGTTGAACGACATCGCCGACAACATCAACGGCAAGTCCTTCTGTGCCCTCGGCGACGGTGCCGCCTCGCCGATCTTCTCCTCTCTGAAGTACTTCCGCGAGGAGTACGAGCAGCACATCACGGGCCGCGGCTGCCCCTTCGACCCGGCCAAGTCGACGGCCTGGGCCGACCACCGCACGGAGGTGAACGCATGACCGTGACCACGAGCGCTCCCTCCGGGGGCGGGGAGGCGGCGGTCCCGCCGGAAGATCTCGTCTCGCTGACCATCGACGGCGCCGAGATCAGCGTGCCCAAGGGCACCCTGGTCATCCGGGCCGCCGAGCAGCTCGGCATCGAGATCCCCCGCTTCTGCGACCACCCGCTCCTCGACCCGGCCGGCGCCTGCCGCCAGTGCATCGTCGAGGTCGAGGGCCAGCGCAAGCCGATGGCGTCCTGCACGATCACCTGCACCGACGGCATGGTCGTGAAGACCCACCTCACCTCGCCGGTCGCCGAGAAGGCCCAGAAGGGTGTGATGGAGCTCCTGCTCATCAACCACCCGCTGGACTGCCCGGTCTGCGACAAGGGCGGCGAGTGCCCGCTGCAGAACCAGGCCATGTCGCACGGGCACGCCGAGTCCCGCTTCGAGGGCAGGAAGCGGACGTACGAGAAGCCGGTCCCCATCTCCACACAGGTTCTGCTCGACCGCGAGCGGTGTGTGCTGTGCGCCCGCTGCACCCGGTTCTCCAACCAGGTCGCGGGCGACCCGATGATCGAGCTGGTCGAGCGCGGCGCGCTGCAGCAGGTCGGCACCGGCGAGGGCGACCCCTTCGAGTCGTACTTCTCCGGCAACACCATTCAGATCTGCCCGGTCGGCGCGCTCACCTCGGCGGCGTACCGGTTCCGTTCGCGCCCCTTCGACCTGGTCTCCTCGCCGTCGGTGTGCGAACACTGCTCCGGCGGCTGCGCGACGCGCACGGACCACCGGCGGGGCAAGGTCATGCGGCGGCTCGCGGCCGACGACCCCGAGGTCAACGAGGAGTGGATCTGCGACAAGGGGCGGTTCGCGTTCCGGTACGCCCAGCAGCGCGACCGGCTCCAGACACCGCTCGTGCGCAACGCCGAGGGCGACCTCGAACCGGCCTCGTGGCCGGAGGCGCTGCAGATCGCGGCCCAGGGGCTGCTCGCCTCCCGCGGCCGCACGGGTGTCCTGACCGGCGGCCGGCTGACCGTCGAGGACGCCTACGCGTACAGCAAGTTCGCGCGCGTGGCGCTCGACACCAACGACATCGACTTCCGCGCGCGCGTGCACAGCGGTGAGGAAGCCGACTTCCTCGCCGCTCGGGTCGCCGGTCACGGCCGCGACCTCGACGGTACGGGCGTGACGTACACCGCCTTGGAGAAGGCCCCGGCCGTTCTGTTGATCGGGTTCGAGGCGGAGGAGGAGGCGCCCGGCGTCTTCCTGCGGCTGCGCAAGGCATGGCGCAAGCACGGGCAGCGGGTCTTCTCGCTCGCCACGCACGCCACGCGCGGTCTGCAGAAGGCGGGCGGCACGCTGCTGCCGGCCGCCCCCGGAACCGAGACCGAGTGGCTGGACGCGCTCGCGAGCGGGGTCGGCCTGGACGAAGCCGGTCAGAGGGCCGCCGAGGCGCTGCGCGCCGAGGGCGCGGTGATCGTCGTCGGTGAGCGGCTGGCCGCCATGGTGGGCGGACTGACCGCCGCCGTACGGGCCACGTCCGCGACCGGCGCCCAGCTGGTGTGGATTCCGCGCCGGGCCGGCGAGCGCGCCGCGGTCGAGATGGGCGCCCTGCCGTCGCTGCTGCCCGGCGGACGCCCGGCGACCGACCCGCGCGCGCGTGAGGAGGTCGCCGCCGTCTGGGGCGTGGCCGAACTGCCGCACCGGTACGGCCGGGACACCGGCCAGATCATCGAGTCGGCCGTGTCCGGGGAACTCCAGGCGCTGCTGGTCGCGGGCGTCGAGGTCGCCGACCTGCCGGACCCGGCACGCGCGCGTGAGGCGCTCGCCGAGGTCGGCTTCGTGGTGTCGCTGGAACTGCGGCCGAGCGAGGTGACCGAACTCGCCGATGTCGTCCTGCCTGTCGCCGCGGTCGCTGAGAAGGCCGGCACCTTCCTCAACTGGGAGGGCAGGGTCCGCTTCTTCGAGGCCGCACTCAAGCCCGACCAGATGACCCGCCGCCTCGCCCCGACCGACGCGCGCGTGTTGCAGATGCTGGCGGACGCCATGGACGTCCACCTGGGCCTGCCGGATCTGCGCACCACGCGCGCGGAGATCGACCGGCTCGGCTCCTGGGACGGACCGCGGGCGACCGGCCCGCTGGAGAGCGCCGCCCAGCTGCCGCGGCCGGCCGCCGGTGAGGCCGTACTGGCCGGACACCGTCTGCTGCTCGACCGAGGTCTCCTCCAGGAGGGCGACGAGGCGCTCGCCGGTACCCGGCACGCCGCCCACGCGCGCTTGTCGGCCGCCACGGCCGCCGAAGCCGGCGTCAAGGACGGCGACGTCCTGGCTGTGACCGGCCCCGCGGGAGTCGTCGAACTGCCGCTCCAGATCACGGAGATGCCCGACCGTGTGGTCTGGCTCCCGCTGAACTCCGTGGGCCGGGGCGTCGCCTCCGACACCGGTGCGCTGCCCGGCTCACTCGTCCGCATCGGCCCGGCGACCCTCGCGACCGAGGCCCCCGAGGAGGTGGAGGCATGAGCCCTTTTCTCGCCGCTGAAGACCTCTCGATGTTCGGCCGCGACCCGTGGTGGCTGGTCGTCGTCAAGGCGGTGTTCTGCTTCGCCTTCCTGATGGTGACCGTGCTGTTCTCCATCGTCTGGGAGCGCAAGGTCGTCGCCTGGATGCAGCTGCGCATCGGCCCCAACCGGCACGGCCCCTGGGGCATGCTCCAGTCGCTCGCCGACGGCATCAAGCTGATGCTCAAGGAAGACGTCATCGTCAAGCGCGCGGACAAGGTCGTCTACGTCCTCGCACCGATCGTGGCGGCCATCCCGGCCTTCATGGCGATCGCGGTGATCCCCTTCGGCCCGGCCGGGAACGAGATCTCGATCTTCGGCCAGCGCACCACGATGCAGCTCACCGACCTGCCGATCGCGATGCTCTACATCCTCGCGGTCGCCTCGGTCGGCATCTACGGCATCGTGCTGGCGGGTTGGAGTTCCGGATCCACCTATCCGCTGCTCGGCGGCCTGCGTTCCTGCGCGCAGATGATCTCGTACGAGATCGCCATGGGCGCCGCCTTCGCCTCGGTGTTCCTCTACTCCGGGTCGATGTCGACCTCCGCGATCGTCGAGGCGCAGCAGGACCGCTGGTACATCGTCCTGCTGCCGGTGTCCTTCCTGATCTACATCGTGACGATGGTCGGTGAGACCAACCGCGCCCCGTTCGACATGCCGGAGTCGGAGGGCGACCTGGTCGGCGGTTTCAACACCGAGTACTCGTCGATCAAGTTCGCGATGTTCATGCTCGCCGAGTACGTGAACATGGTGACGGTCTCGGCCGTGTCGGTGACGCTCTTCCTGGGCGGCTGGCGGGCCCCGTACCCGATCAGCGCCTTCTGGGAGGGCGCCAACCACGGCTGGTGGCCGCTGCTCTGGTTCGTGATCAAGGTGCAGCTGCTGCTGTTCTTCTTCATCTGGCTGCGCGGCACGCTCCCGCGGGTGCGCTACGACCAGTTGATGAAACTCGGCTGGAAGGTCCTCATCCCGGTCTCGGTGGTGTGGCTGATGCTCGTCGCGACCGTGCGGACGCTGCGCAACGAGAACTACGAGTTCGCCGACATCGCCCTCTACGTCGGTGGCGGCGTCCTCGCGCTGCTGATCCTCTCCTTCATCGCGGACATGTTCCGCGAGCGGACGAAGACGGCCGCGGAGTTTGCCGAGGAACCCGCCGCCTTCGACGCGATGGCGGGCGGGTTCCCCGTACCGCCTCTGCCCGGCCAGGAACTTCCGCCGGTGCCCCGGCGCCGCTCGCGTCGTGAGCGGGAACTGATTGTCAGTGGTGGGCCCGATACTCCCAGTGACGGATCTCTGGATGGAAAGGAGGCGTCCGATGGCTGAGGAGCCCAAGGAGACCAAGCCCGGTTTCCTGAACCCCGTGGCCGGCTTCGGCGTGACCTTCAAGGCCATGTTCAAGAAGCGGCTGACCGAGCAGTACCCGGAGCAGCAGAAGACCACCGCCCCGCGCTTCCACGGACGGCACCAGCTCAACCGCCATCCGGACGGCCTGGAGAAGTGCGTCGGCTGTGAGCTGTGCGCCTGGGCCTGCCCCGCCGACGCCATCTACGTGGAGGGCGCCGACAACACCGACGAGGAGCGCTACTCGCCGGGCGAGCGGTACGGCCGCGTGTACCAGATCAACTACGCCCGCTGCATCCTGTGCGGTCTGTGCATCGAGGCATGCCCCACGCGCGCGTTGACGATGACCAACGAGTTCGAGCTCGCGGACTCCAGCCGAGCCAACCTCATCTACACCAAGGAGCAGCTGCTCGCCGGGCTGGAGGACGGCATGGTCGACACGCCCCACGCCATCTACCCCGGCACCGACGAACAGGACTACTACCGGGGTCTGGTGACGGAGGCCGCGCCGGGCACGACCCGGCAGGTCGCGTCGTCCAAGGGCGAGGTCCCGCAGGAGGCCGAGTCGACCTTCGGCGAGGAAGAACCGGCGTCGGAGAAGGTGATCGGCCGATGACCGAGCAACTCGCCGCCTACTCCACCTCGACCGGCGAGGCCGTCCAGTTCTGGATCCTCGGCACCGTCGCCGTGATCGGCGCCCTGTGCACCGTCTTCATGAAGAGGGCCGTGCACAGCGCGCTCTGCCTCGCCGGGACCATGATCATCCTGGCGGTGTTCTACCTCGCCAACGGCGCCTACTTCCTGGGCGTCGTGCAGATCATCGTCTACACCGGCGCGATCATGATGCTGTTCCTGTTCGTGGTGATGCTCGTCGGCGTCACGGCGGCGGACTCCCTGAAGGAGACCATCAAGGGCCAGCGCTGGCTGGCCCTTCTGTGCGGGCTCGGCTTCGGCGTCCTGCTCGTCGGAGGCATCGGGAACGCCTCCCTGGCCGAGTTCAACGGCCTCGCCCAGGCGAACGCGAACGGCAACGTCGAGGGCCTCGCGACCCTCCTGTTCACCAAGTACGTCTTCGCGTTCGAGATCACCGGTGCCCTGCTGATCACGGCCGCCGTCGGCGCCATGGTGCTCACCCACCGCGAGCGCACCGAGCGCGCCAAGACGCAGCGCGAGCTGTCCGAGCAGCGCGTCCGCGAGGGCAAGCACGTACCACCGCTGCCCGCGCCCGGCGTGTACGCCCGGCACAACGCGGTGGACATCGCGGGTCTGCTGCCCGACGGCACCGCCTCGGACCTCACGGTCAGCAAGACGCTGCGCGAGCGCGGCCAGATCCGGGACGTGTCCACCGAGGCACTCAACGACCTGCGGGCGCTGGAGCAGCGCGCGGAGGAACGTCTGGAGCGGACCGCGATCGAGCCGTCGACCTTCAAGCGGCCGGAGGAGGCGTCCAAGTGAACCCCGTCAACTACCTCTACCTCGCCGCCCTGTTGTTCACGATCGGCGCGACCGGCGTGCTGATCAGGCGCAATGCCATCGTCGTCTTCATGTGCATCGAGCTGATGCTCAACGCCTGCAACCTCGCGCTCGTCGCCTTCTCCCGGATGCACGGCAATCTCGACGGCCAGATCATCGCCTTCTTCACGATGGTCGTCGCCGCCGCGGAGGTCGTCGTCGGGCTCGCGATCATCGTGTCGCTGTTCCGTTCCCGCCACTCGGCCTCGGTCGACGACGCCAGCCTGATGAAGCTCTGAGGGGTCGGAAGAAACGTGGAGAACCTGATTGCGCTGCTGGTCGCGGCGCCATTGCTCGGAGCGGCCGTACTGCTGTGCGGCGGCCGGCGTCTCGACGCCGTCGGCCACTGGATCGGCACGCTCCTGTCGTTCGTCTCCTTCGCCTTCGGTGTGGTCCTCTTCGCCGACCTGCTCGGCAAGGACGCAGAGGACCGGACCCTGACGAGCCATCTGTTCAGCTGGATCCCGGTCGAGGGCTTCCAGGCGGACATCGCCTTCCGCCTCGACCAGCTGTCGATGACGTTCGTGCTGCTGATCACGGGCGTCGGCTCGCTGATCCACCTGTACTCGGTCGGGTACATGGAGCACGACGAGCGGCGCCGCCGCTTCTTCGGCTACCTGAACCTGTTCCTCGCGGCGATGCTGCTGCTCGTCCTCGCCGACAACTACCTGCTGCTGTACGTCGGCTGGGAGGGCGTGGGCCTCGCCTCCTACCTCCTCATCGGCTTCTGGCAGCACAAGCCCAGCGCCGCCACCGCCGCGAAGAAGGCCTTCCTGGTCAACCGCGTCGGCGACATGGGCCTGTCGATCGCGATCATGCTGATGTTCCTGTGGTTCGGCACCTTCGCCTTCGGGCCGGTGCTCGGCGCCCCCGGAGAGGCCGGCCTGGTCGGCGACGCGAACGAGGGCAAGCTCACCGCCATCGGCCTGATGCTGCTGCTCGCCGCCTGCGGCAAGTCGGCCCAGGTACCGCTGCAGTCCTGGCTCGGGGACGCGATGGAGGGCCCGACCCCCGTCTCGGCCCTCATCCACGCCGCGACGATGGTGACCGCGGGCGTCTACCTGATCGTCCGCTCCGCCAACATCTTCAACGCCGCCCCGGACGCGCAGCTGGTCGTCACCATCGTGGGTGCCGTCACGCTCCTCTTCGGTGCGATCGTCGGTTGCGCGAAGGACGACATCAAGAAGGCGCTGGCCGGCTCGACCATGTCGCAGATCGGCTACATGGTGCTGGCCGCCGGCCTCGGCCCCATCGGCTACGTCTTCGCGATCATGCACCTGGTGACGCACGGCTTCTTCAAGGCCGGGCTGTTCCTCGGTGCCGGTTCGGTCATGCACGGCATGAACGACGAGGTCGACATGCGCAAGTACGGCGGCCTGCGCAAGTACATGCCGGTCACCTTCGTCACCTTCGGCCTCGGCTACCTCGCCATCATCGGCTTCCCCGGGCTGTCCGGCTTCTTCTCCAAGGACAAGATCATCGAGGCGGCGTTCGCCAAGGGCGGCACCGAGGGCTGGATCCTCGGCGGATGCGCGCTGCTGGGCGCCGCCATCACGGCGTACTACATGACCCGCGTGATGCTGATGACGTTCTTCGGAGAGGAGCGCTGGCGCCACGCCTCGACCGCTTCCCCGGCCCAGCCCAGCGCGGAGCCGGCCGCCGAGACGCGCGGCGAGCACGCCGAGCCGCACCCGCACGAGTCGCCCAGGGTCATGACGATCCCGATGATCGTGCTGGCCGTCGGGTCGGTGGCGGGCGGTGCGTTCTTCAGCATCGGCGACCGCTTCGTGCACTGGCTGGAGCCCATCACCGGGCACTCCCACGGACACCCGCCGATCAGCGCGGCAGTGGTCACCAGCGCGACCGTGGCGTGCATGGTCATCGGCGTCGCCGTCGCCTACGCCCAGTACGGCCGCCGCCCGGTCCCGGTCGTCGCCCCGCGCGGATCGCTGCTCACCCGGGCCGCCCGCCGCGATCTGCTGCAGGACGACTTCAACCATGTCGTCCTGGTGCGTGGCGGCGAGCACCTCACCCGCTCCCTGGTGTACGTCGACCACACCCTGGTCGACGGCGTCGTCAACGGCACGGCGGCCTCCATGGGCGGCCTGTCCGGACGGATGCGCAGGCTGCAGAACGGCTTCGCGCGGTCGTACGCGGTCTCGATGTTCGGCGGTGCGGCGATCATCATCGCCGCGACCCTGCTGATGAGGGCGGTCTGATACCGATGTCCTTTCCCCTGCTGACAGCCACGGCGGTGCTCCCGGCGATCGGGGCGATCGCCACGGCCGCCGTACCGGCCGCGCGGCGCACCGTCGCCAAGTGGCTGGCGCTGCTCTTCTCGCTGGCCACACTCGCCCTCGCGATCACCGTCCTGGTCCGCTTCGACCCCGACGGGGACCGCTACCAGCTCACTGAATCCCACGCCTGGATCGCGGACTTCGGCGTCCGCTACGAACTCGGCGTGGACGGCATCGCGGTGGCGCTCATCGCGCTGACGGCGCTGCTGATCCCGTTCATCGTCCTCGCGGGCTGGCACGACGCCGACCCGCTGGAGACCGGCAGCAGCCGCTGGCGGCCGACGCAGGGCTTCTTCGCCCTGATCCTGGCCGTCGAGGCGATGGTGATCCTCTCCTTCGAGGCCACCGACGTCTTCCTGTTCTACATCTTCTTCGAAGCCATGCTCATCCCGATGTACTTCCTCATCGGCGGCTTCGGGGACCGTGCCCACGAGCACGGCGAGAAGGTGGCGTCGACGCAACGGTCGTACGCCGCCGTGAAGTTCCTGCTCTACAACCTGGTCGGCGGTCTGATCATGCTGGCCGCGGTGATCGGCCTCTACGTGGTCGCCGGGAACTTCAGCCTCCAGGAGATCGCCGAGGCCCGGGCCAACGGCTCGCTCGACATGGCGACGAACACCGAACGTTGGCTGTTCCTCGGCTTCTTCTTCGCCTTCGCGGTGAAGGCGCCGCTGTGGCCGCTGCACACCTGGCTGCCCAACGCCATGGGGGAGGCCACCGCACCGGTCGCCGTCCTCATCACCGCGGTCGTCGACAAGGTGGGCACCTTCGCGATGCTCCGCTTCTGCCTCCAGCTGTTCCCGGAGGCGAGCAAGTGGGCCACGCCCGCGATCCTCGTCCTGGCGGTGATCAGCATCATCTACGGGGCGCTGCTCGCGGTCGGCCAGCGGGACATGAAGCGCCTGATCGCATACGCGTCGATCTCGCACTTCGGCTTCATCATCATGGGCATCTTCGCCATGACCAGCCAGGGGCAGTCCGGCGCGACGCTGTACATGGTCAACCACGGCATCTCCACGGCCGCGTTGATGCTGGTCGCGGGTTTCCTGATCTCCCGGCGCGGCTCGCGGCTCATCGCCGACTACGGCGGTGTGCAGAAGGTGGCGCCGGTGCTGGCCGGCACCTTCCTGATCGGCGGCCTCGCGACCCTGTCGCTGCCGGGGCTGGCGCCCTTCGTCAGTGAGTTCCTGGTACTCGTCGGCACGTTCACGCGCTACCCGGTGATCGGCATCATCGCCACCTTCGGCATCGTGCTCGCCGCGCTCTACACCCTGGTCCTCTACCAGCGGACGATGACGGGGCCGGTGAAGGAGGAGGTCTCCGCGATGCCCGACCTCAGGGTGCGCGAGCTCGTCGTCGTCGCCCCGCTGGTCGCACTGCTGATCTTCCTGGGCGTCTACCCGAAGCCCGTCACGGACATCGTCAACCCGGCGGTCAAGCAGACCATGTCCGACGTACAGAAGAAGGACCCCCAGCCCGAGGTGGAGGCGGCCAAGTGAGCGCATCAGCCGTCCACAGCCTGTGGACAACCGCGGCCGACCCGATCTCGAAGATCGACGCGCCGAAGATCGAGTACGGACAGCTGTCGCCCACCCTGATCGTCGTCGGTGCGGCGATCATCGGGGTGCTGATCGAGGCCGTCGTCCCGCGCAAGGCCCGTTACCACGTACAGGTGTTCGTCTCCGTCGTGGCGCTCGTCGCCGCCTTCGCCGCGGTGGTGGCGCTGGCGGCCGGGGGCTACGCCACGACCAAGTCGGGTATCGCCGCGATGGGCGCGATCGCCGTCGACGGTCCGGCCCTGTTCCTGCAGGGGACGATCCTGCTGGCGGCCCTGGTCGGCCTGTTCACCTTCGCCGAACGGCGACTCGACCCGGCGGCGCACGGCAGCCGGGTGGACTCATTCGCCGCGCAGGCCGCGTCCGTGCCGGGCAGCGACAGTGAGAAGGCCGCCGTCAAGGCCGGGTTCACCACCACCGAGGTGTTCCCGCTGCTGATGTTCGCGGTCGCCGGCATGCTGGTCTTCCCGGCGGCCAACGACCTGCTGACGCTGTTCATCGCCCTGGAAGTGTTCTCACTCCCGCTCTACCTCATGTGCGCGCTGGCCCGACGCAAGCGGCTGATGTCGCAGGAGGCCGCGGTCAAGTACTTCCTGCTGGGTGCCTTCGCCTCCGCGTTCACCCTGTTCGGCATCGCGCTGCTGTACGGCTACGCGGGCTCGGTGTCGTACGCGACGATCGCGCAGGTCGTCGACGGCACGGTCCCGGACGTCAGCCCGGCGCTCGCGGACACCATGGGCAACGACGCGCTGCTGCTGATCGGTGCCGCGATGATCGTCATGGGCCTGCTGTTCAAGGTGGGCGCGGTGCCGTTCCACATGTGGACGCCGGACGTCTACCAGGGTGCGCCGACGCCGGTGACCGGGTTCATGGCGGCGGCGACGAAGGTGGCCGCCTTCGGCGCGCTGCTGCGGATCCTTTACGTCGTGCTGCCCGGCCTGCGCTGGGACTGGCGGCCGGTCATGTGGGGCGTCGCCATCGTCACCATGCTGGGCGGTGCGATCGTCGCGATCACGCAGACCGACATCAAGCGGCTGCTGGCCTACTCGTCGATCGCGCACGCCGGTTTCATCCTCGCGGGTGTCATCGCGGCCACGCCGTCCGGAGTGTCGTCGGTCCTGTTCTACCTGGCGGCGTACTCGTTCGTGACGATCGGGGCGTTCGCGGTCGTCACGCTCGTACGGGATGCGGGCGGCGAGGCGACGCACCTGTCCAAGTGGGCCGGTCTGGGCCGACGTTCGCCCCTGGTGGCGGCCGTGTTCGCGGTGTTCCTGCTGGCCTTCGCCGGTATCCCGCTGACCTCCGGCTTCGCCGGGAAGTTCGCCGTGTTCAAGGCGGCGGCGGAAGGCGGGGCGGGCCCGCTGGTCGTGGTCGGTGTGATCTCGTCGGCGATCGCGGCGTTCTTCTACATCCGGGTCATCGTCCTGATGTTCTTCAGCGAGCCGAAGCCGGAGGGGCCGACGGTCGCGGTGCCGTCGCCGCTGACCATGACGGCGATCGGGGTCGGTGTGGCGGTCACGCTGGTGCTGGGCGTGGCGCCGCAGTACTTCCTGGATCTGGCGAGTACGGCGGGGGTGTTCGTGCGCTGACGAGGCGCTCGCTGTCGCCCGTACCGCAGCGGCCCGGCTCCCTCAGGGTGCCGGGCCGCTGTGATGTGTGCGGGCCTACTGTTCCTTGTCGCGACGCGTCTTGATCCGGGTCAGGTCCAGGTCGACAGGGAACGGAACAGCCACCTTCATCCGCTCACGGAAGATCCCCACGCTGGCGTACGCGCGGGTGGTCGGCTCCAGCTCGAAGGCGTGCACGGCTGCGCGGCCCTTCTCGTTCTCCACCCGCCAGTAGTGGGGGATCTTCGCGCGGGCGTACTTCAGCGGCTTGGTCTCGCGGTCCCGGGACACGGAGTCGGCCGAGACGACTTCGATGGCCAGGAGGACCGCCTCCGCCGGGAACCGCGTCTGCTCCGAGTCCTCCACCACGTCCCCGCTCACGACGATCACGTCCGGCTCGGGCCGGTTCTGCCGGTCGATGTCGATGGTGAACTCGCGGATGACCTCGAACTGCGCAGGTGCCAGGGACTGGAGCTGCCACTCGAAGAAGCTCACAGCGCGCGAGTGAAAAAGGGTCTGCGGACTCCCGAAGACCAGGCTCCCGTCGATCAGTTCCGTGTGCGGAGGAAGATTCGGGAGGCGGTCCAGGTCGTCGGCGGTCCAGCCGCCTTCCGGCGGGGTCGGCCAAGTGGGCGTGGACGCCTTCGGTGCGACGCTCATCAGTGCTCCCATGGGACGGAGGCTCGCCGGTCCACCCAGACTATCCGCCGGAAACCGGGCAGGTCTGCCACGAACGTATGAACGATGGTCGCGTCCTTGACGCAGGGCTCGCGGAGCGGCCTGTGGATAACTCCGGGACTGTCGGTCGTGGCCCCTATCGTGGACGCAGTGGTCGAGAGACGACGTACGGGGGACATGGCAATGGGTGCGACGGGCGGGATCAGCGTGATGCCAAGGGTGACCGAGACGGCCGGCACAACCGGGGCGGCCGGGAGTGAGGCGGTGGCCGCACTGCGCCGCGTCTTCGGGTACGAGGCCTTCCGCGGTGAACAGGAAGCCGTCATCGATCATGTGGTGGCCGGCGGCGACGCCGTCGTGCTCATGCCGACCGGCGGCGGGAAGTCCCTGTGCTATCAGATTCCGTCCCTGGTCAGACCGGGTACGGGAGTGGTCGTCTCGCCGCTCATCGCGCTCATGCAGGACCAGGTGGACGCGCTGCGGGCGCTCGGCGTGCGCGCCGGGTTCATGAACTCCACGCAGGACTTCGACGAGCGGCGCGTGGTGGAGGCGGAATTTCTGGCCGGCGAGCTGGACCTGCTGTACCTCGCACCGGAGCGACTGCGCCTGGACTCGACCCTCGACCTGCTCTCGCGCGGCAAGATCGCCGTCTTCGCCATCGACGAGGCGCACTGCGTGTCCCAGTGGGGCCACGACTTCCGCCCCGACTACCTGGCCCTCTCGCTGCTCGGTGAGCGCTGGCCGGACGTCCCGCGGATCGCGCTCACCGCGACGGCCACGCACGCGACGCACCAGGAGATCACCCAGCGGCTGAACATGCCGGGCGCCCGGCACTTCGTGGCGAGCTTCGACCGGCCCAACATCCAGTACCGGATCGTGTCCAAGGCGGACCCGAAGAAGCAGCTGCTGAGCTTCCTGCGGGGGGAACACCCGGGCGACGCGGGCATCGTCTACTGCCTGTCGCGCAAGTCCGTGGAGGCGACGGCCGAGTTCCTGACCCGCAACGGCATCGAGGCGGTGCCGTACCACGCGGGCCTGGACGCGGGGACGCGCGCGGCGCACCAGTCCCGCTTCCTGCGTGAGGAGGGCCTGGTCGTGGTCGCGACCATCGCCTTCGGGATGGGCATCGACAAGCCGGACGTGCGGTTCGTCGCCCACCTCGACCTGCCCAAGTCCGTCGAGGGCTATTACCAGGAGACCGGCCGTGCCGGTCGTGACGGGCTGCCCTCCACCGCCTGGATGGCCTACGGCCTCAACGACGTCATTCAGCAGCGCAAACTGATCCAGTCGGGCGAGGGCGACGAGGCGTTCCGGCGCCGGGCCGCATCGCATCTGGACGCGATGCTCGCGCTGTGCGAGACGACCCAGTGCCGGCGGGGCCAACTGCTCGCCTACTTCGGCCAGGACCCCGACCCCGCGGGCTGCGGCAACTGCGACACCTGCCTGACCCCGCCGGAGACCTGGGACGGCACGGTCGCGGCACAGAAGGTGCTGTCGACGGTGGTGCGGCTGCAGCGGGAACGCGGACAGAAGTTCGGGGCGGTGCAGATCGTCGACATCCTGCTGGGGCGGCGCACCGCCAAGGTGATCCAGTTCGACCACGACCAGCTGTCCGTGTTCGGCATCGGCGAGGAGCTGAACGAGGGCGAATGGCGGGGCGTGATCCGGCAGTTGCTCGCGCAGGGACTGCTCGCGGTCGAGGGGGAGTACGGAACGCTCGTGCTGACGGAGGCGAGCGGATCGGTGCTGCGGCGGGAGCGCGAGGTGCCGCTGCGCAAGGAGCCGAAGCAGCCCGCCGCCGCGCGGGCGACGGGTTCGGGCTCCGGGCGGGGGGAGCGCAAGGCGAAGGCCGCGGTGGCCGAGTTGCCGCAGGAGCTGGTCCCGGCCTTCCAGGCGCTCCGGGCCTGGCGTGCCGAGCAGGCTCGGGAGCAGGGGGTCCCGGCCTATGTGATCTTCCATGACGCGACGTTGCGGGAGATCGTGACGGTGTGGCCCCAGTCGGTGCGTGAGCTCGGCGGCGTCGGCGGAGTGGGGGAGAAGAAGCTGGCGACCTACGGAGAGGGAGTGCTGGAGGTCCTGGGCTCGGTGCGAGGCGAGCCCGCGGCCGGGGCCGGTGCCGCCGCGGACCGGGACGCGGATCCGGGCGCGGACGACTGGCCCGAGCTGGAGGCGGAGCCGGAGGAACCGGAGGACTGGGCTTAGCCGGGTCCGCACAGTCCCGTCGTCCGCCCGGGGGCGGGCCACGCGGCGTCCGGTGCGTGCTCCGGGGGCCCGGCCGAAAGGCCGGGGGAGTGCCGGGCGGAGGCCCGCGTACCCGGACGTGCTCGGGGCTTCGCCCGGTGCGGCGAGAGGGCGTGCGGGCGCCGCGGGGCAGGCGGGAGCGCGGTCCGGCGTGCCGCGCCTGCGGCGATGCCGTTCAGGGCCCGAGTGGGCCATGCGGCGGTGGCCCGCGCACGACCGTCAGGCCAACGCCGTCAGTCCCGGCGCGAACGTGATCAGCACGGGGAGCAGCGGCACCAGCGCGGCCAGGGTCGTCGTCAGTGCCCGGTCGCGGCGGCCCAGGCGCGGCGGGGGCTGGAGCAGGCGGTTGACGCGTTCGCCCAGGAGGCGGTGGGTGGAGTCGCAGGACAGAACGCCACGGTGCTGGTTGAGCTCGATCAACGCCAGGGCCGTCGTCAGGTGACCGCAGCGCCGGGACGCGGTGTCGTCTGCGGCCAGTTCGACCAGGCGGTGGGTCTGGTCGCAGAAGTGCGCGAACAAGGGGACGCGGGGGAAGCCGGTGGCAAGCGCGGTGGAAAGGTGCAGCAGCCAGTCGTGGCGGGCTCGGGCGTGGCCACGCTCGTGGGTGAGGACGGCGTCGAGCTGGTGGTCGGTGAGGCGGCGCAGGGCGCCTGTGGTGACGACCAGCTGGGACGGACTGCCCGGCATCCACCAGGCGTCCGGGTACTCGTCCTCCAGGACCAGCAGCGGACCGCGCCCCGAGCCCAGCCCGGCGGGCAGCTCGGGGGCGCGTTCCCGCAGGTGGGCCCTGGTCTGGTCATGGTGCCGGCGCGCCTCGACGAGCTCGCGGACCAGCATCGCCGTCGTCCAGGCGGCACCGCAGGCGAGCAGCAGACCGAGGCCGGCCGTCCAGGGCGGGGTGGCCGAGAGGCCGTACGCCTCGGTCACCGACGGGGGCGCCGGCGCGAACAGTTGGGCGCGCACCGTGCCGAAGACGGCGGCGGTGGCCAGGGCCAGGGCCGTGAGGCAGCACAGCAGGACGGTGGCGACCAGGCACTGCCAGGTCCAGAGGGCGACCACGGGTTCCCGTTCGGGCCAGGTGGCCCGGGTCAGCGCTCGGGGGACGGGTACGGCGGCCGTCAGGGCGAGGATGCTCAGCAGGAGCAGGCAGACGGTCATGCCGGGGGCTCCGGATCCTGGTCAGGGAAGGTGCGGGGTCGGCTGTGCGGGGTGGTGGGCCGCGAGGGACGGCTGCGGCGCGTTTCCCACCGCCAGCCAGTATGACGGTGACCCTCGCGGGAGTCAGCCAGAAAGACGCCCCGAATGCAGCCTGCGCAGGCGTTCAGCGGTCCGTCCGGCAGCTCACCGCTGCCGCGAAACAGCAGGCGGAGGCTGTGTGTTGACCAGGTCACGGGCCAGGGCGCCCGGAGTCCGGGAGAGCGGGGTCCTCGGCGTGCGAACGGACGGGCCCCCGGCGTGGGAACGGACGGGCCGCCCGGCTTCCGAGTGGGCCGGAGCCCCGGATTCCGGGCGGGGGGCCGCAACGTGCGCATGGGCGCCCCGGCCGCCGCGGGGAGCCCCCGGCATCACCCCGCCACGATCCGCCCCGTGACCTCGCCCAGCCCCACCCGGACCCCGCCCGGCCCCGGAGCCCAGGCGGACATCGTCACCACGTCGCCGTCCTCCAGGAACGTCCGCTTGCCGTCCGGCAGCTCCAGGGGATCCCGGCCGTTCCACGTCAGCTCCAGCAGAGACCCGCGCTCGCGTTCGGTCGGGCCGCTCACCGTGCCCGAGCCAAACAGGTCGCCCGTGCGCAGGGAAGCCCCGTTCACGGTCATGTGGGCCAGTTGCTGGGCGGCCGTCCAGTACATGGAGGAGAAGGGAGGTTCCGAGATCACATGGCCGTTGACGGCCACCGAGATACGCAGGTCGTAGCCACCGGGTTCTGTCTCGGAACCCGAGTCGTCCAGGTACGGCAGCAGCGGGTGGGTGCGCTCGGGCGGTGCCACGCGCGCATCCTCCAGGGCGTCGAGGGGGGTGATCCACGCCGACACCGACGTGGCGAAGGACTTGCCGAGGAACGGGCCAAGGGGGACGTACTCCCACGCCTGGATGTCACGAGCCGACCAGTCGTTGAGCAGGCACAGACCGAAGACGTGCTCCCGGAAGTCGCCCAGTGCCACCGGCCTGCCCATCGGAGACGGTGTGCCGACCACGAAGCCGACCTCGGCCTCGATGTCCAGGCGGACCGACGGGCCGAAGACCGGAGCCGCGTCAGTGGGCGCCTTGCGCTGGCCGGACGGCCGTACGACATCCGTGCCGGACACGACGACCGTGCCCGCACGGCCGTGATAACCGATCGGCAGGTGCTTCCAGTTGGGGGTCAGGGAGTCCGCCGCGTCGGGGCGGAAGATCTGGCCGACGTTCCGGGCGTGGTTCTCGGAGGCGTAGAAGTCGACGTAGTCCGCGACCTCGAAGGGGAGGTGCAACGAGACCGACGACAGCGGATGGAAGAACTCCGTGATGGCCTCCTGGTGCGCCGGCACCGTCACCCAGGCTGTCAGCGCGCGCCGGACGTCCGACCAGGTGGTGGGGCCCGCGGCGAGCAGAGGGTTCAGCGAGTCCTGTGCCAGCAGTGGGGCGTACGGCGAGCCGAGTGCGTGGGCCGCCCCGCCCGCGTCGAGGACGTGGTCGCCGAGCCGGACGCCGACCCGGCGTGCGGCGTCCGAGCCGGGGAGGGAGAAGACGCCGTACGGAAGGTTGTGCGTACCGAAGGGGTCGCCCTCGGGGAGATCGAAGGGGGGCATGGGGTCGTGCCTCACTCTCATCCGCTCCGTGTGCCATGTGGTCGGGCCACACGTTACGTGTGAGGCACCCCTCTTGGGCAGTGCCGATTTTCGCGTCGCCGGTCGTGAATCACCAGGTCGCCGCACACGGCGCCGGGCTTCGGGGGATCCGCGGCGGCCGATGTGCCGCCGGTTCGTCATGACCGGCGAGAGCGGTCCGGTCTGCCGCAGGGCTGAATGCCGGCCAGATCGACGGGTGCGGCGCCTGTGCGCGCACGGCCACACGGCCGACCTGCGCAAGGCGGGGACGAGCGACGAGCGGACCGATGCCGTCTCGGCGTGGCGGGAGGCGCCCGGGTTCACCGACGCCGAGCGGGCCGCACTGCGGCTGACCGAGGCGATGACGAGGCTCGCGGACCGTTCGCACGAGTCGCTTCCGCAGGAGCTGTGGATCGAAGTGGCCTACCACTGCGACGAGAAGGAGCCGACCACTTCGAAGAGAAGGAGTTGTCAGCGCTGATCCTCACCATCTCCGTCTCCAACATGTTCAACCGCATCAACACCACGATCAACGAGCCGGCGGGCACCACGTGGGGGTGAAATCGCAGCAAGGGGAAGGAAGTTGTCGCACGGGAACAGAAACGGAAAAAGAAGGGGGAGTGGCTGGGAAACCGGAACAGGTGTCAACACATGTGAACACAGCAGCCGTCCGGTTCACGTCGAGTCGACGGGGCGTCCTGTCCGTATTCTCTGATCATGGCCGCACCTATCGCATATTCACTCATCGCCACTGACCTCGACGGGACCCTGCTCCGAGGCGACGACACGCACTCGGACCGGTCCGTCGACGCGCTTGCGCTGGCGGCGGCGGCCGGTGCCCAGCACCTCGTCGTGACCGGGCGGCCGGCGCCAAGGGTGCGGCCGCTCCTCGACGCCCTGGGCAGTACGGGGCTCGCGGTGTGCGGGCAGGGTGCGCAGTTGTACGACGCCGGATCGGACCGGCTGCTGTGGTCCATCACCCTGGACCGGGAGTTGGCGGAGACCGCGCTCGGCAAGATCGAGGCGGAGGTGGGGCAGGTGTACGCGGCCGTCGACCAGGACGGGGTAGACGGGCTCACGCTCATCGAGCCCGGCTATCTGATGCCCCACCCGACTTTGCCCGCGGTGCGGGTCGGGCGTCGCGAGGACCTGTGGTGCGAGCCGATCAGCAAGGTGCTGCTGCGTCATCCGACCTTGTCGGACGACGAGTTGGCGGCCACGGCGCGGGCGGTGGTCGGTTCTCTCGCCACCGTCACCATGTCGGGGCCGGGGACCGTCGAACTCCAGCCATGCGGCGTCACCAAGGCGACCGGTCTCGCGCTCGCCGCCGACCATCTCGGCCTGGGCGCGCACGAGACCATCGCCTTCGGTGACATGCCCAATGACATCCCCATGTTCGACTGGGCCGCCCACGGTGTCGCGATGGCCAACGCCCACCCCGAACTCAAGGCGGTGGCCGACGAGATCACCCTCTCGAACGAGGACGACGGCATCGCCGTCGTCCTTGAGCGGCTGTTCGTGGGGAGCCTGGCCGACTTCGCCCAGTAGGCAGTAGGCAGTAGGCCCGGCCCCGGGCGGGGGCCGGGCCGTCCGCGGTCTAGTAGGGCCCGTTCACGTTGTCGATCGAGCCGTACCGCGCGGCCGCGTAGTTGCACGCGGCGGTGATGTTCGCGACCGGGTCGAAGGGGTCGTACGCCGTGCCCGGCACGTGGTACGCCGCGAAGGTCGGGTCGATGACCTGCAGGAGGCCCTTGGACGGGGTGCCCGCCACGGCGTTGGAGTCCCAGTTGTTGATGGCGGCCGGGTTGCCGGACGACTCACGCAGGATGTTGCGGTGAATGCCCTCGTAGGAACCCGGAATTCCCTTTTGCGCCATGATGTCCAGCGCTTCGCGGATCCAGCCGTCCAGGTTGTCGGGGTACGTCTTGGCGGCGGCCTGGGTGGCGCGGGCCACGCTGGACTTCTTGGCCGGCGCGGACGCCTTGTCCGCCGTCTTGCCCGGCACCTTGGTGGCCCGGACCTTCAGGTCGAGGCCCGGGTGGATCAGCCGGGGGTTGTCGCCGATGGCCTCGCGGTTGTCCTTGTAGAGCTGGCGCCAGCCGCCCTGCGCGTCGTACCGCTCCGCGATGCCGTAGAGCGAGTCGCCCTTCTTCGTGGTGTACGTGAGGGTCTTGGCCTTCACGGCGGACGGCGCGGACTGAGGTGCCGTCTGCAGGGTGCTGGGGACCTTGGCCGGCTCGGCGGCGGTGGCGTTGGTCGCGCTCAGCAGCGGGAGGGCGAGGGCGGCGGTTCCGGTTCCGGCGGCGACGACGCGTCGGGTGAGCGGGTTGGTACGGGGGCGGCGGTGCTTGCCTCGGGGCATGGCGCTGTTCCTCTCCGGTGCCTGCGAGGTGAGCTGTCGGGTTCGGGCGGGAGATGCCCGGCGTGCCGCCCTGGGACGGCACGACTTCACCCCAGCCGGGCCCGTGCCATCGAGGCGTCGGGTCCGGCGACTTACCTGGGTCCCCCGCTCCTGCCGTGCGTGAATGAGTGCGTAGGTGGCTGACTCGGGCGGCGGCAGGATTCGGCGTCCGCCCGACTGAGCGGGAACGTATGCGAGAGCACATGTCGGGAACAAGTGCCGTGGTCACTTGTTGGGCGGGTTGACCATGATCGGACACCTATGGGGCGCTTGATCCTTTGCGGTTGCCAAGCCTCAACTTGCGTGTGTTGCAAGGGGACGCGGGGTGGGGGTGATCGACCGGGATGAGGGTGGCGCGTGACTCAACTCACTGGTCTCCACAAGAGCGGCAAATCGGGCAATGGATCCAACTCGCCCTCAAATGACCGTATCTGGAGTCCGTTTTTCCCGTGTGCGGCGGAAAAGGGAGCCTTCGTGCCGTCTTGTGTTACGCACCCGGATGGGCCGACCCCGTGTCAACACGTGGAAGGTCCGGCTCACTTCACGCGCAAGGGCTGGCTCGCATCGAACTCGCGGCCGTGTCGGGTGTGGGACGGAACCTCGGACGCGGTGCGTGTCGTTGTCATGGTGATCGTCCGTGGTTCCTGTCCTGCTGTGGGTACTCGACGGGTGTCGGCGCGGGCCCGCCCGGAGGGGCGTCTCGAAGGGGGAGGGATGTGCGGATGTGCGCGAGGGTGAATCTCGCCGGGGTGACGGACGGCGCTTCGATTCGGCATGTCCATGACGGCATGGAAGGCTTCGCGTGCGTGGCGCTCGCGCCGGTCGAGGGGTTCCCGTGTCGCGGCCGCGTCAGGATTGTGGATGCTATTTACCTATAAGGGGATAGGTATCCGGCCTTATCGGGTGATCAAAAACATACCGGTCGTGATCCGATACCGCCCATGGTGGACGGGTGGGCGGCATCGGTGATCGAAACGTGACCGGATACGCTGACTTGAGTGATGGCAGCGACCTATCGACAAACCGTGTAACCGCCAGCAGACACCAGCAGACAGGAGACCCCTCGTGACCGTCGTCGGGCCGTTCGGGCTGAGCGTGCGGGACCAGGCTCTGGAAGCCGATGTCCAGGCCGGATTGGCGGCTGTCGAGGAGGGATTGCTCGAAGCCACCAAGAGTGAGGTCCCCTTCATCACCGAGGCCGCCCAGCACCTGGTACGGGCGGGCGGAAAGCGGTTCCGGCCGCTGCTCGTGATGCTCGCCGCCCAGTTCGGGGACCCCGATGCGCCGGGGATCGTGCCGTCGGCCGTGGTCGTGGAGCTGACGCACCTGGCGACGCTGTACCACGACGACGTCATGGACGAGGCCGCTGTGCGGCGCGGCGTGGACAGCGCGAACACGCGCTGGGGCAACTCCGTCGCCGTCCTGACCGGGGACTTCCTGTTCGCGCGGGCCTCGCACATCCTGGCCGACCTCGGGCCCGAGGCGGTGCGGGTGCAGGCCGAGGCGTTCGAGCGGCTGGTCACCGGGCAGATCCTGGAGACGGCGGGGCCGCAGGACGGGCGGGATCCGGTCGAGCACTACCTGGATGTGCTGAGCGGCAAGACCGGCTCGCTGGTGGCGGTGTCGTGCCGGTTCGGGGCGATGATGTCAGGCGCCGACGATACGGTCGTCGATGTGCTCACCCAGTACGGGGAGCGGCTCGGGGTCGCCTTCCAGCTGGCGGACGACGTGCTGGACATCGCGAGCGACTCCCACGAGTCGGGCAAGACGCCAGGGACGGATCTCCGGGAGGGGATCCCGACCATGCCGGTGCTGCGGCTGCGGGAGCGGGCCGAGCGCCTCGGGCTCGCCGAGGACGTCGCCCTGTGCGAGCTGCTGGCCTCCGACCTGAGTGACGACGTGCGGCATGCCGAAGCGCTGTCCGCGTTGCGGGTGCATCCGGCGCTTGAGCAGGCGCGCCGGGACACGGTGCGGTACGCGGAGGAGGCCAGGGCCGCGCTGGCTCCGTTGCCCGACCTGGACGCCAAGGCCGCGCTGACGGAGTTGTGCGACGCCGTGGTGCATCGGGCCGGATAGCCGACCGCCGGACCTCGCCGCGACCCCTCGCGCACGGGTCGCGGACCTCGGACGCGGGCAACGGTCGCGGACCTCGGACGCGGGCAACGGTCGCGGACCCCGGTCGCGGCAGCCCTCGCCGTATGTGACTCGCCTCACGCGCCGGTGTGCGTATCCAGGAGACCATCCCGAGAAACCGGTGGTCCCGCCGTCGCGGTGGTGGCCGCCCTCGCCGCCGACCGCCCCCGTGCGCATCGTCACGCGTCCACCAGGGCGCCGACGCCGCCCACGGTGAACGCTCCCGCTCCCCTCAAGACCCCGTGGGCCGACCCGACTTCCCCTACGCCGGCCTCGCCGATGCGGCGGTCGAACGCCCTGCCCGGGCGAGTGCGACCTGAAGGTGACGCGGTCCCGCGTGCCGCACGCCGGGCGAACCGCGGCAATCGGCGGCACACACGCCGGGGTCTTCTCCCTCGACCCCTACGGGTCGGGGGAGACGCCGCCGCCGGCTGTCATACCGCAGGTGTACGCGGAGTTGGCTCCGCAGGCTGACGAATCGCCCTGGCCGATTTGGTCAGATGGAACCACGGACAACACCACTCCTCACCGATTCGGGTGAGAATGGCGGCTCAGGGGTGGATCTGCGCGGGGTCGCAAGACTCCCGGGCGAGGAAACGAGACGGACAGCCGCCGCCGACGACGGAGGTAAGGCACACATGGCACCGTACGCATCCGACGACAGTACGACCGGCGGGGAGGCCGACGACCTGCGCGTGGGGCGGCGCAGGGCCGCGCGGTACGTCGTTCCCGTCACGGTGGTGGGCGTCGCGGCGGCGACCATCGGGCTGGTACCGGCGCTCGCCGACTCCGGCGACCCGGACCTGCCGAAGATCACCGCGCAGCAACTCGTCGAGAAGATCGCGAAGTCGGACGTGCAGCAGCTGTCCGGCACCGTGAAGATCAGCACCGATCTGGGCCTGCCGGACCTCGGTGGCCTGGAGTCGAGCCTCGCCTCCGGCGCCATGGGTTCGGAATCGGGTGACGGATCGTCCGCCGATCCCTCGGTCAAGCTCACCGAACTCGTGTCCGGCACCCACACGCTGCGGGTCGCCGCCGACGGCCCGGACCGGCAGAAGCTCTCCCTGCTGGAGAAGGCATCGGAGTACAGCCTCATCCACAACGGCAAGGACGTCTGGGGCTACGACAGCAGGTCGAACGAGGTCTTCCACGGCACCGCCGACGAGCCGCAGGCCCACAAGGAGCGGTCCGAGAAGGTCCCGGCGACACCCAAGGACCTCACCGAGGAGGCGCTGAAGGCGGTCGACGACACCACGTCCGTCACCGTCGACGGCACCGCCCAGGTCGCGGGCCGGGACGCGTACCGGCTGCTCATCAAGCCGAAGCAGTCCGGGACCACGGTCGGCGCGATCACGGTCGCCGTGGACGCCAGGACGGGCATGCCGCTGAAGTTCACGCTGACTCCGGCCGGCGGCGGCGCGGCCGTGATCGACGCGGGCTTCACCCAGGTCAGCTTCGCCAAGCCGGCCGCTTCCACCTTCGACTTCACGCCGCCCAAGGGCGCGAAGGTGACCGAGGAGGGCGAGCTGAAGGGGGCGGCCGGTGAGCACGGCGGCCCGAAGTCCGAGGAGCAGTTCCGCAAGGAGCTCGACAAGGAGTTCGGCGGCCCGAAGTCCGAGGGCGGGCACGGCAAGGCCTCCGACGGTCCCGAGGTCATCGGCGAGGGCTGGAACTCCGTGGCCGTCTTCGACACCGGCGGCGAGGGCGTTCCCTCCGGTTCCGAGGTCGGTGGCGACATGGGCGGCTTCCTCGACTCCCTGGGCGACAAGGTCACCGGCGACTTCGGCTCGGGCACGGTCTTCAAGACCCGCCTCATCAACGCCCTCATCACGGACGACGGCAAGGTCTACGTCGGCGCGGTCGACAAGGACGCCCTGGTGAAGGCGGCCGACTCGGCCGAGTGACCCGGGCCGGGCGTCCCGCGCGGCCATGAACCGAGGAGCCTGAGGAGCCCATGGAGGAACTGCCCGCCGCGCAGACCGGCGAGGCCGGTGAGGCCGACCCGGCTGGGGAAGCCGACCCGGCCGGGGAAGCCGACCCGGCCGGGGAAGCCGATCCGGCCGGGGAAGCCGGACCGGCCGCGCGGGCCAGGCATGGCGTTCAGGCCGGACAGGGCGGCGAGGAGGACGGCCCCGGCACGGTGATCGCCACCCGCGCGCTCACCAAGCGCTACCGCGGCGGGCAGCTCGCCGTGGACGGTCTCGATCTGACCGTCCCGGCGGGCAGCGTCTTCGGCTTCCTCGGGCCGAACGGCTCCGGCAAGACCACCACCATCCGCATGCTCATGGGCCTCATCGAGCCGACCTCCGGTACCGCGCGCGTGCTGGGGCAGCCCATGCCGCAATCCGCGCGCACCGTACTGCCGCACGTCGGCGCGCTCATCGAGGGGCCCGCCCTGTACGGCTTCCTCTCCGGCCGCGACAACCTCATGCGTTACGACGCCGCCGACCCGACCGCCGATCCGCGCACCCGGCGCACCCGCGTCGCGGCCGCGCTGGATCGGGTGGGCCTGGCGGCCGCCGCGGGCAAGAAGGCCAGGGCGTACTCGCTCGGCATGAAACAGCGGCTGGGGCTCGCGGCCGCGCTGCTCCAACCGCGCCGGCTCCTCGTCCTCGACGAGCCGACCAACGGCCTCGATCCCCAGGGCATGCGGGAGATCCGCTCGCTGGTGCGGGAGTTGGCCTCCGACGGCACGACCGTCTTCCTCTCCTCCCACCTCCTGGACGAGATCGAGCAGGTGTGCACGCACGCGGCCGTGATGGCGCAGGGCCGGCTGATCACCCAGGGCGCGGTGGCGGAGCTGGCGGCCGGGATGCGCGGCCGGCTCGTCGTGACCACGCCCGACGTCGCGGACGCGGCCCGGGTGCTGAAGGAGCAGGGCGCCGGTGACGTCGTCGTCGAGGAGGAACGGGTGACCGCGGAGCCGCCCGACCGCGATCCGGCCGAGCTCAACGCCGCACTGGTGTCGGCGGGCGTCCGCGTCCGCGGCTTCGGTGTGGAACGGGCCTCCCTGGAGGACGCGTTCGTGGCACTCACGGGGGAGGGGTTCGATGTCGCGGGCTGAAACGGCCGACGAACCTCGTCCGCCGACGCGCGGGCCCAGCCGGTTGTGGACCTTCGGCCTACTGCGCAGCGAGCTCCTCACCACCTTCCGGCGCTGGCGCACTCTCGCGCTGCTCGCGGTCCTGGCGGGTGTGCCGATCCTGGTCGGGATCGCCGTGAAGATCGAAACGGGCGACGGCGGGTCGATGGGAGGCGGTGGCCCGCAGGGCGGTGGCCCGGCGTTCATCTCGCAGATCACGAACAACGGCCTGTTCCTGGTGTTCACCGCCCTGGCCGCGACGCTTCCGTTCTTCCTGCCGATGGCGATCGGTGTCGTCGCGGGCGACGCGATAGCGGGCGAGGCGAACGCGGGCACCCTGCGCTATCTCCTCGTGGCCCCCGCCGGCCGTACCCGCCTGCTTCTCACCAAGTACGCGACCACGATGGCCTTCTGCCTGGTCGCGACCCTCGTGGTCGCCGTCTCGGCGCTCACCGTCGGGGCGCTGCTCTTCCCTCTCGGAGACCTGACGACCATCTCCGGCACCCGGATCAGCTTCGCGGAGGGGCTGGGCAGAGCCCTGCTCATCGCCCTGGTCGTCGCCACGTCACTCATAGGCGTGGCAGCGCTCGGCCTGTTCGTCTCGACGATGACCAACAGCGGCATCGCGGCGATGGCGACGACCGTGGGCCTGTTGATCACCGTCCAGATCCTCGACCAGATCCCGCAGCTGCACGCGATCCAGCCGTACTTCTTCTCCCACTACTGGCTGTCCTTCGCCGACCTCATGCGCGACCCCGTCTACTGGGACGACCTGGTCAAGAACCTCGGTGTGCAGGCCCTCTACGCGGCGGTGTTCGGTTCGGCGGCGTGGGCGCGGTTCACGGCGAAGGACATCACGGCATAGGGCCTGGCGTTCGGATCACGCCGGCGTCGCGGGGCGCGGCACGCTCCGGCCGGAAGGCACCGTCCGTCTCGGCCGACCTGATCCGAACGACGGACCGGGTGTGCCGTCCGACCGGCGTCAGTCGGTCTCGTACGGGAAGCGGGCGAGCGGCGCCTCCTGGGCGAAGAAGGTCTTCGCGCGGGCCAGGGCCTCGGTGTCGTTCAGTACGTCACCGGGCTTGCTGCCGTTGCCCAGCAGCACTCCGCCGAAGCGCATCCCCAGGTACGCGGCGGAGTTGTTGAGCGTGCCGACCAGCGGGTCGGCGACCTCCTGCTCCTCGTGCGCGAGCGCGGTGACGCCCCACAGGGTGCGCCCGGCCATGGTCGCCTTGAAGTCGACGCCGGGCGTGCGCAGCCAGCCCGACCAGTGGTCCAGGTAGCGCTTGACGTGGGCGGACACCGAGTACCAGTACAGCGGCGAGGCGATCACGACGTCCGTCGCGGCGAGCGTGGCGTCGAGCAGCAGTGCCACCTCGCCCTGCGTCGGGCGCACATGGTCGCTGTCGTGCCGCAGGTCCTCGAAGTCCGGCAGCGGATGCGCGGCCAGGTCGATCCACTGCTGCTCGACATTCTCGGGCAGCTGCTCGGCGGCCCTGCGGGCGAGCAACTCGGTGTTGCCGTCGGAGCGGCTGCTGCCGAGGACGAACAGGAAGCGGCGGGTCATGGGTCCCCCAAACAGTCGCCCCGGCATGGGGCCACATCGGTCGGCGTACGACAATTAATCGCACGTGCATTATATGCGTACGCATGTAGTTGTCCAGGGCCCGATCTGCCGCTCGGCCTCTTGCGCCACCCTGAGCAGCAGCGACTCGGCCCCGTGCCGCGCCACCAACTGCAGTCCGACCGGACACCCGTCCGGGCCCAGTCCCGCCGGGATGCTGATCGCCGGATGCCCGCTCAGGTTGAACGCCCAGGTGAGCGCGGTGGAATACCGGTCGCCGGGACCTGCGTGGCCATGCGGCCCGGTGGGGGCGGTCGGTGTCAGCAGCAGGTCGGCATCGGCGAAGAGGGCGGCGAGGCGGCTGTCGTTCGCGGCCCGGATGCGGTGGGCGGGGGCGGTGTCGGCACCCGGGGTCCGCAGGGACAGCCAGGCGGGGGCCGGGTCGTGGAGGCGGAGCGGGCCGTCGGGGCGCACGAGCCGCAACGTGCCCGCGTCGGCGAGACGGGCGGCGGCGAAACGTGCGACTGCGACGACGGCCGGGTCGGGGGAGTCGAAGCCGAGGTCGGGGGACCACACGGCGGTGGAGACGGCGTACTCCCCGGGCGCCTCGGAGGGCGCACCCGCCCCGTGCCGGTGTCCTCCGGGCACCCCGTCCTGACCGGCTCTCAGCGCGTGTCCCTGACGGGCCCCGGGACTCGTTCCCGGCTCTGGCTCCCCTTCCGGGCGAGCCTCGGACATCACCTGCCAGTAAGCCGCCGCATCCCGCACGCGCCGCGCCAGTACCCCGGGTGCCATGAGGCCCGTACGGTCGGTCGACGGCAACCGCCCGTTCGTCACCTTCAGTCCGACGACCCCGCACCACGCCGCCGGGATCCGCACCGACCCGGCCCCGTCGCTCCCGGTGGCGAGCGGTACCAGGCCCGCCGCCACCGCCGCCGCGGAGCCCGCCGAGGAACCGCCCGGCGTACGGTCGTGCCGCCAGGGGTTGACCGTACGGCCGTGTCGGCCGAGCCCCCAGGTCTGCCAGGGGGTTCCCGGCCCCGGAACGGAGGTCGCCCCCACGGCCACGCACCCCGCCGCCAGCAGCGGACCGGCCGTACGCGACCCGTGCCGCCCCTTGACCCCGATCGGCACACCGGCCAGCGGCAGGCGCTCGCCCGCGGCGACCCGGGCGTCCACCTCGCCGGCTCGCTCGATCGCCTCCTCGCCCCACACTTCGACGAAGGCGCACAGGACGGGGTCGGTGCGCCGGATCCGTTCCAGGGCCGCCGCGACCACGTCGACGGCGCCCAGTGTCCGCGAGCGCACGGCAGCGGCGATCTCCCAGGCCGACAGGGCGGCAGGGTCGGGGGGCGGCTCGGTCGTCATGGGGAAGATTCTCCGCGACGGCCCCCGCCGGGGCGGCCGGCTCGGGCCTTCATCCCGGCCCCGGGGCGCCCGGATCGGCCCTACTGCCCGGGCTCCGGGGCGCTCGGATCGGCCCTACTTCCCGGGCCCCGGGGCGCCCGGCTCGGCCCTACTGCCCGGCTCCGGGGAGCGTGGCTCAGGTTCTCTTCCCGGCCCCCCGGGGAAGAGCCTCGGGCCCCACCGCCGAACCACCGGCCTCAGCGAGAACGCCCCGTCAACCGCGCCAGCACGTCCGCCTCCCGCGGCGGCTGTCCACCGAGATCACCGAGCCGCCACGCAGGCACCCACGGCACCCGGTACACATCGATGGCCGCCTCGATCACCTTGACGCGCTCGGCGAGCGGACGCGGAAGCCGGCCCGGCGCGTCCGCCACCAGGACCACGGCATCGAGGTCGAGCCCGTGCGGCGCCTGCCCGCGCCGGAAGACCTCCAGGGCGCCCAGGACGGCATCCAGTCCGGCCGCGTGCGTACGGGCCACCAGCAGCACGGACTGCGGATCGGCGGGTCCCGGCCAGTCCCGTCCGCAGTCCTGGCCGCCGTAGACCGAGGCGAGGGTGGTGACACCTGCCCCGCCGTGGGCGCCGACCCAGGAGAAGCGTCGAGGTGCTTCGGCGGCCCGGGAGGGTGCCGGCTCCTCCGGCAAGGCCACCGGCCCGCGGATCCAGATCTCCGGGCCAGGATCCGGCCGCCCCTGTCGTACGCGCATGTCCGTGCGCATGCCCGCACACCTCACTCTCACGCCACCGATCTTCGCGTCAGGCATGAGAACGCCGTGACGTGGCACAAGCTCCTGGAACGAGTCTGTGACGCCGTGGTGACGTCCGCGGCGCGCGCGACCAGGGAGACTCGACAGCAGGTGTACGACGTGTCCGGCCGGTGCCACCGGATCCGGCCGTCGGGGATCGGAGCTGTACGGCGGGTGGGGCACCATGGGACCCCCGACGCGCTGTCCGTGCGAACCCCGACGCATGCGAGTGAGGGAAGCGATGTCTCTACTCAGCCGCGCGATGAAGCGGGAACACAAGCGCGCCGCGGCCCCGGCGGCCCCCGCGACCGCGCCGATCGACGTGCGTGTGCCTGCCGCCGGCCCGGGCGCGGGCGGCGCGTCCGTCGGCGGCGTCCCGGTCACCGCGGCTCCCGGTGAGGAGATCCAGCACGCCGTACTGACCCACCTCCAGCGCATCGCCGTCGCCTGCGGCCACCCCGTGCACGCCACGATCCGCGACGAGCGCATCGGCTATGTGGTCCCGCTCCGGGTGGACGCGGACGGCTCCAGCCGCTACACCGCCGACCCGGTACGGACGGCACCGCCCGAGGGGACGGTCCCGCCGGGAGGCGACGCACCCGTATCGCCCGCGTCCGCCGAAGTCACCGCGGCGTCCGCGGCGTCCTCGGCGCCGTATCGCGACAGGCCCACACATCGGCTGCGCCCCCTGCCGGGCCCGGAGGAGGACGGCTCGCCCACCTTCCGGCTGCGTACGACACGGCAGCCGGCGCGGGACGCGATGCCCGGCTCGACCGCACCGCCGCTGGGCGAGTTCGGCCCGCCGCCCCTGATGGACGCAGGGCCGCAGTCGGCCGAAGTCCCGCCCGCCGATCCGGTGGCGGCGCAGGACCCGGTGGCGGCCGCAGGGCCGATTGAGGTCCCAGGCTCGGTGGCGGCCGCAGGGCTGGTTGGGGCCCCCGGCCCGTTCCCGGCCGCGGAGCCGGTTGCGTCCCGCGGCCCGTCCCCGGCCCCGGAGTCGGTTGCGTCCCGCGGCCCGTCCCCGGCCCCCGCGCCCTTCCCGGAACCCGGCCCGATCCCGGCCTTCGAACCCGCCCCCGTCTCCGACATCGACCCCGACCCCGAGCCCACGCCACCCCGAGGCTTCGACGCCGTGGCCGAGGCCGTGCTCGGGGACGCGCCCGGCGCCGCCGACGCCTCCCCCTTCGCCGCGCACATCGTCGGGATCAACGAGGCCGTGGCGCAGGGCCGTACCGCGGAGGCGGCGGAAAGGGCGGAACGAGCCGTCGCGGAGGCGTCCGCCGTGCTGGGGCCGGAACACCCCGAGGTGCTCCGGATGCGTGAACTGGCCGCGTACATCGCCTACCTGGCGGGAGAGCCGGCGTACGCCTTCCGGCTCTCCCTCGACGTGGCCCGCACCCACCACCGCGCCCGGGCCACGGAGGCGGCGTACAGCAGCATCCACGGCGCGGCAACGGCCTGGCGTGCCGTACGCGACCCGGGCCTGGGGCTCGACCTGGGCCGGGACCTGCTCGGGTTGTGGACCGACCTGGCGGCCGGGGGCGGCCCGGCCGCCGAGGACGTCGAGGAGCTGGAGTCGGTCCGCGCCCGGATGGACCGCCTCGCCGCCCGTGCCGCCAGGCCGGTCGGGCCGCCTGCCGGTTGACGCGCCCGGTCACCGGTCGGACCACCTGGTCACCGGTCGGAACGCCCGGTCGCCGGCACGGGGCAGCGGTTCACCGGTCGGGGTACGAGATCACCGGTCGGGGTACGAGATCACCGTTAGAACCGGCGTCCTATTCCGACAGTTTCCACACCGCGTGCGCGACGGCGTCGCTGTTCCGGTCCAGCGCCGTGTCGTTGATGTTGGACGTCGTGTCGCAGGACGAGTGGTAGCAGCGGTCGAACGCCTGTCCGGCCGTACCGCCCCACTTGGCCACCTGTGCCGCGGTCTTGGTCCGGCTCGCGCCCGTGAACAGCCCGCCCACCGGCACGCCCGCGCTCTTGAACGGAGCGTGGTCGGAGCGGCCGTCCCCCTCGGTCTCGATCTCGGTCGGGACACCGAGGCCGGCGAAGTAGTCCTTGAAGGTCTTCTCGATCGCGGGGTCGTCGTCGTAGACGAAGTAACCGGCGTTGCGCGAGCCGATCATGTCGAAGTTCAGATAGCCGCTGATCTTGGCTCGGTTGGCGGCGGAGAGGTTGTTGACGTAGTACCGGGAGCCGACGAGCCCCAGCTCCTCCGCGCCCCACCAGGCGAACCGCAGATGCTTGGTGGGATGGTGTCCGGCCCGTGACACGGCGAGCGCGGTCTCCAGGACGGCCGCGGAGCCGGAGCCGTTGTCGTTGATGCCGGGACCGGACGAGACGCTGTCGAGGTGCGATCCGGCCATGACGACCTGGTTGGTGTCGCCGCCGGGCCAGTCGGCGATCAGGTTGTAGCCCGTTCTGCCGGAGGACGTGAACTGCTGGACGGTCGTGGTGTATCCGGCCGCGTCCAGCTTGGCCTTCACATAGTCGAGGGAGGCCTTGTAGCCGGGACGGCCGTGCGCCCGGTTGCCGCCGTTGGCGGAGGCGATCGACTGCAGCTGGGTGAGGTGGGCCTTGACGCTCGCCAGGGATATGTCGGGAGCGGCGGCCGCCGAGGGCGCGGGAGCCGCTCCGGCTATGGATCCGCCGGTGAGCAGCACAGCGGCGGCGACGGTACCCGACGCCAGCGCGCGCCCGGAGAAGGGGAGCTTCATGTGGGGGGCTCCGAATTCCAGGGGGATCCCCGCGGGGTGGCCGCGGGCATCCACGGTGAATGGGTGCCTGGATGGTGGAGCCACTGCTGACTCTTCGTCAAGAGTTGTGTAATGGCCAGGAATTCACATGAGGAAGAGCGTGGCGGACGTCGGGCGCCCGGCCCGGCGCATCTCACTGCACGCAGAATTCGTTTCCCTCCGGATCCGCGAGCACGACCCACTCCCCGCCCGGCTCCTTCACCCGCCGCAGCACGCTCGCTCCCAGCCCCTCCAAGCGCTCGACCTCCGCCTCGCGTTCCCCTGCCGCCGCGTGCAGGTCCAGATGGAGCCGGTTCTTGACGCTCTTCGCCTCCGGCACCCGCTGGAACAGCAGCCGACGGCCCAGCCCGGTGCCGCTGTCCTTGTCGTACGGGTCGTCCGGATGCCGTACCGCGACCAGGTCACGGAAGGCGAGACGGGCGTGGAACTCGACGACGGCCTCCCGCGGCAGCGCACCGAGTTCCAGCAGCCGCTCGATCAGGGCGTTGTTGTCCTCGACCGCGTAGTGCAGCGCCGCGGCCCAGAAGTCCGCCTGCGACTGGGGGTTGGCGCAGTCGATGACGAGCTTCCAGTGGAGGGGGGCCGAAGTCGCGTCGGGTGTCTGAGTCATGCGACCACTCATATGGGGTTCGTGAGGGAGCCGCAACGAGAATCGCCGGTCCCGTCAGCGAGGACGCCCCGGTCTCAGGCGTCCACCACGGCGGACACCGGCTTCTCGACCTGAGGAGTGCTCAAACCCGCCACCCTGCTGCGCCGCGCGGCGCGCCACGCGTCCGCTGTCAGGAGCGTCAACGCCAGCCAGACCAGCGCGAACCCGGCCCACCTCTCGGCAGGCATCGCCTCGCGGAAGTACAGGACGCCGAGCAGGAACTGGAAGACCGGCGCCAGGTACTGCAGCAGTCCCAGGGTCGACAGCGGCACCCGTATCGCGGCCGCGCCGAAGCACACGAGCGGCAGGGCGGTGACGACGCCGGTGGCAGCGAGCAGCGCCGCATGCCCCGGGCCCTGCGAGGCGAAGGTCGACTCCCCCTGCGTCGCCAGCCACCCCAGGTACGCCAGGGCGGGCAGGAACTGGATCGCGGTCTCCGCGGCCAGCGATTCGAAGCCGCCGAGGTTGACCTTCTTCTTCACCAGGCCGTACGTGGCGAAGGAGAAGGCGAGCACCAGGGAGATCCACGGCGGCCGGCCGTATCCGACGGTCAGCACGATCACCGCCGCGAGCCCGACCCCGACGGCCGCCCACTGCGCGGGCCGCAGCCGTTCCTTGAGGAGCAGGACGCCCATGGCGATGG
The DNA here is from genome assembly GCF_053594495.1 of Streptomyces sp. NPDC001920. NCBI lineage: Bacteria > Bacillati > Actinomycetota > Actinomycetes > Kitasatosporales > Streptomycetaceae > Streptomyces > Streptomyces sp. NPDC001920. The sequence goes on from NZ_JBSFEP010000003.1 coordinate 164,803, forward strand.
TGACGAGCGGATTGATGAAGTACCCGAGTGAGGCCTCCACCACATGGCCCGTGTTCACGGACCAGATGTACAGGCCCCAGTTGACGGTGATCACGGCCGCGGCCACGGCGACGAGCGCCAGCCGCCGCGGTTGGCGTATCAACTCGCCCGCCCAGGACCAGCGCCGCACGACGGCCAGCGCGACCGCCACCACGACCAGCGACCAGGTCATCCGATGGGCGAGGATCTCGATGGCTCCGGCGGGCTTGAGCAGGGGCCAGAAGAGGGGGACGAGCCCCCACATCCCGTAGGCCGCGATGCCGTTCAGCAGTCCCGCACGCCGCTCGCCCTGTGACTTCCCGGCCACGGCCCCTCCCTTTCCGCGCTGATCCCGCCGCGCTCGCACGGCGGCACGCTCGACGGTAACGCCGAAAGCCCCCGTGTGTCATGCCCGTATCGGCATACGGTCATGACACGTCGGGGGCGGGGCGTCCGAGGGCCGGCGACGGGCGCCGACCCGGGGCTAGCTGCAGGAACGCCGAGTCTCAGTTCTTGAGCGCGGTCGCGATCGCCTCCGCCATCGGGGTCGTCGGACGACCGGTCAGGCGGGACAGGTCACCACTGTCGATGACCAGCTCACCCTTCGCGATGGAGGCGTCCACGCCGGCCAGGATCGCGGCGAGCGGCTCGGGCACCCCCGCGCCGGTCAGGATGCCGGAGAAGGCCTCGACGGAGACGGCGTTGTCGGTGATCTTCCTACCGGTCTGCCGGCTCAGCTCGGCCGCGTACTCGGCGAAGCTCCAGGCGATGTCACCGCCCAGCTCGTACGTCTTGTTCTCATGGCCCTCACCGGTCAGTACGGCCACGGCGGCGGCCGCGTAGTCGGCGCGGGACGCGGAGGAGACACGGCCCTCGCCGGCGGCGTGGGTGACCGCGTCGTACTGCAGGACCGGGGCGAGGTTCTCGGTGTAGTTCTCGTGGTACCAGCTGTTGCGCAGCAGCGCGTACGGCAGGCCCGACTCCTTCAGGGCCTTCTCGGTGTCCCGGTGGTCGTCGGCGAGGGCGGCGGTCAGGCTGCCGGGGGCGCTGGTGTAGGCGAGCAGGGCGACGCCGGCGGCCTTGGCGGCGTCGATGACGACCTGGTGCTGCCCGACGCGGCCCTTGTCGAACTCGTTGCCGGATATGAGCAGCACCTTGTCACCGGCTGCGAACAGTCCCTCGAAGCTCGCGGGGGTGTTGTAGTCGGCGGTGGCGATCCTCACGCCGCGCTCGGCGAACCCGGTGGCCTTCTCGGGACTGCGTACGACGGCGGTGACCTGGTCGGCCGGAACCTTCTCCAGCAGCTGCTCCACGACATGGCGGCCCAGGTTTCCGGTGGCTCCGGTGACGACGATGCTCATGGTCAGTACTCCTAGCGGGTGGACGAAGCACTAACGCTAGAAGGTGCGCTAACTATTGGAAAGTACCCACTTTGAAGTAAGGTACTGGCATGACGGTAAGTGGCGTGGATGGCAGGACTACGGACAAGTACGCCCTCGGCGAGGGAATGTGCCCGCACCGGCAGGTCCTGGAGCACGTGACCAGCCGCTGGGGCGTCCTCGTCCTGATCGAACTCCTGGAGCGCCCCTACCGGTTCAGCGAACTGCGCCGCGCGATCGGCCGGGTGACCGAGAAGATGCTGACCCAGACGCTGCAGACGTTGGAGCGGGACGGCCTGGTCGACCGCGACGCCAAGCCCGTGATCCCGCCGCGCGTCGACTACTCCCTGACCGAGCTCGGCCGCGAGGCGGCGGAACAGGTACGCGAGCTGGCGCTGTGGACCGAGCGGCGGATGGCGCAGGTGCAGAGGTCGCGGGAGGCCTACGACGCGCGCAGGAGCGGCTCCTGAACGGTGCGGGCCCGCAGTCGAGGCAGCTCGCACAAGCCCGGGTGCCGAACGGCACCCGGGCTCCCACCTCTGTCGAAGGGGCCGGTCAGCCGACGACCGTCCAGGTGTCCCCGCCCGCCAGCAGCGTGGCCAGGTCCCCCTTGCCGTTCTGCTCGATCGCCGAGTCCAGCTGGTCCGCCATCTGGGTGTCGTACACCGGGCGGTCCACCGCTCTGAGCACGCCGATCGGGGTGTGGTGCAGGGTGTCCGGATCGGCGAGCCGGGACAGGGCGAAGGCCGTGGTCGAGGACGCGGAGTGGGCGTCGTGGACGAGGATCTGCGACTCGTTCTCCGGGGTCACCGTGACGATCTTCAGGTCACCGGTCTGCGGATCACGAACCACGCCCCGCGCGCCGTCCGCGCCGAAGCGGATCTGCTGCCCGTGCTCCAGGCGGATCACCGCCTCCTCGGCCTGCTGCTTGTCCTTGAGGACCTCGAAGGCGCCGTCGTTGAAGATGTTGCAGTTCTGGTAGATCTCGATCAGCGCCGTGCCCCGGTGGGCGGCCGCCTGGCGCAGGACCTCGGTGAGGTGCTTGCGGTCGGAGTCCACCGTGCGGGCCACGAAGGACGCCTCCGCGCCGATCGCGAGGGACACCGGGTTGAAGGGCGCGTCCAGCGAACCCATCGGCGTCGACTTGGTGATCTTGCCGACCTCGGAGGTCGGGGAGTACTGCCCCTTCGTCAGCCCGTAGATCCGGTTGTTGAACAGCAGGATCTTGAGGTTGACGTTGCGCCGCAGGGCGTGGATCAGATGATTGCCACCGATCGACAGCGCGTCGCCGTCGCCCGTGACCACCCACACGCTCAGATCCCGCCGCGACGCGGCGAGGCCGGTCGCGATCGCCGGGGCGCGCCCGTGGATGGAGTGCATTCCGTACGTGTTCATGTAGTACGGGAAGCGCGACGAACAGCCGATGCCCGAGACGAAGACGATGTTCTCCCTGGCCAGGCCCAGCTCCGGCATGAAGCCCTGGACCGCGGCGAGGATCGCGTAGTCACCGCAGCCGGGGCACCAGCGCACTTCCTGATCGGACTTGAAGTCCTTCATGGACTGGCGGGCCTCGGCCTTGGGGACGAGCGAGAGCGCCTCGATCGTGCCCGTGCCTTCCGTGGACGTCTCAGCCATCGATGGCCTCCTTGAGCGCCTTGGCGAGCTGTTCCGCCTTGAACGGCATGCCGTTGACCTGGTTGTACGAGTGGGCGTCCACCAGGTACTTCGCCCGGACCAGAGTGGCGAGCTGGCCGAGGTTCATCTCGGGGATCACCACCTTCTCGTAGCGTCCGAGTACCACGCCCAGGTTGCGCGGGAACGGGTTCAGATGGCGCAGATGCGCCTGGGCGATCGACTCGCCCGCGTTGCGCAGGCGGCGGACCGCGGCGGTGATCGGGCCGTACGTCGATCCCCAGCCCAGCACGAGCGTCTTCGCCCCGTGCGGGTCGTCGACCTCGACGTCCGGGACGTCGATACCGTCGATCTTGGCCTGGCGGGTGCGGACCATGAAGTCGTGGTTGGCGGGGGCGTAGGAGATGTTGCCCGTGCCGTCCTCCTTCTCGATCCCCCCGATCCGGTGCTCCAGACCCGGCGTGCCCGGCACCGCCCACGGCCGGGCGAGGGTCTGCGGGTCCCTCTTGTACGGCCAGAAGACCTCGCTGCCGTCCTCAAGTGTGTGGTTCGGTCCCTGCGCGAACTGCACGGTCAGGTCCGGCAGCTCGTCCAGCTCCGGGATCCGCCAGGGTTCCGAGCCGTTGGCCAGGTAGCCGTCGGAGAGCAGCATCACCGGAGTGCGGTACGTCAGCGCGATCCGCGCCGCCTCCAGCGCGGCGTCGAAGCAGTCCGCCGGGGTGTGGGGGGCGACGATCGGCACCGGCGCCTCCCCGTTGCGGCCGTACATCGCCTGGAGCAGGTCCGCCTGCTCGGTCTTGGTCGGCAGGCCGGTCGAGGGTCCGCCGCGCTGGATGTCCACGATCAGCAGCGGCAGCTCAAGCGAGACGGCGAGCCCGATGGTCTCCGACTTCAGGGCCACGCCGGGGCCGGACGTCGTGGTCACGGCGAGCGAGCCGCCGAAGGCCGCGCCCAGCGCCGCGCCGATGCCGGCGATCTCGTCCTCGGCCTGGAAGGTCCGTACGCCGAAGTTCTTGTGCCGGCTCAGCTCGTGCAGGATGTCCGAGGCCGGGGTGATCGGGTACGAGCCCAGGAACAGCGGCAGGTCCGCCTGGTGAGACGCCGCGATCAGCCCGTAGGACAGGGCGAGGTTCCCGGAGATGTTCCGGTAGGTGCCGACCGGGAAGGCCGTGGTCGCCGGGGCGATCTCGTACGAGACGGCGAAGTCCTCGGTCGTCTCGCCGAAGTTCCAGCCCGCGTGGAAGGCGGCGATGTTGGCGGCCGCGATGTCCGGCTTCTTGGCGAACTTCGACTTCAGGAACTTCTCGGTGCCCTCGGTCGGCCGGTGGTACATCCAGCTCAGCAGGCCCAGGGCGAACATGTTCTTGCTGCGCTCGGCCTCCTTGCGGGTGAGGTCGAACTCCTTCAGTGCCTCCACCGTCAGGGTGGTCAACGGCACGGGGTGCAGGCTGTAGCCGTCGAGTGAGCCGTCCTCCAGAGGCGAGGTGTCGTAGCCCACCTTCTGCATCGCCCGCTTGGTGAACTCGTCCGTGTTGACGATGATCTCCGCGCCGCGCGGCAGGTCGGCGATGTTGGCCTTCAGGGCCGCCGGGTTCATCGCGACCAGCACGTTCGGCGCGTCACCGGGCGTCAGGATGTCGTGGTCGGCGAAGTGCAGCTGGAAGGAGGACACGCCCGGCAGGGTTCCGGCGGGGGCGCGGATCTCGGCCGGGAAGTTCGGCAGGGTGGACAGATCGTTGCCGAAGGACGCCGTTTCCGAGGTGAAGCGGTCGCCGGTGAGCTGCATACCGTCGCCCGAGTCCCCCGCGAAACGAATGATCACCCGGTCCAGCCGGCGGACGTCCTTCGTCCCCACCGGTTTGCGCTGCTCTCCCACGACGGCTTCGTCGGCCTGCTCCGCTGGGCTACTGACCTGGCTGGTCACTGAACTGGACCTCCCTAGAGGCGGTGTCTGGGCATGGCCTTCCCGCAAGCCTTCCCAGGATCAACCCTACGTCCGCAAAGGTCGCCCTCCCCGGGCCATTCGCATGACGGACATGGATCCGAGACGTTCCCCCGACCTGACTTGTCATGATCTACGCCCCCCGGCGCTCCTTGGAGAGACGCTCCCTGCGCGGGGTTCGGTTGCCGTCCCCGTCCGCGATCGGCGGACGGGGTGCGACCGCCACGGGAGCGTTCACCCATTCGACTGACACGATGTCAGACCTTCAGGAGTTCAGATAAGTGAGAACCGCAAGTACCCGCCGGTGGTCCCCGTCACTCGGGGACAGCCCGAGCTTCAGGAAGATGTTGCTCACGTGCTTCTCGACGGCCCCGTCGCTCACCACCAGCTGCCGGGCGATCGCGGAATTGGTCCGCCCCTCGGCCATCAGCCCGAGCACCTCCCGCTCTCTGGGCGTGAGCCCCGCGAGCACGTCCTGCTTGCGGCTGCGGCCCAGGAGCTGGGCGACGACCTCCGGGTCGAGGGCCGTTCCGCCACGGGCGACCCGCACGACCGCGTCCACGAACTCCCGTACCTCCGCCACGCGGTCCTTGAGCAGATAGCCGACCCCCCGGCTTGAGCCGGCCAGCAGTTCGGTGGCGTACCGCTCCTCCACGTACTGCGACAGGACGAGTACCCCGAGACCGGGGTGTGCCTTGCGCAGCTGTACGGCCGCCCGCACGCCTTCGTCCGTGTGGGTCGGCGGCATCCGTACGTCCGCCACCACCACGTCCGGCAGCTCGCCCTGTGCGTCCAGCTCCGTGATGGTCTTGATCAGCGCGTCGCCGTCGCCCACCCCCGCCACGACCTCGTGCCCACGGTCGGTCAGCAGCCGGGTCAGCCCCTCCCTGAGAAGCACCGAATCCTCGGCGATGACCACACGCACCCTGTCTTCCACGATCCTCGGCCCCCCGAGCCTTGGTGTTCGGCCGAGCGTCTCCCGGCCCTGTCGTCCCTCGCGCCCTCAGTATCCCGCGATCGACTCGTCGCCACCGGGCCTGTGGAAAACCGGCCGAACAGCGTTCGATGCCACGGCCGCGAGGCGCCTCGCGGCGCGTGCCCGAGGAGGCACGGGGCCTCCGTGGGCGGGAGGGGGCGCCGGGGGTGGGTGGGAGGGACCGGAGGGAAGGGGAGAGAGGGGCGGGGAGGACCTCAAGGGACGGGAGAGGCGGCGCCGCAGGACGGAGAGAGAGGCCGGGGGACGGAAGCGGGGGGACGGAGAGGCGCCGGGGGACAGAAGCAGGGGGACGGGAGAAGGAAGCGCGATGCCATGCCTCGCTCCCCATCCGCCCGCGACGAGCGGATCAGGAGCGAGGCATGGCAGGCGGCAGCGACCCCGGCTACACCGTCCGCCAGGGCAGTTCCGCCGTCACCCGGGTGGGCCCGCCGACCGGTGAATCCACCACGAGGATTCCGTCCACCGCGTCCAGCCGCTCGGCCAGTCCCGCCAGCCCCGAGCCGTCCGCGGAGTCGGCGCCGCCGATGCCGTTGTCCACGACCTGGAGCATCAGCCGGTTCTCCACCCGCCACACGTCCACCGCGGCCCAGGTGGCCCGCGAGTGCTTGCTGATGTTCTGCAGCAGCTCGGAGACGGTGAAGTAGGCGATGCCCTCGATCGCCGGTACCGGCCGCTCGTTCTCCAGGTCCACCTGTACCTCCACCGGCACCGTGCAGCGCGAGGCGACCGCCGACAGGGCGGCGTCCAGGCCGCGGTCGGTCAGGACGGCCGGGTGGATGCCGCGGGCCAGGTCCCGCAGTTCCTGCAGCGCCGTCTTCACCTCGCCGTGCGCCTCGTCCACCATGCGCGCCGCCGCCTGCGGATCCTCCGCCAGCTTCTCCTTCGCCAGGCCGAGATCCATGGCCAGGGCCACCAGCCGGGCCTGCGCGCCGTCGTGCAGGTCGCGCTCGATGCGCCGCAGGTCGGCCGCCGCCGTATCGACCACCACACCCCGGTCGGACTCCAGCTCCACCACGCGCGTGGCCAGCCGCGACGGGCCGAGCAGACCGTGCACCAGCACCCGGTCGACCATGGTCAGCGCCCGCACGATCCACGGTGTGGCCAGCGTGAACAGGAGTCCGACCAGCGCGGTGACGGTGATCTCGAAGGGGTTGTCGAGGTATATGCGGTGCGTCTCGTCGCCGTAGAGCTGAAGGCCGTCCTGACCGGCCCACACCGGGAACACCCAGAACCACAGCGGATACGTCAGCAGTGCCCATCCGTACGCCCACATGTTCACCGCGACCACGAAGGAGAACGTCGCCCACGGCAGGTGCAGCACCCCGTACAGCAGACTCCGCCAGGACGTCCCGCTCTTCAGTACGGCGCCCATCCACGCCATGAAGCCGCGCCGGCGCATCCGCAGCGGCTCCGGGTCGGCCACGTCCAGGCGCAGCAGCGCACGCGCGCGTGCCCGCTCCAACGCACCCAGACCGCGGCACCCGGCAAGGCCCGCCGCCAGCACCGGCACGCCCAGGAAGGTCACGAGGAGGCCCGCGCCCAGCGACACCATCGTGACGCCGTACACGAACAGCACGATGCTGATCGGCAGGCTCAGCAGCACGTACCCGAACTCCCGCCAGCTACGGGCCTCGAACGGCGCCCGCAGTCCGGCCGGCAGCCGGTGCCGCCGCTCGCCGCCGTGCTCGGGGAGGCCGCGCTCGGGGAAGCCGAGCCCGTGCCCGTAGCCCTGTCCGTACTCCGTGGCCATCGGCGTCGTCCTGTCTCCTCGTCCCGTCAGCCCCGCCGCTGCCGGGGCTGTGCCGTCGTATCTCCAGCCTCTTCGACCGCAGGTCCGCGGACCATGGAGGCCGTCGGCGTCTCGAACGGGGGGTTTTCCCTACCCTCGCCCGGTGGCGCGGTCCCGCCAGGGCAGTTCCGCCGTCACCGTCGTGGGGCCGCCCTGGGGGGAGTCGACGACGAACAGGCCGTCCACGGCGCCCAGCCGGTCGGCGAGCCCGCGCATGCCCGTACCGCCGTCGAGACTCGCCCCGCCGCGGCCGTCGTCCCGTACCTGGATGAGCACCCGGTCGTCCGACCGCCACACGTCCACCGAGGCCGACTTCGCCCCGCTGTGCTTGCTGATGTTCTGCAGCAGCTCGGAGACGGTGAAGTAGGCGATGCCCTCGATCGCCGCGACCGGCCTGGCCGGCAGGTCCACGGTCACCTTCACCGGCACCGTGCAGCGCGAGGCGACCGCCGACAGGGCGGCGTCCAGACCCCGGTCCGTCAGGACCGCCGGATGGATGCCGCGCGCCAGGTCCCGCAGCTCCTGCAGCGCGAGCTTCACCTCGCCGTGAGCCTCCTCGACCATGGCCGCCGCCGAGTCGGGATCCTCCAGCAGCTTCTCCTTGGCCAGGCCCAGCCCCATGGCGAGGTTGACCAGGCGGGCCTGCGCGCCGTCGTGCAGGTCGCGCTCGATGCGCCGCAGGTCGGCCGCCGCCGTATCGACGACGACCCCCCGGTCCGACTCCAGCTCGGCGATACGGCGCTCCAGCTCGTCGGAGGGCGACAGCAGGCCGCGTACCATCGCCCGATCCGCGTTGGCCAGGCCCCGTGCGATGAACGGCAGCACCGGCCACAGCACGAACAGCGACGTCAGCGTGATGGTGAAGGTCAGGACGCCCCAAGGCAGCCGGATGAAGTCGTACAGCATCGTCCGCCAGCCCACCGGGTCCTTCAGCGCCAGCCACAACTGCGGGAACAAGCCGCCCCTGCCGCCGCGCAACGGCAGCGGGCTCGGCTCGTCCACCCGCACCCCGAGCAGCGCACGCGCGCGTGCGCGCTCCAGCTTGCCCAGCCGCCGCGCGCCCATCAGCCCGGCCGCGAGCAGCGGGAAGCCGATCACGGTGAGGGTCAGGAAGGCACCGGTGAACAACACCGTGACGACGTAGACGAAGCCGACCAGCGACGACGGGAAATTCGCCAGGAGGTGCGCGATCTCCCTCCAGGTGTGCCGGTCATAGGCGAAACGGACGGGCGGCAGCGCGGGCTGCTCACGGTCGGGCCGCCCGGAGGCGTCCCGGGAAGGGCTGGGGCGTTCGGTCATATGGGCTAGCGTGCCGGGCGGTGCGCCGCCGCGCCATGAGGAGGGCCGCCCACGTCCGAGGGGGGAAATCCCCACCCCGCGCGGCAGGCCCCCGTCGGCCGGGGGACCGGCCTGGCGGCGGGCCGTCGGATCTCGACGGCATCTCAAGGCGTGACGGGCTGCTTACGGTGTCTTTAGCAGGGCCTAGACTCCCGTGCGTACAGATCGTCGAACAGCGGTGTTCACCAGATCACAGGTCGCAGGACACTGGTCCCAGGACCGGTCCTGGGACATCGGTCACGAGGTCCACGAAGTCAGGGAGCGAGGGGCGGACGTGTCGGAACAGACCGTCGTCGTCACGGCGGCTGCGCATGACGTCGTCGTCGCGGCGGACTACTTCCAGTCCTACTCGGTCGTCGGACTGCTCGCCGTCATCGGCGTGCTGTTCGTCGCCGTCGCCTTCGGGGCGGGCCGCCTGCTGCGTCCCGTGGTCCCCACGCCCGAGAAACTCCTGACGTACGAGTGCGGCGTCGACCCCGTCGGCGAGGGCTGGGCCCACACCCAGGTCCGCTACTACGTCTACGCCTTCCTGTACGTCATCTTCGCCATCGACTCGATCTTCCTCTTCCCCTGGGCGACCGTCTTCGCCGACCCCGGGTACGGCGCGACCACGCTCGTCGAGATGTTCGTCTTCCTCGGCTTCCTGGCCGTGGGCCTGCTCTACGCATACAAGAAGGGCGTCCTGGCATGGACGTGACGCCAGACACCAACGAGCAGCCGGTTCTGCTGCCGGAACCGAAGCGGCTGGGCGCGCTCGCACGCCTCGCCCCCGAGCCGATGAAGGTGATCCTCAACTGGGGCCGCCGTTACTCGCTCTGGGTCTTCAACTTCGGCCTCGCCTGCTGCGCGATCGAGTTCATCGCCGCGTCGATGGCCCGTCACGACTTCATCCGCCTCGGCGTGATCCCCTTCGCGCCCGGCCCCCGGCAGGCCGACCTCATGGTCGTCTCGGGCACCGTGACGGACAAGATGGCCCCGGCGGTGAAGCGCCTGTACGAGCAGATGCCCGAGCCGAAGTACGTCATCTCCTTCGGCGCCTGCTCCAACTGCGGCGGCCCGTACTGGGACTCCTACTCCGTGACCAAGGGCGTCGACCAGATCATCCCGGTGGACGTCTACGTCCCCGGCTGCCCGCCGCGCCCCGAGGCCCTGCTCCAGGGAATCCTGAAGCTCCAGGAGAAGATCGCGCGGGAGTCGCTCGGGGAGCGGTACGCGAACGACGCCGCCCGCCCCTCCACGGCGGCGCTGCAGAGCGGCTTGGTGCAGGCTCCGAGGACACCGGGTGCCGCCGGCACGGACAGCGGCACCCACGGCACCGGTGCGGGGGAGGCCGGACGATGACGACGACCGGCTGGCTGCCCGCCCCCGTGGAGGAACTCTTCGGCCCGCAGGCCACGGCCGAGGAGTCGTACGACGTCCTGACCGTCGACGTACCCCCGACCTCCTGGATCGCGGCACTCGAGACGGCCCGCGACGAACTGGGCTGCACCTACTTCGACTGGCTGAGCGCGGTCGACGAACCGGGCACCGGCTTCCGCGTCGCCGCCCATGTCGCGGCCCTGTCCCCGGTACGGCGCCTGCTGGTCCGTACGACGGTCCCGCACGAGGCGCCGACGCTGCCCTCCGCGGTGGACGTCTACGCCGGCGCGGCCTGGCACGAACGCGAGACGCACGAGATGTTCGGCGTCGACTTCGCCGACCATCCGGCTCTTGACCACCTGCTGCTCCCGGACAACTTCGAGGGCCACCCCCTGCGCAAGGACTTCGTCCTCGCGGCCCGCGTGGCCAAGGCGTGGCCCGGCGCGAAGGAGCCGGGCGAGTCGGAGCACGGCGGCCCCAAGCGCCGCCAGATGCTGCCCCCCGGCGTTCCCGACCCCAACGACTGGGGCCCCCTGAAGGGCCAGCTGCCCCCTGCCCCGGCCCGCCCGGCCAGAGGCGCGGCTCGCGCAACCGGCGAACGCCCGGCCCGAGCGGCCGGGGAGCGTCCGGTGCGGCGGGCGCGTACGGCGGCGGAGGGCTCGGCGAGCCAGTCGGGTGCTTCGGCCCAGTCGGGTGCTTCGGCTGGGGGTGGGGCGCCTGGAGCCTCGGCGGCGGGGGAGCGTCCGGTGCGGCGGGCGCGTACGGCGGCGGAGGGCTCGGCGAGCCAAGGCGCCGGGGCGGAAGCAGCGCCCTCGACGCAGGTGCCTTCGACGCAGGCGCTCTCGACGCAGGCGTCAGCATCCGCTGAGGGCACCGGCACGCCGCCGGAGCCGTCCGGCTCCCCGGCAACGCCTCGGCGTGCGAGGAGTGCGAGCGAGGGCTCGTCCTCACAACGCGCCGGCTCGGGCACCGCCCCGGCCGGTCCCCGTCGATCCCGGAGCGCTTCGCAGGGTTCGGCGAGCCAGCGGGCCGCGTCCGACTCGACGGTGCCGGAGTCGCCGGGCACGGTGCCGGAATCGCTGGGCGCGGTACCGGAATCGGCGGGCACGGTGCCGGAGTCGCCGGGCGCGGTGGCTCCTGAATCGGCGGGCACGGTGGCCCCGCAATCGGCGGCGACTGACATGGCGGCGTCCGACAGTGCGGCGTCCGACGGCGCGGCACCGACCAACGGTGAGGCGTCGGACGGTGGTGAGGCATCGGCTCGCGGTGAGACATCGACCGACGTGGCGACTGCTGGTACGACCGGCGAAGCCGCACCGCCCGCGCGCCCCTCCGCTGCGAAGTCCCCCAAGGCCCCTCGCAGCCCGGACGCCCCGTGGCACCACGCCCGCCCGGCCTTCGACGAGACGGCCTCCCAGCGAGCAGCCGGCCCCGAGCCCGAGACCCAGCCCGAGCCGGAGACCCAGCCCGAGCCGGAGACTCAGCCCGAGCCGGAGACCGAGCCCGACCAGGCAACCCCCGAGGACGAAGACCCCGCAACGCCCGCGGACGGCCCGAGCGACTGCCGGACCGACGACCGCACCGACCCCACAGGAGGCCCGCAGTGAACGACGCGCTCGACGTCACCCTGCGACTCCTGATCGTCTTTGTCGTCTTCCTCACCTTCCCTCTGCTCATCGGTCAGACCGAACACAAGGTGATGGCCCATATGCAGGGCCGGCTCGGCCCGATGTACGCCGGCGGCTTCCACGGCTGGGCTCAGCTCGTCGCCGACGGCGTTAAGTTCGCGCAGAAGGAGGACGTCGTCCCCGCCGGCGCGGACCGCCGTATCTTCCAGCTCGCGCCCGCCGTGGCCCTCCTCCCCTACCTGCTCGTCCTGCTCGCCATCCCCATCGGCCCGGGTGAGGGCGCGGTCGGCGAAGTCATCGACGCCGGCATCTTCTTCGTCCTGGCGGTCATGGGCGTGGGCGTCCTCGGCTCGCTCATGGCCGGGTGGGCCTCCGCCAACAAGTTCTCCCTCCTCGGCGGCCTGCGCACCGCCGCCCAGCTGCTCGCCTACGAACTCCCGATGTTGCTGACCGCCGCCTCCGTGGCGATGGCGGCCGGCACCGTGTCGCTGCCCGGCATCCTCGACGCCTTCGAGTGGTGGTGGCTGCCCTGGCAGATCGTCGGCGCGATCGTCTTCTTCGTCGCCGGCCTCGCCGAACTCCAGCGGCCGCCCTTCGACATGCCCGTCGCCGACTCGGAGATCATCTTCGGCGCGTACACCGAGTACACGGGCCTGCGTTTCGCTCTCTTCCTCCTCGCCGAGTACGCCGGAATCGTCGTCCTGTGCGGCCTGACCACCGTCCTCTTCCTGGGCGGCTGGCACGGTCCCTGGGGAGCCGACGGCCTCGGCTGGGTCTGGACCCTGCTGAAGACCGCCGTCCTCGCCTTCCTCGTGATCTGGCTCCGCGTCACGTACCCCCGCCTGCGCGAGGACCAGCTCCAAAAGCTCTCCTGGACCCTCCTGGTCCCTCTCTCCCTCGCCCAGATCGCTCTCACCGGCGTCGTCAAGGTGGTGATCCAGTAACCATGGCCCCCATTCCCGGCAGTGGCCTGGCCAAGGGCCTGGCCGTCACCCTCCGCACGATGACGAAGAAGTCCGTCACCGCGCAGTACCCGGACACCCAGCCCGATCTGCCGCCCCGCACCCGCGGAGTGATCGGCCTGTTCGAGGAGAACTGCACGGTCTGCATGCTGTGCGCCCGCGAGTGCCCGGACTGGTGCATCTACATCGACTCCCACAAGGAGACGGTCCCGGCGGCGACCCCCGGAGGGCGGGAGCGCAGCCGTAACGTCCTCGACCGCTTCGCCATCGACTTCTCCCTGTGCATGTACTGCGGTATCTGCATCGAGGTCTGTCCTTTCGACGCCCTGTTCTGGTCTCCGGAGTTCGAGTACGCCGAGACCGACATCCGCGACCTCACCCACGAGCGCGACAAGCTCCGCGAGTGGATGTGGACCGTCCCGGCCCCGCCCGCCCTCGACCCCGGCGCGGAGGAGCCCAAGGAGATCGCCACCGCCCGCAAGGCCGCCGAGAAGCTGGCGGCCCAGCGGCAGGATGCGGCCGCCGCACCCGCCACCCCCACGGAGACCGAGCCGCACGCCGAGCAGCAGGCCCGCGCCGCCGAACAGCCCACCCGGCCGGCGGGGGAGTCCCAGCAGCAGACGGACCAGCCGAGGCAGGAGGGCCGGGAATGACCCTCGCCGCAACCGCGGGCCTTCTCGCGGGGGGCCCGACCACCAGGGCCGCCACCGAAACCCACGGCTTCCTCTCCCCGACCGGGGTGGAGATCGCCTTCCTTCTCGTCGGCCTGGTCACCTTCGGCGCCGCGCTGGTCACCGTCACCACCCGGCAGCTCGTGCACGCCGCCCTGTGGCTGGTGGTCACGCTCGGCGGCCTCGCCGTGGAGTACCTCCTGCTCACCGCCGAGTTCATCGCCTGGGTGCAGGTCCTCATCTACGTCGGTTCCGTCGTCGTCCTCCTCCTGTTCGGTCTGATGCTCACCAGGGCCCCGATCGGCCGTTCGCCGGACGCCGACTCCGGCAACCGCTGGGCCGCCCTCGCCGTGGCCCTGGCGTCCGCGGCCACCCTCGTCTGGGTCGTGGTCGACGCCTTCCGCACAACGTGGATCGACCTCGACGGTCCCGCCGCGGGCTCCACGAAAGCCACCGGCGAGAGCCTCTTCCAGAACTGGGTCCTCCCCTTCGAGGGCCTCTCCGTCCTGCTCCTCGCCGCACTGGTCGGCGCGATCGTCCTGTCCCGCAAGGCGAAGGCGGAGTCGAGCTCTCCCCCTGTGAACTCCCGGGCGGTGACCGGGAGTTCCCCATCCGTCCCGGATTCCCGGAATCACTCGATCGGGCGAAACGGAGCGTCCGAGGGAACTGGGTCGGCCGAGCAGGAAGGCGCCCGCTGATGCACCTCGCCTATCCCGCCGTCCTCTCCGCCCTCCTGTTCTGCACCGGCCTGTACGGCGTCCTCGCCCGCCGCAACGCGATCCTGGTCCTGATGTCGGTCGAGCTGATGCTCAACGCCGTCAACCTCAACCTGGTCGCCTTCGACGTCTGGCTCAGCGAGGCCGCCGAGGAGACCCTGCACTCCGGCCAGGCGCTGACCCTCTTCACGATCACCATCGCCGCCGCCGAGATCGGCATCGGCCTGGCGATCGTCCTCGCCGTTCACCGCAACCGCGGTACCTCGGACATCGACAAACTCCGCGACACCGCCGAAGGCCACGACTCCGACGGCGCCGACCACGACGCCCTGACAGCCGGGCAGGCCGAGAAGGCTGAGGCCACCGCGTGACCACGACCACCCTCGCCGTACTGGTCCCCCTCCTGCCGTTCCTGGGCGCCGCTGCCGGCCTGCTCATGGGCCGCACTGCCCCCGGCTTCGTGCGCCCGCTGGCCGTCCTGCCGACGCTCGCGGCCCTCATGCTCGCCGCGGTGGTCGCCGTGCGCCAGGGCGGCGACCAGGCGATCAACGCCGCCACCGAACTCACGCCCACCGGCTCGGTCCCGATCGAGTTGGCCCTGCACATCGACGGCTTCGCCGCACTCGTCGCCGTCCTCGTCGGCGTCGTCGCCACCTGCGTGCAGATCTACTCGACGGGCTACCTGCGCGAGGACCCGCGCTACTCCTCGTACGCCGCGCTCGTCTCCTTGTTCACCTCCGCGATGCTGCTCGTGGTCTACTCCGGCGACCTCATGGTGCTGCTCGTCGGCTGGGAGATCATGGGCATCTGCTCGTACTTCCTGGTCGGCCACTACTGGGAGACCCCGGAGGCCCGGGCCGCCTCCATCAAGGCGTTCCTGGTGACCAAACTCGGTGACGTCCCCTTCCTCATCGGACTCTTCGCCCTGGCCACCGACGCCGGGTCCTTCCGCATCACGAAGATCCTCGGCGCCGTCACGAGCGGCGGACTCGACCACCCGACCCTGATCGCGCTGCTGCTCCTCGCGGGTGTCGCGGGCAAGTCGGCGCAGTTCCCACTGCACACCTGGCTCCCCGACGCCATGGCGGGTCCGACGCCCGTCTCCGCGCTGATCCACGCCGCGACGATGGTCGCCGCCGGTGTCTACTTCATCGCTCGTCTCCTTCCGGTCTTCGAGGCATCCCAGGCCGCGATGATCGTTCTCGCCGTCATGGCCGCGGTCACGATGGCGGGTTCCGGCCTCGCCGCACTCGCCCAGGACGACATCAAGCGGGTCCTCGCCTACTCGACGATCGGTCAGCTCGGCTACATGACCGGCGCCCTCGCGGTCGCCGACCGCGGTGCCGCCGTCTTCCACCTCCTCTCGCACGGTGCCTTCAAGGCCCTGCTGTTCCTCGCGGCCGGCGTGATCATCCACGCCTCGGGCACCAACTCACTGGCCGCCATGTCCCGCATGAGCCACCTGCGTGACCGCGTCCCCGACGCCTTCTGGACGATGACCGTGGCCCTCCTCGCGCTGGCCGCGATCCCGCCGTTCAGCGGCTTCTTCTCCAAGGAGTCCGTCCTGGGCGCCGCCGAGCACGCCGCCACCGGCCACGCCGAGAACGTCCCGGGTGCCGCGGGCTGGACCGTCCTGGTCGCAGGTGTGGTCACCGCCCTGCTCACCGCCGCCTACGCGACGCGCCTGTGGCTGCTGGCCTTCCGCGGCCGGGGCGCCGAGGCCCCTGACCACGGCAGGCAGCCGCTGACCATGACCGTGGTGCTGTGGGTGCTCGCGGTCCCCTCCCTCGCCATCGGCGCACTCGCCTACCGCGTCCTGCCGGACTGGTTCGACGGCCGTGATCTCGCCCCGACTCTCACCACCTCCGTCCTCGGTACGGGTGTGGCCCTCATCGGTGGCATCGCCACCTACGCGGCCTGGCGCCACACCACCTCCCTCGCGGCCCGCGTGCCGCTGGGTGCGGTCGCGGCCCATCCTGAGGGCGACGCCGCCCAGGTCGAGGCGGAGGCCATCGCCAGCCACGCGCCCGTGTACGGGGGAGTGGCCTACGCGTCCGACCCCGCGGACCCGGGCCGCGTGCTGCTCGGCCCGCTGCACCGGCACGCCGCTGTCGGCTTCCACCTCGACGCCGTGTACCGGGCGCTGTTCGTCCGCCCGGTCCAGGGCGGCGCGAGTCTCGTCCGGTTCCTCGACCGCGAGGTCGTCGACACCTACGTACGCGGCGCGGGCGCCCTACCCCGCTGGCTCGGCATCGCCGTACGGCGGGCCCAGACCGGCAATGTGCAGACCTATGTGAGCGCGCTGCTCGCCGGCACCGTCGTCCTGGCGGTCGCCGTCGTCCTCGTCGCCACGGGAGCGTGAGCAGGCGTGATCGATATCAACGAGTCCGTGATGCAGTTCCTTCTGGCGTTCGTGGTCGTCGGCCCGCTCCTCGGCGCGGCCGCCGCCCTCCTGCCGGCCCCGCCAGGGCTGAAGGGGAAGTCGCCCGAGCAGGCCGTGCTCCGGCACGGCGTCACCGTCACCGGCGCGGTCCTCGCCGCGGCGATCGTCCTCGCGCTCGGCTTCGACCACGACCAGCCGTCGAAGATGCAGGCCAGCACGGACATCAGCTGGATCCCCGCACTCGACGTGCGCCTCCACCTCGGCGTCGACGGCATCTCCCTCCCCCTCCTGCTCCTGACCGCGCTGCTGACCTTCCTCTGCGCGCTCTACTCCTACTTCAATATGCCCGCGGGCCCGACCCCGAAGGCCTTCGTCGCACTGCTGCTCGTCCTCGAGTCCGGCACCCTCGCCACCTTCGCCGTCCTCGACCTGCTGCTCTTCTTCCTCGCCTTCGAGATGGTCCTGATCCCGATGTACTTCCTCATCGCCCGCTGGGGCGGCGAGGGCCGGGCCGAGGCCGCCTGGAAATTCATCCTCTACACGCTGCTCGGCTCCGTGGTCATGCTGCTCGGCCTGCTCCTGATCGGCGTCAAGGCGGGCACGTTCGACATGGTGGCACTCGCCACTGACAACGGCCGCTCGCTGGCCGCATCCGTGCAGGTCATCGCCGTTCTGGCGATCGGTCTGGGGCTCGCGGTCAAGACCCCGATGTGGCCGTTGCACAGCTGGCTGCCGGATGCACACACCGCCGCGCCGACCGTCGGGTCGGTACTGCTGGCCGGTGTACTGCTCAAGATGGGAACGTACGGGTTCGTCCGTATCCTCCTACCGATCGCTCCCGACGGCTTCGCCGATTTCGCCCCCTACCTCGCCGCCTTCGCCGTCGTCGGGATCATCTACGGATCCCTGGCCTGCCTCGCCCTCGCTCGGCAGGGCGCGAAGGGCGACCTCAAGCGCCTCATCGCGTACTCGTCCGTCGGCCACATGGGCTTCGTGCTGCTCGGCATCGCCACGATGACCCCGACCGGCCTGAACGGCGCCCTCTTCGCCAACATCGCCCACGGCCTGATCACCGGCCTGCTCTTCTTCCTGGTCGGCGCGCTGAAGGACCGTACGGGCACGACCGACCTCGACGCCCTCGCCGAACAGACCGGGGCCGCACTGTACGGCAAGGCGCCTCGCCTCGGCGGCCTGCTCGCCTTCGCCGCGGTCGCCTCGCTCGGGCTGCCGGGTCTGGCCGGGTTCTGGGGGGAGATGCTCGCGCTGTTCGGGGCGTTCGAGCCCGCCGACGGCCTCAGCCGTCCGGCCTTCCTGACCTTCATGGCGATCGGCGCTTTCGGCACCCTGCTGACCGCCGCGTACATGCTCGTCGTGGTCCGGCGCGTCTGCATGGGCGCGGTCCCGCAGGACGGCCCGAACCTCGCCGACGTGCAGACCTACGAGTTCGCGGCCTGGACGCCGCTCGTCGCCCTCACCGTCGTCGCCGGACTGTGGCCGAAGACCCTCCTCGGCCTGACCGACCCGGCCGTGCAGCAGCTCCTCGCAGGAGGTCCCCGATGAGCGTCCTGGCCCAGCCGCTCGCCGAGTCCGTGGTCCAGTCCGTCGACTGGCTCGCCATCGCGCCGCCCACCGTCGCGGCGGTCGTCGCACTCGTCGTCCTCGTCGCCGACCTGTTCGTCGCGGAGGCCAAGAAGGCCCTGCTCGGCTGGATGTCCGTCGTGGGCCTGGCCGCCTCCGCGCTCCTGCTGCTGCCCCTCCTGGACGGCGACCGCGCCACCTTCTGCCTGACCGGCGATCCCGGAGTCTGCAGCTACACGGCCGACCGCTTCACTCTCGTCATCCAGTTCCTGGTCCTCGGTGGCGCCCTGCTCGCGGCCCTCCTGTCGGTCACCGCCCTCAAGGACGCCGACAAGGAGCTTCCCGAAGGGGAGTTCTGGTTCCTGCTGCTCTCCTCCGCAGCCGGAGCCGCCCTCCTGCCGGCCTCACGGGATCTGGCGACCCTCATCGTCGCCCTCGAAGTCGCCTCGCTCCCCGCCTTCGCCCTCGTCGGCCTGCGCCACGGCGACCGTAAGTCCTCCGAAGCGGCACTGAAGTTCTTCCTGTCCTCGGTCACCGCGACCGCGGTCAGCCTCATGGGCATCAGCTTCGTGTACGCCTCCACGGGCACCCTCTACCTCACCCAGATCGCCGAGCGGATCCAGAACGTCGACGGACAGCTCCACACCCTCGCCCAGACCGGAGTCGTCCTCACCCTGATCGGCTTCGCCTTCAAGACGGCAGCCGTGCCCTTCCACTTCTGGGTGCCGGACACATACGTGGGAGCGCCCCTGCCGGTCGCCGCCTACCTGTCGGTCGTCGGCAAGGCGGTCGGCTTCACCGGCCTGATCCTCGTCACGGTCATCGCGCTGCCGTCGTACGCCGACGTCTGGGGGCCGGCCCTCGCGGCCCTGGCCGCCCTCACCATGACCGTCGGCAACGTCGGCGCCCTGCGCCAGCAGGCCACGCGCGCGTACAGCGCGGTACGGCTGCTCGCCTGGTCCTCCGTCGGCCAGGCCGGCTACCTCCTGGTGCCGATCGCCGCCGCCGCGTACTCCGACGACGCCGAGCGCTCGATCGGCTCCACCGTCGCCTACGCCCTCATGTACGCCGCCGTGAACCTCGGTGCCTTCGCGGTGGTCGCACTCGTGGGCCGTACGAAGACCCTCAACCGCATCAGCGACTACCGGGGCCTGTACGCCCGCAACCCCCTGTCCGCCCTCATCCTGGCCTTCTTCCTGCTCTGCCTCGCCGGACTCCCGCCGGGCATCATCGGCCTCTTCGCCAAGGTCACCGTCTTCTCCGCAGCCGTAGACGCGGGGCTCGGCTGGCTGGCCGTGGTCATGGCCGTCAACGTCGTGATCGCGCTGTTCTACTACCTCCAGTGGACGGCCCTGCTGTTCCGCGCCTCCGAGGGCGAGCCCGTCAAGCACCTCGTCCCCGCGCCCGTGACGGCCACGATGGCTCTCACCGGCGCCGTCGGCATCGCCCTGTCCGGAGCCCCCCAGCTGATTCTGCGTTTCGCCGACACCGGCCTCTTCTGAGTTCTGGCGCATTCCCTGCGCGCGCGTGGGGCACCCGGCCTCCACGCGCGCGTGGAGGGCGGCGCCCGAGCCCTCACCCGTACGGCTCACGCCCGCAGCCGTACGCACCAGGGAACCCGGGGCCCTCGCCTGGCGTTGACCAGTACAGAAGGGTCCACTGGACGTGACATCACGGCACCAGTGGCGTCGGAGATCGACCAGTAAAGGGTTCCCCTGCCGCACCACTTGGAGGGCGTACCGTGCACCGCCGGCACAACGGGCTCAGGACCGCAGTACTCCTCGGAGGACTGTCCGCCCTCATCATCGTCATCGGCAGCTTCTTCGGCCGTATGGGGCTCGTCGTCGCGGTCCTGATCGCGCTGGCCACGAACGCGTACGCGTACTGGAACAGCGACAAACTGGCGCTGCGCGCGATGCGCGCCCGCCCGGTAAGCGAGTTCGAGGCCCCAGGGCTCTATCGCATGGTCCGCGAGCTCTCCACCCAGGCCCGCCAGCCCATGCCCCGCCTCTACATCTCTCCGACGGAGGCGCCGAACGCCTTCGCCACGGGCCGCAACCCGCGCAACGCAGCCGTGTGCTGCACCGAAGGGATCCTGCGCCTCCTCGACGAACGCGAACTGCGCGGAGTCATCGGCCACGAGTTGAGCCACGTCTACAACCGCGACATCCTGATCTCGTCGGTCGCCGGTGCCCTTGCCTCGGTGATCATGTTCCTGGTCAACTTCGCCTGGCTGATCCCGATCGGGCGGTCCGATGACGACGACGGTCCCGGCCTCCTCGGTATGCTGTTGATCATGATCCTGGGCCCGCTCGCCGCCTCGCTCATCCAGCTGGCCATCAGCCGCTCGCGGGAGTACGAGGCCGACGCGTCCGGCGCCCAGCTCACCGGGGACCCCCTCGCCCTCGCCAGCGCCCTGCGCAAGCTCGAACGAGGCACCAAGCAGCTGCCGCTGCCCCCGGAACCCCGCATCGAGACAGCCAGTCACATGATGATCGCCAACCCCTTCCGCCCGGGTCAGGGGTTTTCCAAGATGTTCTCGACCCACCCGCCGATGGCGGAGCGTATCGCCCGGCTGGAGAAGATGGCAGGCCCCCAGTGAAGACCATCCTGAACGTCATATGGCTCGTCCTGAGCGGCTTCTGGCTGTGCCTCGGCTACCTGCTCGCGGGCGTGCTCCTGTGCATCACCATCATCGGTATCCCGTTCGGCGTCGCGGCCTTCCGTATCGGCGTCTACGCCCTGTGGCCCTTCGGATACACGACGGTCGAGCGCCGCGACGCCGGAGCCCCGTCCTGCGTCGGCAACGTGCTGTGGCTCGTCCTCGCGGGCTGGTGGCTGGCCATCGGCCATATCGTCACGGGCCTCGCCCTCTGCGTCACGATCATCGGCATCCCGTTCGGCATCGCCAACTTCAAGCTGATTCCGGTGTCGCTGTTCCCGCTGGGCCGCGAAATCGTGTCCACGGACAGGCCGTTCGCGCAGAGCTGGTAGCGCCGCGGTACGAGGGCGGTGGCCCCTGCGGAGCCAGGCGGTGGCCCCGGTGGGGCGGGGACGAAGACCACGAGATTTCCACAATCCGGTGGTTGTCCACAGGCAGGACCGATTGTCAGTGGCGGCTTGCATCATGAACGCATGACCGAGATCGAGCAGTTGCTGACGAGGGTGGCGGACAAGGCCCGCAACACCCGCCCGTGGGGCTGGACTTCCCTTCCCGCGCCTGTGGACGCGGCCGCAGTGGCCCGCGCCGAGGCCGCCCTCGGCTTCCGCCTGCCCCCGCTGCTCGCCGACCTCTACCTGCGCATAGGAGACGGCGGGTTCGGCCCGGAGTACGGCCTGTTGCCGCTGCTCGACAGTCCTCCGGCCGGCGAGCCCGCCGCCGTCACCCAGTACCTCGCCAACCGGGAGAGCGCCCGCAAGGACCCCGACTGGCCCTGGCCCGAGGGCGTCCTGCCGATATCCCACTGGGGCTGCGCGATGTACGCGTGCGTGGACTGCCGAAGCCCTCACACCACCGTCCTGCTCTTCGAGCCGAACGCCGATGACGCCGACCAGGCGTGGTACGTCGACGCCCCGAGCCTGGAAGGCTGGCTGCGTGCCTGGGTCGACGGCACCGGCTGGTACGAGGAGACGAGCGAGGGCATGGAGATGGCTCCCTGGGCCGACCTCCGCATACGGACGGCACCGGTACAGGCTTCCTGACCAGCCGCGAACCCACAGCGCATCCGGCAGACGGGACCTGAACTGCACCGAGGGCGCAGTGCGGACACCACCCCTGGCGACCCCGCACCCCGCACCCCGCACCCCGCACCCCGCATCCCGACACGCACCGACCCGCGACCGCCGACGGGTGGTCTACCGCCCCCGGCCGCCCGGCCGCCTCGCCACCCACCGCCGTACGCCGTACACGCCCACACCTGCAGCCAGCACCGCCGCACCGGTCACGACGGCGGCCCCCGGCAGCGAGAACGCCAGCACCAGACAGCCGAGAAGCCCCAGCGTCGGCACGAACCGTGCGCGGGGCGCAGCGTCGAGGGTCCAGGCCGACGCGTTGGCGACCGCGTAGTACGCCAGCACCCCGAAGGAGGAGAACCCGATCGCACCGCGCACGTCCACCGTGGCGGCCAGGACCGCGACCACCGCACCCACGGCAAGCTCAGCCCGGTGCGGCACCTGGAAGCGCGGATGCACGGCTGCCAGGGCGTGCGGCAGATGCCGGTCGCGTGACATGGCCAGCGTGGTCCGCGAGACGCCGAGGATCAGGGCGAGCAGGGAGCCCAGCGCCGCGACGGCCGCGCCCACCCGAACCACGGGCGACAACCCCGGTACCCCGGCCGCCCGCACCGCGTCGGCAAGCGGCGCGCCGGCGTGCCCGAGGCCCTCCGCGCCCAGCACCGAAAGGACAGCCACCGCGACACACGTGTACACCACCAGGGCGATGCCCAGGGCCAGCGGAATCGCCCGCGGGATGGTCCGCGCGGGGTCCCGTACCTCCTCGCCGAGGGTCGCGATCCGGGCGTAGCCGGCGAAGGCGAAGAAGAGCAGCCCTGCCGCCTGCAGCACTCCGCCCACACCACCCGAGGCCCCGATGTCCAGGCGTCCGGCGTCGGACTCCCCGGACCCCAGACACACGACGACGACACAGGTGAGGACAGCCAGGACGACGGCCACGATCGCCCGCGTCAGCCAGGCGGACTTCTGGACTCCGCCGTAGTTCACCGCGGTCAGTGCCACCACGGCCGCGACCGCCACCGCGTGTGCCTGCTCCGGCCACAGGTACGCGCCCACGGTGAGTGCCATCGCCGCGCACGAGGCCGTCTTGCCGACGACGAACGACCAGCCCGCGAGATACCCCCAGAACTCCCCGAGCCGCTCGCGCCCGTAGACGTAGGTGCCGCCCGAGGCCGGGTACAGGGCGGCAAGCCGCGCCGACGACGTGGCATTGCAGTACGCGACCACCGCCGCGACGGCGAGCCCGAGCAGGAGACCGGATCCGGCCGCACGCGCGGCAGGGGCGAGGGCGGCGAAGACACCGGCCCCGACCATCGAGCCGAGCCCGATGACCACGGCGTCGCCCAGGCCCAGGGAGCGCCGCAGCTCAGAGGAGGAGTGGGACTGAACCATGGCCCGAACCCTACTGATCGCCGCAACCGCCGTGTTCCGTCGTGACGTCCTGTTCATCAACAGAGCACGAACAACTCGCGCCCGCAATCACAGTGCCGTGAAAGTGCAGGCACAGCGCGGAAGGGCAGGTTCACGGCATGACGATCATCAGCTGGATCATCCTGGGACTGCTGGCCGGGGCCATCGCCAAGTTCCTGCTGCCGGGTCGTGACCCCGGCGGTCTCATCGGCACCACTGTCATCGGCGTCGCGGGCGCATTCCTCGGGGGCTGGATCTCGGCCCGCTGGCTGGACCACCCCGTCTCGAAGGACTTCTACGACGGTGCCACCTGGGCCGCCGCGATCGGTGGTTCCCTCGTGCTCCTGATCGCCTACCGCATCCTGTTCGGCCACTCACGCGACTGAGCGAGGCGTACAGGCCCTCGGCGGCGGCCGGAGCACCGGCGGGCGCGGAGGCCCGGCGCACGGCCCGCGGCCGACAGACGAGAAGGGTGGGCACCGGCACGGTGCCCACCCTTCCTCGTACGCTGCCGCAGCCGCATGCGAGGCGCGACTGAACAGCGCGCCGGATCCGGCATCGGCTCAGCGGTTCACCGGTAGTTCACGAACTGCAGCGCGAAGTCGAAGTCCTTGCCCTTCAGCAGGGCGATCACAGCCTGTAGGTCGTCCCGGCTCTTGGAGCTGACACGCAGCTCATCGCCCTGCACCTGGGCCTTCACGCCCTTCGGGCCCTCGTCGCGAATGATCTTCGCCACCTTCTTCGCGTTCTCCTGGGAGATGCCCTCCTCGATCGACGCGAAGATCTTGTACTCCTTGCCCGAAAGCTGGGGCTCGCCCGCGTCCAGGGCCTTCAGAGAGATCCCGCGCTTGATCAGCTTGGACTGGAAGACGTCGAGGACAGCCTTGACCCGGTCCTCGGAGTTCGCCTCCATCAGGATCTTGTCACCGGACCACGAGATCGAGGCACCCACGCCCTTGAAGTCGTAGCGCTGCGAGATCTCCTTGGCGGCCTGGTTGAGGGCGTTGTCGACCTCCTGCCGCTCGACCTTCGAGACGATGTCGAAACTGGAGTCGGCCATGTCCTGTGGCTCCTTGTATCGGGGTGCGTGTGAGGTGCGTATCGGCGGGCGTGGGGGTGGCCGCCGAGCCCGGGGCAGACCCGGGCCGCATCCGGACAAGCCTAGCCACCCGTCGTCCCGCGGGAGGCGATCAATCGGGTGGCGAAGCACCCCTCCACATCGGGTATTGTTTACGTCGTTGCCAGGGAGCACCACCGAAAAATGGTGCGAAGGGCAGCAAACCCGGCGGTGTGCCCGAGCGGCCAAAGGGAGCAGACTGTAAATCTGCCGGCTCAGCCTTCCCAGGTTCGAATCCTGGCGCCGCCACGCTGAGGAAGACCCCCTCAGCTCTACGGATCCGTAGAGCTGAGGGGGTCTTCGCATTCCACTGTCAGTGGTCGGGGGCACACTGATCCCATGGCCATGCGTCGCAGAAGCTGTCCCGAGTGCCGTCGCGAGATCGCGGTCGTCGCCGGCCGGTTCGCCAGGCACGACCCGCCCGGCGCTCGGGAGACCGGCGAGCTCGTCTCGTGTCCGGGATCCCGCCGCCAGGCGCAACTGGGCGCCGCGCAGCCCGCGTTGGACGGATACGCCGTGCCGGACTTCCCGGGCCAGCTCCCACTCTTCTGAAGGGCCTACCGAGCCTCGTTCGGCCGGAGCCCCCTGCGCCGCGGGGAACCCCGCGGGTACAACGTCAGTTTCCCGCCACCGACTTCACCGCCACCGAGACCGGAGCGGAGCCGCTGACCAGTTCGAGCGTCAGGCCCGCCGTCGCCGGGGTGTCGAGCAACTCCGCCAGCACGGCGGCCACGTCGTCGCGTGGGATCGGGCCGCGGCCGGTGTGGGCCTCCAGGCGCACCAGGCCCGTTCCGGCGTCGTTCGTCAGCATGCCGGGGCGCAGGATCGTCCAGTCCAGGCCGTCGAGGCCGCGAACGTAAGCATCGGCCTCACCCTTGGCGCGCAGGTAGACGTCGAAGACCTCGTCCCCCTCGTGCTTCGGGTCGGCACCCATCGACGACACCACCACGAAGCGGCGTACGCCCGCCCGGACCGCCGCGTCCGCGAAGAGGACCGCAGCCCCTCGGTCCACCGTGTCCTTACGGGTCGACCCGCTGCCCGGGCCCGCGCCGGCCGCGAAGACCGCCGCGTCCGCTCCCCGCAAACACTCCGCGACCTCCTCGACGGAGGCCGACTCCAGGTCCAGCAGGACGGGTTCGGCACCGGCCTCCCGCAGGTCGTCGCCCTGTTCGGCTTTGCGGATGATCCCCGCGACCTCGTCCCCGCGCCCGGCGAGCAGCCTCTCCAGCCGCAGCGCGATCTGACCATGACCACCAGCGATGACAATGCGCATGTCTCCGACCGTACGCCCGGACGGCCGCGTCCGCCGCACGAGTTCAGCCAGGCCCCATGCGCGCCACGCCGGTGGACCACGGGGCGGCCGCCACCCTCAGGACAACTCTCCCCGCCCCTGCCGCGGCAACCCCAACTCCACCGCCGCAGCCGAGTTGCAGTACTCCCGCACCGCGCTCGTCCGCGCCACCACGCGCCCCCGGTGCACCACGATGCGGCTGTACGCCAGCGAGAGCGCCCCTGCCAGCCGGTCCCCGCGCACCGCCAGCAACTCCGCGGGGAAGCCCGCCTCCACCCGGACCTCGGGCAGGCCCAGCACCGCACGCGCCGACGCGCTCACGGCGTCGTACGAGTCCTCGGGGCGCAGCCCGTGGCGGGAGGACAGCAGGTAGGCGGCCTCCAGCGGGTCGCCGCGCCCCACGGGGTTGGACACGTCCCTCAGAGCGCCGCTTCCGGCCGCGACCCGTACCCCGGCGGAGCGCAGCAGTCGTACGGGTGCCGTGCCGCGCCGTTCCACGCCCCCGCAGCCGCCCTGCGGCAGGCAGACCACCGTCACCCCGGCCGCCGCGAGTTGGTCCGCGGTGCGGGAGGCCACCTGGGTCGGCAAGCGACCCAGGCCGCCGCACGGGCCGAGCGTCACGCCGGGGCGCAGCCCGCCGGCCATCGCGGCGAGGCGGGCGAGGCGTGCCGGGTCGGCGGCGTCGGTGTGCAGGTCGACGGGGCAGCCGTGCTCCGAGGCGACTTCCAGGACCGCTTCCACGTACCCCGTGGGATCCGGGTCGAGGTCCGGGCAGCCGCCGACCACCGACGCACCCATCTTCACCGCGTCCCGCAGCATCGCGAGCCCCTCGGCGCCGGCCACGCCGGTCAGCAGCCGGGGCACCGCAACCGTCGTCAGCTCGGTGAGCCCGCGCAGTGAACGCCGGGCCTGAAGCACGGCGGTCAGCGCGCCCAGCCCCTGGACGTCGCCCACGCGTACATGCGCCCGCAGTGCGGTCGCACCGTGCCCGAGCTGGAGCAGGGCCGCCTCGGTGGCCCGGCGCTGGACGTCCTGGGCGTCGTACGAGACCGGTCCGCCCACATCGGCGGAGAGCGCGGTGTCGGCGTGGGCGTGCGCCTCGGCGGGGGCCGGCAGCAGCAGATAGCCGCCGAGGTCCACACGTGCGCCGCACGCGCGCGTGCCGTCCCCCGTCAGGCTCCCGGCCGTGCCGACCGCCTCGATGCGCCCGCCGCCCAGCCGTACGTCCACGGTCCGGCCGTCGGTGAGGCGGGCCCCGCACAGCAGCAGCCCGGCCGGGTCGGCCGGTCCGGACGGGCCCGACGAGGACGAGGAGTGGGGCGGTTGGGGCTGGCTGTCGGGCATCGCGTTCCAGAGGCTCGGGGCGGCGCGGCGGGGCTGCGGGGACGGTGCCGGGGAACTGCGCCGGGCACGCAAGATCACGCAGAGTGAGACGAGCCTAGGGTGGGGACACGGTGCCGGCGCGCAGGAGCGCAATAGTCGTACCGGTGTGGTCCGCCGAACGGCAGCCGCTGCCCGGCCACCGCTGTGGCCTGTGAGGCGTCCGTGCGGTCATCCGATCGGACCCCCGAAGGGTGCTGCGAAACGGATTTGGGTGAACGGCGGCCGAGCGTGTAATGTCTTCATCGCTCGCCCCAATAGCTCAGTCGGCAGAGCGTCTCCATGGTAAGGAGAAGGTCAACGGTTCGATTCCGTTTTGGGGCTCTGGTGTGAGAGGTTCCCGCCGCGAGGCGGGGCCCGATCGCATCACAGCGGTGTAGCTCAGTCGGTAGAGCAAGCGGCTCATAATCGCTGTGTCACCGGTTCAAGTCCGGTCACCGCTACTGACAGTAGCCGATTGCGGGGTCGGTCCTTCGATCGGCTACTCTTTCTTGCGTTAATTCAGTCTATCCGTTCGTCAAGGAGCACTCACGTGGCTGCCACCGACGTCCGCCCGAAGATCACGCTGGCCTGCGTGGAGTGCAAGGAGCGGAACTACATCACCAAGAAGAACCGGCGTAACAACCCGGACCGTCTTGAGATGAAGAAGCACTGCCCGCGTTGCAACGCGCACACCGCGCACCGCGAGACGCGATAAATCAGGCTCGTACGCGAGGCCGTCCCCACAGTCTGGGGGCGGCCTCGCGTCGTTTCCGCCCTGGTTACCGGTCGGTTCCGGCCCGTCGCGGATGAAGACGGCAGGATGTGATCGCCCCGACGCATGGGCGGGGCGGATCGGCCGTGCGCACAGCAGGTCAACCACAGCAGACATCAGGAGGTGCCGAGCCATGGCGCTCGACCAGTCCTTCGTGGGGCGGAGCTACCCGCCCACCGACCCCTATGAGGTGGGTCGGGAAAAGATCCGTGAGTTCGCGGAGGCGGTGGGGGACACCAACCCGGCGTTCACGGACCCGGAGGCCGCCAAGGCGCTCGGCCACTTGGATGTGATCGCGCCGCCGACCTTCGTGTTCGCGATCACCTTCAAGGCCGCGGGACAGGTCGTCCAGGACCCGCAGCTCGGCCTGGACTACAGCCGCGTGGTGCACGGCGACCAGAAGTTCGCCTACACACGCCCGGTGCGCGCCGGTGACCGGCTGACCGTCACCTCGACCATCGAGGCGATCAAGACCATGGCGGGCAACGAGATCCTGGACATCCGTGGCGAGGTCCACGACGAGGCGGGTGAGCACGTGGTGACCGCCTGGACGAAGCTGGTGGCTCGTCCGGCCGACTCCGCGGCAGGGGAGGCCTGAGACCGATGACGACGAAGATCACGTACGGCGAGGTCGAGGTGGGCACCGAGCTGCCCACCCGGACCTTCCCCGTGACCCGCGCCACGCTCGTCCAGTACGCGGGGGCTTCCGGTGACTTCAACCCGATCCACTGGAACGAGAAGTTCGCCAAGGAGGTCGGGCTGCCCGACGTCATCGCGCACGGCATGTTCACCATGGCCGAGGCGATCCGTGTGGTGACCGACTGGACCGGTGACCCGGGCGCGGTCGTCGAGTACGGCGTCCGCTTCACCAAGCCCGTCGTCGTCCCGAACGACGAGCAGGGCGCCACGATCGAGGTCAGCGGCAAGGTCGCGGCCCTGCTCGACGACAACAAGGTCCGTGTGGACCTGACCGTGAAGAGCGCCGGGCAGAAGGTGCTCGGGATGTCGCGGGCGGTCGTACGACTGGCGTGAACAACGCGCGCGTGCCGGGCGGTAAGGGGCGTTCTCCATATTGGGGCGCCCCTTACGCGTGGATGCCGGCTTGCGCCCGGCCCTACCTTGACTTAGTTAGTGATTGAGTACTAACTTAGTCCCCATGGTCAGGATGAGCGCAGAAGAGAGGCGTGAGAGCGTCATTCGTGCGGCGATGGCCGAGTTCGCGCGTGGGGGTTACCACGGCACCTCGACCGAGGCGATCGCCAAGCGTGTCGGCGTCTCGCAGCCGTACCTCTTCCGGCTCTTCCCGGGCAAGAAGGCGATCTTTCTCGCGGCGGCGGAGCGCTGTGTCGAGGACACCATCCGGATGTTCGCCGAGGCCTCCGAGGGGCTGGAGGGCGAAGAGGCCCTGCACGCCATGGGGGACGCGTACCGGAAGGTCGTCTCGGAGCAGCCCGAGCGGCTGATGATGCAGATGCAGATGTACCTCGCCGTGGCGGCCGCCGACGAGGAGGGCGACCACGAGTTCGGCGAGGCCGTGCGAGTCGGCTGGATGCGGCTGTGGGACACCGTTCACCTGCCGCTGGGCGCCGACGTCGACAAGACGACGACGTTCATGGCCTATGGCATGCTCATCAACTGCCTGGTGGCCATGGGGTTTCCTTCCGGGCACCGGGTCTGGGCCGGGATGGAGTCGTCGGAGCGCCGCGAGGGGCGGTCTTAGAGGTGGGGGTTCTGAGGTGCCCACGTCTCTTCATGCCCCTGAAAGTTAGTGACTGATAACTATCCAAGTCGGAACCTTCAGTAGTCAGCAACGCGTCACCCTTGGGGGAGCGATGTCACACCAGACCGAACACCATCCGTCAACCGCCCGCCTGGGCGGAGCCGGCTGGGCCCTCGCACTCACCAGCGTCGCCGGGTTCATGGCGTCACTCGACAACCTGGTCGTCACCACCGCGCTGCCCTCCATCCGTGAGGACCTGGGCGGAGGGCTGCACGACCTGGAGTGGACGGTCAGCGCCTACACCCTCACCTTCGCCGTCCTGCTGATGTTCGGCGCGGCGCTCGGCGACCGCTTCGGCCGCCGACGGCTCTTCCTCGCCGGCATCACGGTCTTCACCGGCGCGTCCGCCGCCGCGGCCCTCGCGCCGGGCATCGACTCGCTGATCGCCGCCCGCGCGGTCCAGGGCGCCGGCGCGGCCGTCATGATGCCGTTGACGCTGACCCTGCTGACAGCGGCCGTGCCCGCCGCCAAGCGCGGGATGGCGTACGGCATCTGGGGTGCCGTCAACGGGCTCGCGATCGCGTCGGGGCCGCTCATCGGCGGCAGCCTCACCGAGCACATCTCCTGGCAGTGGATCTTCTGGCTGAACGTTCCGCTCGGCCTCGCCCTGCTGCCGCTCGCCCGTCTGCGCCTCGCCGAGTCCTACGGCACCGGTGCCCCGCTCGACGTCCCCGGCACCCTGCTCGCCAGCGGCGGCCTGTTCGGGATCGTGTACGGCCTGGTGCGTGGACCCGCCGACGGCTGGACCGGTCCCATGGTCCTGACCGGCCTGTTCGCCGGAGGGGCGCTGCTCGTCGGGTTCGTCCTCTACAGCGTCCGCGCCAAGAACCCGATGCTGCCGATGCGCCTGTTCCGCTCGCGTGCGTTCGCAGGGATCAACGCGGCGAGCATGCTGATGTTCCTCGGCATGTTCGGCTCGATCTTCCTGCTCAGCCAGTACATGCAGGGCGTACTCGGCTACACGCCCACCGAGGCGGGGCTGCGGATGCTGCCGTGGACCGGTATGCCGATGCTCGTCGCGCCGATCGCCGGCATCCTCTCCGACCGCATAGGGGGCCGTCCCGTCGTCGCGACCGGCCTGTTCCTCCAGGCGGCCGGGCTCGCCTACATGGCCTCCGTCGCGACCGTCGACGCCTCCTACGCCGCCCAGCTGCCCGCCCTGATCGTCAGCGGTGTCGGCATGGCCCTGTTCTTCGCTCCGGCCTCGGCCCTGGTCATGTCCAGCGTCCGGGCCTCGGAGCAGGGCATCGCCTCCGGCGCCAACAACGCGCTGCGCGAAGTCGGCGGGGCGCTCGGTATCGCCGTCATGGCGTCCATCTTCTCCGCGCAGGGCGGCTACGAGACCCGACAGACCTTCGTCGACGGTCTGCGGCCCGCCCTGGTGACCGGCGCCGCAGTGGTGGCCGTCGCCGGAGTCGCGGCCCTGCTGATCCCGGGCAGGCGGCGCGCCGACGAAATTGCGGGCCCGGCCGAAGCGGCACCGCGTCCGGCGCTGGAGACGGCCTCGCACTGACCACCCCACCTCGGACCACAAGGAGCAGTCATGCCCACACTTCCCTGGACCGTTGCGTACCCCGCGCCGCCCGCCACCGAGGTGCACGTCTTCGCCTCCCGCTTCGAGACGCGCACGCTGTGGGGAGCGCTGCTCTTCTTCGCCCGCACGCCGGGCGTGTGGCGGCAGGTGAGCCGGGCGCCCGGAGCGTACGGGGCATCCCTGAAGGCGGAGCCGTTCAAGCGCACCTTCTGGACGCTGTCGGCCTGGGAGTCGCCCGCGGCGCTCAAGGAGTTCGCCCGCTCGGGCGCCCACGCCCCCGCGGCGCGGGGCCTGTCCTCGCAGATGCGGGACGCGAAGTTCGCCACCTGGCAGGCGTCGAGCGACGACCTCCCGGTCGACTGGCCGCAGGTGTTCCGGCGCCTGGCGTGAAGGGCACGCGCGCGTGGTGCGCATCGGCCCCGGCGCCCTGTACGGGTGCCGGGGCTGTCAGTGCCGTCTCGTAGTCTTGAGCCCGTGCAGGAACTCCACGACGCCCCCCTCGCCCCCCTCACCACCTTCCGGCTGGGCGGCCCCGCCACCCGCCTGGTCACCGCCACCACCGACGCCGAGGTGATCGACGTCGTGCGCGAGGCGGACGCCAGTGGGACCCCGCTGCTGCTGATCGGCGGTGGATCCAACCTGGTCATCGGGGACAAGGGCTTCGCCGGCACCGCGCTGGTGATCGCCACCAAGGGCTTCGAGCTGGACGGCACCAGCCTCGAACTGGCCGCCGGCGAGGTGTGGACCGATGCCGTCGCCCGGACCGTGGAGGCCGGGCTCGCCGGTATCGAGTGCCTCGCCGGAATCCCTGGCTCCGCGGGTGCCACGCCGATCCAGAACGTCGGGGCGTACGGCCAGGAGGTCTCCTCGACGATCACCGAGGTGATCGCGTACGACCGTGAGGCGGGCGAAACCGTCGTCCTGCCGAACGCCGAGTGCGCCTTCTCCTACCGCCACAGCCGCTTCAAGGCCGATCCCGAGCGCTACGTCGTCCTGCGTGTCCGCTTCCGGCTGGAGGACGCCGCCGGCCTCTCCGCCCCGATCAAGTACGCCGAGACCGCCCGCGCCCTCGGCGTCGAGCCCGGCGACCGCGTGCCGCTGGCCGCCGCGCGCGAGACCGTGCTGAAGCTGCGTACCGGCAAGGGCATGGTCCTGGACCCCGAGGACCACGACACCTGGTCGGCCGGATCGTTCTTCACCAACCCGATCCTGACCGACGAGCAGTTCGCGGTGTTCCGCGCGCGCGTGCGTGAGCGTCTCGGCGACGGCGTGGAGGCGCCCGCGTACCCGGCGGGGGAGGGGCACACCAAGACCTCCGCGGCCTGGCTCATCGACAAGGCGGGCTTCACCAAGGGGTACGGCACCGGCCCCGCCCGCATCTCCACCAAGCACACCCTGGCCCTCACCAACCGTGGCGATGCGACCACCGAGGACCTTCTCACGCTCGCCCGCGAGGTCGTCGCGGGGGTCCGTGATGCCTTCGGAATCACCCTGGTCAACGAGCCGGTGACGGTCGGCGTGAGCCTGTGAGAGCCGCCACCTCGCGGCGCACTCCCCCTCAGTAGGCCACTCCACCCCCTGCTTCACGGTGGCCGGGTCGCCGACCGCGCCCAGCATGGCGTGCGCCACATCGGCACGCGCCAGGAACCGGCCCCCGCGCGGGGAACCGCCCAAGCCGCCCTCGGGCTGGCGACCGACCGGGGCCGCGCTCACCACGACGGGGCGCCGCACCTCCTCGGCCTCCAGAGCGCCCAGCACCGTACGAGTCAGTCGTGCCGCCACCCCGGCGTCCTGGCGGCCGCGGGCGCCGAGCCCGGACAGCACGGCGTCCCTCCCCGCGACCGCGGGGCGCAGGGCCAATGGGTCGCTCAGGCGGGCACGGACACCCCCAGCCGCTCGTCGGCCACGGTGAACCGCGCCGGATCCCGCACCACCGCCGTGACCTGGTGCCCCGCGTCCAGAGCCTTCGCCCCGCTGCTCAGCAGCCTCCCGGCCGAGCCGGGCCGGCACTCCCTGGAGGAGCGCCGACACCTTCGCGGGCGCGTCGCTGCTCCTCGGCGCCTGCGCCCAGCGCGCCGTCGCCCACGAAGCGGCGCAGGGGCGGCCCGACGCGGCCGGGTTCGCCGCCCGGCCGGCACGGACGCTGGTCTCCGGGCTCGCCGCGTGACGCGCTAGGCGGCGAGCCAGTCGTCCACCCCCGCCAACAGCTTCCTTCGGACCTCCTCCGGCGCCGCGGAGCCCCGCACCGACTGCCGGGCCAGTTCCGCCAGCTCCGCGTCCGTGAAGGAGTGATACCGACGGGCGATGTCGTACTGGGCGGCGAGACGGGAGCCGAAGAGCAGGGGGTCGTCGGCGCCGAGGGCCATCGGGACGCCGGCGTCGTACAGGGTCCGCAGCGGGACGTCCTCAAGCTTGTCGTAGACGCCGAGGGCGACGTTCGAGGCGGGACAGACCTCGCAGGTCACACCCCTGTCGGCGAGGCGCTTGAGCAGTCGCGGGTCCTCCGCCGCCCGCACGCCGTGGCCGAGCCGGTCGGCGTGCAGGTCGTCCAGGCAGTCACGCACCGAGGAGGGGCCGGTCAGTTCGCCGCCGTGCGGCGCCGACAGCAGTCCACCCTCACGGGCGATGTGGAAGGCACGGTCGAAGTCCCGTGCCATGCCCCGGCGCTCGTCGTTCGACAACCCGAAGCCGACCACGCCCCGGTCGGCGTAGCGCACCGCGAGCCGTGCCAGCGTGCGGGCGTCCAGCGGGTGCTTCATCCGGTTCGCCGCGACCAGGACGCGCATCCCGAGGCCGGTGTCGCGCGACGCCGTCTCCACCGCGTCCAGAATGATCTCCAGCGCCGGGATCAGGCCGCCCAGGCGGGGCGCGTACGACGTCGGGTCCACCTGGATCTCCAGCCAGCCGGAGCCGTCCCGGATGTCCTCCTCCGCGGCCTCCCTGACCAGCCGCTGGATGTCCTCCGGCTGTCTGATGCACGAGCGCGCCGCGTCGTACAGGCGCTGGAAGCGGAACCAGCCCCGCTCGTCCGTCGCGCGCAGCTTCGGAGGCTCTCCACCGGTCAGGGCGTCGGTCAGCGCGTCGGGCAGGCGCACCCCGTACCTGTCGGCCAGTTCCAGCAGGGTCGTCGGCCGCATCGAGCCGGTGAAATGCAGGTGCAGATGGGCTTTCGGCAGCTCAGAGACATCACGTACGCGCTCCATTCCAGGATCCTGCCGCACGTGTCCGCCGTCCCGGTAGCGGTTTCCCCATTCGTGGTCTTGCTCGCACAAACAAACGGGGCACATACCAGATCTGGTATGTGCCCCGGGCCGATACGGAACCGTCAGTCCCGCGCCTCGGCCAGCAGCTTCTGGATCCGGCTCACACCCTCGACGAGGTCCTCGTCACCGAGGGCGTACGACAGCCGCAGGTAGCCCGGCGTGCCGAACGCCTCACCCGGGACGACCGCGACCTCGGCCTCCTCCAGGATCAGCTCCGCCAGCTCGACGCTGCTCTGCGGGCGCTTGCCGCGGATCTCCTTGCCCAGCAGGGCCTTCACCGACGGGTACGCGTAGAAGGCGCCCTCGGGCTCCGGGCAGACCACGCCGTCGATCTCGTTGAGCATCCGGACGATCGTCTTGCGGCGGCGATCGAAGGCCTCCCGCATCTTCGCCACCGCGTCCAGATCACCGGACACGGCGGCGATCGCGGCCACCTGCGCCACGTTCGAGACGTTCGACGTCGCGTGCGACTGGAGGTTGGTCGCGGCCTTCACCACGTCCTTCGGACCGATGACCCAGCCCACCCGCCAGCCGGTCATGGCGTACGTCTTGGCCACGCCGTTGACGACGATGCACTTGTCCCGCAGCTCGGGGAACAGGGCCGGCAGGGAGACCGCGGCGGCCTCGCCGTAGACCAGGTGCTCGTAGATCTCGTCGGTCAGCACCCACAGGCCGTGCTCGACGGCCCAGCGGCCGATGGCCTCGGTCTCGGCCTCGGTGTAGACCGCGCCGGTCGGGTTCGAGGGGGAGACGAACAGGACGACCTTCGTCTTCTCCGTACGGGCCGCCTCCAGCTGCTCCACCGAGACGCGGTAGCCGGTCGTCTCGTCGGCGACGACCTCGACCGGGACACCGCCCGCGAGGCGGATCGACTCCGGATACGTCGTCCAGTAGGGGGCCGGGACGATGACCTCGTCGCCCGGGTCGAGGATCGCGGCGAAGGCCTCGTAGATGGCCTGCTTGCCGCCGTTGGTGACCAGGATCTGCGAGACGTCGGGCTCGTAGCCGGAGTCACGCAGCGTCTTCGCGGCGATCGCGGACTTCAGCTCGGGCAGACCACCGGCCGGGGTGTAGCGGTGGTACTTCGGGTTCTTGCAGGCCTCGACGGCGGCCTCGACGATGTAGTCCGGGGTCGGGAAGTCGGGCTCACCGGCGCCGAAGCCGATCACGGGACGCCCGGCGGCCTTGAGGGCCTTCGCCTTGGCGTCCACGGCGAGGGTGGCGGACTCGGAGATCGCGCCGATTCGGGCGGAGACCCGGCGCTCGGAGGGAGGGGTTGCAGCGCTCATGGGGTCCATGGTTTCAGACCGGAAACGCGCCCGGCACGGGGGTTTCACAGACTGAACATCAGCTGAACATCCGTCCGGATCCAGGCCGCGGCCTGCGCGATCTTGCCTCGCCGCTCGCCCGATCACCGGGCGATCCTCCGCCGACCAAGCCCTCAGCGGGCACTATCTGTTCGACGAGGCGCTCGCGACCACGTACACTCTCACCTCGTTGGCCTTCAGCAGCCCGCAGCCACACGGTGCACAGCGAGCACCCGGTTGGATGCGGTACGTTGGGGGACACACCAAAGGGTCGTAGCTCAATTGGTAGAGCACCGGTCTCCAAAACCGGCGGTTGGGGGTTCAAGTCCCTCCGGCCCTGCTACACACACCTTCGCCAGGATGTGTGCGCATGTACGTACAGCAATGCACCGCCGTGCGGCTCAGACCGGGCGCGGCACGGCCACGACCCGGAATCAGGTGAGGACGAGTGACGGACGCCGTGGGCTCCATCGACATGCCTGATGCCCAGGACGAGGCGCCGGAGTCCAAGAAGAAGACCCGCAAGGGCGGCAAGCGTGCCAAGAAGGGCCCGCTGAAGCGACTCGCGCTCTTCTACCGCCAGATCGTCGCGGAACTCCGCAAGGTCGTCTGGCCGACGCGCAACCAGCTGATGACGTACACCACTGTGGTGATCATCTTCGTCGTCATCATGATCGGCCTGGTGACCGTGATTGACTATGGGCTCGACAACGCCGCCAAGTACGTCTTTGGCTGAGCCAAGAGCGAAGGGCGCCGTGGTTACCGGCGCCCCTTTCGCATGTTCCACCCCTATGTATCCAGGAAGAAGCAGCCACCGTGTCTGACCAGAACGTGAACGACGCCATCGAGCCACACGGGCAGGGTGTCGAGTCCGTGGAAGACGAGCTCGACATCGTCGAAGGCGCGGACGAGGACCTGGACGAGGTCGAGGCTGCCGACGCCGAGGCGGGCGAGCCTGCCGAGGAAGCCGCGCTGCACGTGGAGGACGAGCCCGAGGACGAGTCCTCGCAGGGCGACGCCGAAGCCGTCGAGGCCGCCGAGGAGGAGGCCGAGCCGGTCGACCCCGTCGCGGCGCTCCGCGAGGAGCTGCGCACCCTCCCCGGCGAGTGGTACGTCATCCACACCTACGCCGGCTACGAGAACCGCGTGAAGACCAACCTGGAGCAGCGCGCCGTCTCGCTGAACGTCGAGGACTACATCTTCCAGGCCGAGGTGCCGCAGGAAGAGGTCGTCCAGATCAAGAACGGCGACCGCAAGACGATCAAGCAGAACAAGCTGCCGGGTTACGTCCTGGTCCGCATGGACCTGACGAACGAGTCCTGGGGCGTCGTCCGCAACACCCCCGGCGTCACCGGCTTCGTGGGCAACGCCTACGACCCGTACCCGCTGACCCTGGACGAGATCGTCAAGATGCTCGCCCCGGAGGCCGAGGAGAAGGCCGCCCGCGAGGCCGCCGAGGCCGAGGGCAAGCCCGCCCCGCAGCGCAAGGTCGAGGTCCAGGTGCTGGACTTCGAGGTCGGCGACTCGGTCACCGTCACCGACGGCCCGTTCGCGACGCTGCAGGCGACCATCAACGAGATCAACGCCGACTCGAAGAAGGTCAAGGGTCTCGTCGAGATCTTCGGTCGTGAGACCCCGGTCGAGCTGAGCTTCGACCAGATCCAGAAGAACTAGCTTCTTCAGGAAAGAGCCTCCGAACAGGTCAGACCGGCTGTCACAGCTTGTCTGACCTGCTCGGTTTTTGGCCGCGCATCTATACCCGTTATCGTTGTGCGGTATGCCTGCATCCAGAAGAGCCATCTGGGCGCAGGTAGGACCCGAAGAGAGGAACCGGAGAGCTATGCCTCCCAAGAAGAAGAAGGTCACGGGGCTCATCAAGCTCCAGATCCAGGCCGGTGCCGCCAACCCGGCCCCGCCGGTCGGCCCCGCGCTGGGTCAGCACGGCGTCAACATCATGGAGTTCTGCAAGGCCTACAACGCCGCGACCGAGTCGCAGCGCGGTTGGGTCATCCCGGTGGAGATCACGGTCTACGAGGACCGCTCCTTCACCTTCGTGACCAAGACGCCGCCGGCCGCCAAGATGATCCTCAAGGCCGCGGGCGTGGAGAAGGGCTCCGGCGAGCCGCACAAGACCAAGGTCGCCAAGATCACCGAGGCGC
This sequence comes from Streptomyces sp. NPDC001920, assembly GCF_053594495.1. Lineage (NCBI taxonomy): Bacteria > Bacillati > Actinomycetota > Actinomycetes > Kitasatosporales > Streptomycetaceae > Streptomyces > Streptomyces sp. NPDC001920. The sequence goes on from NZ_JBSFEP010000003.1 coordinate 202,922, forward strand.
AGGTCCGCGAGATCGCCACCACCAAGATGCCCGACCTCAACGCCAACGACCTGGACGCCGCCGCGAAGATCATCGCCGGCACCGCCCGTTCCATGGGCGTCACGGTCGAGGGCTGACCCCAACCTCCCCAAGCAGTCGGTGGCAGGGCCTGCTCGGCCCGGACCACAACTCCTAAGAAAACCCAGGAGCAGTAGTGAGCAAGCGCAGCAAGACTCTCCGCGCTGCGGACGCCAAGGTCGACCGGGAGAAGCTCTACGCCCCGCTCGAGGCCGTCCGTCTCGCCAAGGAGACGTCCACGACCAAGTTCGACGGCACCGTCGAGGTCGCCTTCCGTCTGGGTGTCGACCCGCGTAAGGCCGACCAGATGGTCCGTGGCACCGTGAACCTTCCGCACGGCACCGGTAAGACCGCCCGGGTCCTGGTCTTCGCGACCGGTGACCGTGCTGCGGCCGCGGAGGCCGCGGGCGCCGACATCGTCGGCTCCGACGAACTGATCGACGAGGTCTCGAAGGGCCGCCTGGACTTCGACGCCGTCGTCGCCACCCCGGACCTCATGGGCAAGGTCGGCCGCCTCGGCCGTGTGCTCGGTCCGCGTGGTCTGATGCCGAACCCGAAGACCGGCACCGTCACCCCCGACGTGGCCAAGGCCGTCACCGACATCAAGGGCGGCAAGATCGAGTTCCGCGTCGACAAGCACTCGAACCTGCACTTCATCATCGGCAAGGTGTCGTTCGACGACAGCAAGCTGGTGGAGAACTACGGCGCCGCGCTGGAGGAGATCCTCCGTCTGAAGCCGTCCGCCGCCAAGGGTCGCTACATCAAGAAGGCCGCCATCACCACCACGATGGGCCCCGGCATTCCGGTCGACCCGAACCGCACCCGCAACCTCCTCGTCGAGGAGGACCCGGCCGCGGTCTGAGCCACCGGCTCACCAGGCTCGTAGACGGGCCCCGCACCCCTTTCCCGGGTGCGGGGCCCGTTGCCGTTCTCCGGCCCGTCTGTCAGTGCCCTGGGTTAACGTGCATTCACGGGATTCACACAGGGGGGACGAATGACGAGCACGAGGGCGCGCCGGTCGGCGTTCTGGATCGCGCTGATCACCGCGCTGACGGCTCTCGCCGCCTGCACGTCCTCCGACAGCCCTGCCGAGGAAAGCCGCTCCGCCCCCGACGCCGCCGTGACAGCCGCCCTGCGCACCGTCGAGCGCTCCACCGACCGCGCCGAGTCGGCCCGCGTCAGGTCCACCACCACCATGGGCTCGTCGCTGTCCATGAAGGCCGACGGCGCCCTCGCCTGGAGCGACGGCCTCACCGGCACCTTGAAGATCACATACACCGGCGGCACGACGGCCGAGACGATGCGCCGGCTGGGCACCACGTCGATGGAGGCCCGCTATCTCCCCGACGCCTACTACGCGCGCCTGGGCGAGACGTTCGCCGAGAAGGCCGACGGCAAGCACTGGATCAGGTACGTCTACGACGACCTGAAGAATCTCGCGGGAGGTGCCGGAGCGGACCTGGCGAACCAGATGCGCGGCAACGCGCCCCACACGGCGGTGAAGCTGCTGCTGTCCTCCGCGGACGTACGCAAGGTCGGTGAGGAGACGGTGCGGGGCGTGCGCGCCACGCGGTACTCCGGCACCGTGCAGGGGGAGGGCTCCGGGACACAGACCGTGGAGATATGGGTCGACGACCGGAACCTGCTGGTCAAGAAGGTCGAGAAGGGGCGTACGGCCACCGGAGGACTGACCCAGACCGCCTACTACGCCGACTACGGGGTGAAGGCCCCGGTCGAGAAGCCTCCGGCGGGGGACACCGCGGACTTCAAGGAGTTGCTGAAGATACGCGGGGGGCTCGACGGCACCCGGTGAGCCAGCCCGCCGCGGGGCAGCGCTCAATTCACGGGACGGCTCGGCCGCCGCCGGATACGCTCCCGGTCCTGCTGTGCGCCGACCACGCACCAGCCATGCTTCCTTGGGGGAATCGATGAGGCGTTCCATATGTGTTGCCCTGCCTGTGGCCGTGCCGCGTCGGACGGCGGGGGCCGTCCTGGCCGCGCTGCTCCTCGCCGGCTGCGGGGCGGGGGCCGAAGCCGGACGGTCCGGGGACTCGTCGGCCGCGCAGGCCGTCGAGCGGGCCGCGGAGCGGACCGAGCGCGTCCCGTTCCTGCGGTACCGGGTGACCGGCCGGATGCCGGAGCGCGGGAAGATCGCGGACGAGGCGTCCGTACGCACGAAGCCGACCGCCGCCCGCCTCAGAACGGCCAACCTGAGCGGCGAGGACCGGGGCGAGTCCGAACTGCGCCTGGTCGACGGGGTGCTGTACGCGAGCGCGACCGACGACATGGTGAAGGAGATGGGCGGCAGACACTGGATCAGCTACGGGCCGGCCGCCGAGTTCACCACGGCCGGCGGACTGCGCATGGACGTCGCCGGTCTGCGTGACCAGGTGAGCCGGAACCCGGCCCGGGAAGCCGCCTTCCTGGCCGCCGCGGAGGACGTGGAGCGGATCGGCACCGAGACGGTCGACGGCGTCGACACCGCCCACTACGCGGGCACGGCCGCCGTCGACGAGCTCCGGGCCTCCCTCGACGGCGTCGAGGACGCGGCCGCCCGGAGGGGACGCGAGAACAGCCTCGACCAGTACGAGAAGCTGGGCGTGGACGCGCTCACCCTGGACGTCTGGGTCGACGGCGACGACCGCGTCAAGCGGCTCCGTACCCAGGGCGCCGGCCGCCGGGGTGCGCTCGACCTCACCTTCACCTTCCTCGACCAGGACGGGCCGGTGGCCGTCCGGGCACCCCGCGCCGCGGACACCGCCGACCTGCGCAAGCCGTTGCAGGAGAGCGGGAGCTGAGCAGGAGCTGGGCACCGTAAGGGCCGATTTGCCTGACGGCGACGGCGTCCCGTACTCTCCTACAGAAGCCAAAGACCGCTGGTCGTTGCCGTGCGCTCGCATGAGGGCGCGGTGGCCGAAGGATCCGCTGAAATGCGGACGACCCGCGCAGGTGACAGTGGAAGAGCTCCCGGAGTGCGCACATCCCGTGCGTCCGACCGGTCGAGTCCGCCCCGTGCGCCTGCGCCGGGGCGTTTCGTTTTCCCCAGTCCTCCTTCGGGTCCGCGCGGTCAGAATCACCCGGAAGGAGGCCGAGGCTCTATGGCGAGGCCCGACAAGGCTGCCGCAGTGGCGGAGTTGACGGAGCAGTTCCGCAACTCCAGCGCTGCCGTGCTGACCGAGTACCGCGGTCTCACCGTGGCGCAGCTCAAGACGCTGCGTCGTTCGCTCGGTGAGAACGCCCAGTACGCCGTGGTGAAGAACACGCTGACCAAGATTGCGGCCAACGAGGCCGGGATCTCGACGCTGGACGACCTGTTCAACGGTCCGACGGCTGTCGCCTTCGTCACCGGTGACCCGGTGGAGTCGGCGAAGGGTCTCCGTGACTTCGCCAAGGACAACCCGAATCTCGTCATCAAGGGCGGTGTCCTTGACGGCAAGGCGCTGTCCGCCGACGAGATCAAGAAGCTTGCGGACCTCGAGTCCCGCGAGGTTCTGCTCGCCAAGCTGGCGGGCGCTCTGAAGGGCAAGCAGACGCAGACTGCTCAGCTCCTCCAGGCGCTCCCGACGAAGCTCGTCCGCACCGTGGACGCGCTCCGTGCCAAGCAGGACGAGCAGGGCGGTGCCGAGTAATTCGGCTCGCATCATGATCGCCGCCTCCAGGCAGCGGTCGTAGCGGGCCAACGTACGCCCGCCACTCATGTACATCCGGCACCAGCCGAATTAGTGGAAGGAAAGCCATCGTGGCTCTCACCCAGGAAGAACTGCTCGCCGAGTTCGAGAACATGACCCTCATCCAGCTTTCCGAGTTCGTGAAGGCGTTCGAGGAGAAGTTCGACGTCACCGCCGCTGCCGCGGCCGTCGTCGCCGCCCCGGCTGCCGGCGGTGCCGCCGGTGGTGCCGAGGCCGCTGAGGAGAAGGACGAGTTCGACGTCATCCTCGCCGGCGCCGGCGACAAGAAGATCCAGGTCATCAAGGTCGTGCGTGAGCTCACCTCCCTGGGCCTGAAGGAGGCCAAGGACCTGGTCGACGGTGCGCCGAAGCCGGTCCTGGAGAAGGTCAACAAGGAGGCCGCGGACAAGGCCAAGGAGGCCCTCGAGGGCGCCGGTGCCTCCGTCGAGGTCAAGTAAGACCTTCGCGAACGCCTGTGACAGTCCCGTAGGGCTGTAACGCGAACGCACCGAAGAGCGATCATCCATTCGGGTGGTCGCTCTTCGGCGTTTCCGGGGCGCGGCCGCGGTTGCCTTGCACCCGCCGGGACGGGGGGTATGGTGATCTTCGTCGTGTCCCTGGTCGGCCTGGGGTTCGGGCATGGGGGCCTTGACGAACCGCACGCAGCGCGCAATTCTCAGGACGCGTCGTCACAAGGATCCGAATCCGAGGCATGGATCGACGACGAAGAGGGCAGTATCAACGTGCGTTGAAGGCAGGCATGGCGCAGGCGTTGAGAACAACGAGGGTCTCTGAAAACCGGGACTGGACATCAGTGTGCCAAGTGGCTACACTGACCCTTTGCGCTGCCTGTTAGCTGTCCCCTGCCCGTCACCAGGGGTCTGCCCTCGCCTCAGCATCGATGATCGAGCATCCCTGACCTGGGATTTCTGTCTCTGTGTGGGTGAGGGGCCGGTACGCGCGTAGTGAGTCCGAGCCCTCGGAAGGACCCCCTCTTGGCCGCCTCGCGCACTGCCTCGACCGCGAATACGAACAACGGCGCCAGCACCGCCCCGCTGCGCATCTCCTTTGCAAAGATCAAGGAGCCCCTCGAGGTTCCGAACCTGCTCGCGCTGCAGACCGAGAGCTTTGACTGGCTGCTCGGCAACACCGCCTGGCAGAGTCGGGTCGAGGAGGCTCTGGAGTCCGGTCAGGACGTCCCCACCAAGTCCGGCCTCGAGGAGATCTTCGAGGAGATCTCCCCGATCGAGGACTTCTCCGGGTCGATGTCACTGACGTTCCGCGACCACCGCTTCGAGCCGCCGAAGAACTCGATCGACGAGTGCAAGGAGCGCGACTTCACCTACGCCGCCCCGCTCTTCGTGACGGCGGAGTTCACCAACAACGAGACCGGTGAGATCAAGTCCCAGACGGTCTTCATGGGCGACTTCCCGCTCATGACGAACAAGGGCACCTTCGTCATCAACGGCACCGAGCGTGTCGTGGTGTCGCAGCTGGTCCGTTCCCCCGGTGTCTACTTCGACTCCTCCATCGACAAGACGTCCGACAAGGACATCTTCTCGGCCAAGATCATCCCGTCCCGGGGTGCCTGGCTGGAGATGGAGATCGACAAGCGCGACATGGTCGGTGTCCGTATCGACCGCAAGCGCAAGCAGTCCGTCACCGTCCTGCTCAAGGCGCTCGGCTGGACCACCGAGCAGATCCTCGAGGAGTTCGGCGAGTACGAGTCGATGCGCGCCACCCTGGAGAAGGACCACACCCAGGGCCAGGACGACGCGCTGCTCGACATCTACCGCAAGCTGCGTCCGGGTGAGCCCCCCACGCGTGAGGCCGCGCAGACGCTGCTCGACAACCTCTACTTCAACCCGAAGCGCTACGACCTCGCCAAGGTCGGTCGCTACAAGGTCAACAAGAAGCTGGGCGCGGACGCTCCGCTCGACGCGGGCATCCTGACCGTCGAGGACATCATCTCGACGATCAAGTACCTGGTGAAGCTGCACGCGGGCGAGACCGAGACGGTCGGCGACAGCGGTCAGAGCATCGTCGTCGAGACCGACGACATCGACCACTTCGGCAACCGTCGTCTGCGCAGCGTCGGCGAGCTCATCCAGAACCAGGTCCGCACCGGTCTGGCTCGTATGGAGCGCGTCGTCCGCGAGCGCATGACGACCCAGGACGTCGAGGCCATCACGCCGCAGACCCTGATCAACATCCGGCCGGTCGTCGCCTCCATCAAGGAGTTCTTCGGCACCAGCCAGCTGTCGCAGTTCATGGACCAGAACAACCCGCTGTCCGGGCTGACGCACAAGCGTCGTCTGTCCGCGCTCGGCCCGGGTGGTCTGTCCCGTGAGCGGGCCGGCTTCGAGGTCCGTGACGTGCACCCGTCGCACTACGGCCGTATGTGCCCGATCGAGACGCCCGAAGGCCCGAACATCGGTCTGATCGGTTCGCTCGCCTCGTACGGCCGGGTCAACGCGTTCGGTTTCGTCGAGACCCCGTACCGCAAGGTCATCGACGGCCAGGTCACCGACGAGGTCGACTACCTGACCGCCGACGAAGAGGACCGCTTCGTCATCGCGCAGGCCAACGCCCCGCTGACCGACGACCTCCGCTTCGAGGAGGCCCGCGTGCTCGTCCGCCGTCGTGGCGGCGAGGTCGACTACGTCGGCGGCGAGGACGTGGACTACATGGACGTCTCGCCGCGCCAGATGGTGTCGGTCGCGACCGCCATGATCCCGTTCCTCGAGCACGACGACGCCAACCGTGCCCTCATGGGCGCGAACATGATGCGCCAGGCCGTTCCGCTCATCAAGGCGGAGGCCCCGCTCGTCGGCACCGGCATGGAGTACCGCTCCGCCGTCGACGCCGGTGACGTGGTCAAGGCCGAGAAGGCCGGTGTGGTCCAGGAGGTCTCCGCGGACTACATCACCACCGCCAACGACGACGGCACGTACATCACGTACCGCCTGGCCAAGTTCGCCCGCTCCAACCAGGGCACCTCGGTCAACCAGAAGGTCATCGTCCACGAGGGCGACCGGATCATCGAGGGCCAGGTCCTCGCCGACGGTCCGGCCACCCAGAACGGCGAGATGGCGCTGGGCAAGAACCTGCTCGTGGCGTTCATGCCGTGGGAGGGTCACAACTACGAGGACGCGATCATCCTGTCGCAGCGCCTCGTGCAGGACGACGTCCTCTCCTCGATCCACATCGAGGAGCACGAGGTCGACGCCCGTGACACCAAGCTCGGCCCGGAGGAGATCACCCGGGACATCCCGAACGTCTCCGAGGAGGTCCTCGCCGACCTCGACGAGCGCGGCATCATCCGCATCGGTGCCGAGGTCATCGCCGGCGACATCCTCGTCGGCAAGGTGACCCCGAAGGGTGAGACCGAGCTGACGCCGGAGGAGCGCCTGCTGCGCGCGATCTTCGGTGAGAAGGCCCGTGAGGTCCGTGACACCTCGCTGAAGGTGCCGCACGGCGAGACCGGCAAGGTCATCGGCGTCCGCGTCTTCGACCGCGAGGAGGGCGACGAGCTTCCCCCCGGTGTGAACCAGCTGGTGCGCGTGTACGTCGCGCAGAAGCGCAAGATCACCGACGGTGACAAGCTCGCCGGCCGTCACGGCAACAAGGGCGTCATCTCCAAGATCCTGCCGATCGAGGACATGCCGTTCCTGGAGGACGGCACCCCGGTCGACATCATCCTCAACCCGCTCGGTGTGCCGTCCCGAATGAACCCGGGACAGGTCCTGGAGATCCACCTCGGCTGGCTCGCCAGCCGCGGCTGGGACGTCTCCGGTCTCGCCGACGAGTGGGCCCAGCGCCTGCAGGCCATCGGCGCCGACAGTGTCGAGCCCGGCACCAACGTCGCCACCCCGGTCTTCGACGGTGCGCGTGAGGACGAGCTCGCGGGTCTGCTGCAGCACACCATCCCGAACCGCGACGGCGAGCGCATGGTGCTCCCGTCCGGCAAGGCGCGGCTGTTCGACGGCCGTAGCGGTGAGCCGTTCCCGGACCCGATCTCGGTCGGCTACATGTACATCCTGAAGCTGCACCACCTGGTCGACGACAAGCTGCACGCGCGTTCGACCGGCCCGTACAGCATGATCACCCAGCAGCCGCTGGGTGGTAAGGCCCAGTTCGGTGGCCAGCGCTTCGGTGAGATGGAGGTGTGGGCGCTGGAGGCGTACGGCGCCGCTTACGCCCTCCAGGAGCTGCTGACCATCAAGTCCGACGACGTCACCGGCCGCGTGAAGGTCTACGAGGCCATCGTCAAGGGCGAGAACATCCCCGAGCCCGGCATCCCCGAGTCCTTCAAGGTGCTCATCAAGGAGATGCAGTCGCTCTGCCTGAACGTGGAGGTGCTGTCCAGCGACGGTATGTCCATCGAGATGCGTGACACCGACGAGGACGTCTTCCGCGCTGCGGAGGAGCTCGGCATCGACCTGTCCCGGCGCGAGCCGAGCAGCGTCGAAGAGGTCTGACGGGAGTCCGGCGGGGCCCTCACCCACAGGGCCCCGCCGACCCCCAGGCCCCCGTTTCAGACCCCAAGACTTACAACCCTGAGAGGGATTGACGCATAGTGCTCGACGTCAACTTCTTCGATGAGCTCCGGATCGGTCTGGCCACCGCTGACGACATCCGTCAGTGGAGCCACGGCGAGGTCAAGAAGCCCGAGACCATCAACTACCGCACCCTCAAGCCCGAAAAGGACGGACTCTTCTGCGAGAAGATCTTCGGTCCGACCCGGGACTGGGAGTGCTACTGCGGCAAGTACAAGCGCGTCCGCTTCAAGGGCATCATCTGCGAGCGCTGTGGCGTCGAGGTCACGCGCGCCAAGGTGCGCCGTGAGCGGATGGGCCACATCGAGCTGGCCGCGCCCGTCACGCACATCTGGTACTTCAAGGGCGTTCCGTCGCGGCTGGGCTACCTGCTCGACCTCGCCCCGAAGGACCTGGAGAAGGTCATCTACTTCGCGGCGTACATGATCACGTACGTCGACGAGGAGCGCCGTACCCGCGACCTGCCCTCCCTGGAGGCGCACGTCTCCGTGGAGCGGCAGCAGATCGAGAACCGCCGGGACGCCGACCTGGAGGCCCGCGCCAAGAAGCTCGAGACCGACCTGGCCGAGCTGGAGGCCGAGGGCGCCAAGGCCGACGTGCGCCGCAAGGTGCGCGAGGGTGCCGAGCGTGAGATGAAGCAGCTGCGTGACCGTGCGCAGCGCGAGATCGACCGCCTGGACGAGGTGTGGACCCGGTTCAAGAACCTCAAGGTCCAGGACCTGGAGGGCGACGAGCTCCTCTACCGCGAGCTGCGTGACCGCTTCGGCACGTACTTCGACGGCTCGATGGGTGCCGCGGCGCTGCAGAAGCGCCTGGAGTCCTTCGACCTCGACGAGGAGGCCGAGAAGCTCCGCGAGATCATCCGTACCGGCAAGGGCCAGAAGAAGACCCGTGCGCTCAAGCGCCTGAAGGTCGTCTCCGCGTTCCTGCAGACCAGCAACAGCCCCAAGGGCATGGTTCTGGACTGCGTCCCGGTCATCCCGCCGGACCTGCGTCCGATGGTGCAGCTGGACGGTGGCCGCTTCGCGACCTCCGACCTGAACGACCTGTACCGCCGTGTGATCAACCGGAACAACCGACTGAAGCGCCTTCTCGACCTCGGTGCGCCCGAGATCATCGTGAACAACGAGAAGCGCATGCTCCAGGAGGCCGTCGACGCGCTGTTCGACAACGGTCGTCGTGGTCGCCCGGTCACCGGTCCCGGTAACCGCCCGCTGAAGTCCCTCAGCGACATGCTGAAGGGTAAGCAGGGTCGATTCCGTCAGAACCTGCTCGGTAAGCGTGTGGACTACTCCGCGCGTTCCGTGATCGTCGTCGGTCCGCAGCTGAAGCTGCACCAGTGCGGTCTGCCCAAGGCGATGGCGCTGGAGCTCTTCAAGCCGTTCGTGATGAAGCGCCTGGTCGACCTGAACCACGCGCAGAACATCAAGAGCGCCAAGCGGATGGTGGAGCGCGGCCGCACGGTCGTGTACGACGTCCTCGAAGAGGTCATCGCCGAGCACCCGGTTCTGCTGAACCGTGCTCCCACCCTGCACCGCCTCGGCATCCAGGCCTTCGAGCCGCAGCTGGTCGAGGGCAAGGCCATCCAGATCCACCCGCTCGTCTGCACCGCGTTCAACGCGGACTTCGACGGCGACCAGATGGCCGTGCACCTGCCGCTGTCCGCGGAGGCGCAGGCCGAGGCCCGCATCCTGATGCTGTCCTCGAACAACATCCTCAAGCCCGCCGACGGCCGTCCGGTGACGATGCCGACCCAGGACATGGTCCTCGGTCTGTTCTTCCTCACCACCGACGGTGAGATGCGGGACATCAAGGGTGAGGACCGCTCCTTCTCCTCCGTCGCCGAGGCGATCATGGCCTTCGACGCGGGCGAGCTCTCGCTCCAGTCGAAGATCGACATCCGCTTCCCGGTCGGCACCATCCCGCCGCGCGGCTGGACCCCGCCGGCGCAGGAGGAGGGCGAGCCGGAGTGGCAGCAGGGTGACAGCTTCCGTCTGAAGACCACGCTGGGCCGTGCGCTCTTCAACGAGCTGCTGCCCGAGGACTACCCGTTCGTCGACTACGAGGTCGGCAAGAAGCAGCTCTCCGAGATCGTCAACGACCTCGCCGAGCGCTACCCGAAGGTCATCGTGGCGGCGACGCTCGACAACCTGAAGGCGGCCGGCTTCTACTGGGCCACCCGTTCCGGCGTCACCGTCGCCATCTCCGACGTCGTCGTTCCCGAGGCGAAGAAGGAGATCGTCCGCGGCTACGAGGCGCAGGACGAGAAGGTCCAGAAGCAGTACGAGCGCGGTCTGATCACCAAGGACGAGCGCACGCAGGAGCTCATCGCGATCTGGACCAAGGCGACCAACGAGGTCGCCGAGGCGATGAACGACAACTTCCCGAAGACCAACCCGATCTTCATGATGGTGAACTCGGGTGCACGAGGCAACATGATGCAGATGCGTCAGATCGCCGGTATGCGTGGTCTGGTGTCGAACGCGAAGAACGAGACGATCCCGCGTCCGATCAAGGCGTCGTTCCGTGAGGGCCTGTCCGTGCTGGAGTACTTCATCTCCACGCACGGTGCCCGTAAGGGTCTGGCGGACACCGCCCTGCGTACCGCCGACTCGGGTTACCTCACCCGTCGTCTGGTCGACGTCTCCCAGGACGTCATCATCCGCGAGGAGGACTGCGGCACCGACCGCGGCCTCAAGCTGGCCATCGCCGAGCGCGGCGCCGACGGCGTCCTGCGCAAGGCGGACAACGCCGAGACCAGCGTGTACGCGCGCTGCCTCGCCGAGGACATCGTCGTCGACGGCAAGGTGCTCGCCCCGGCGGGCGTCGACCTCGGTGACGTCCTCATCGACCAGCTGGTCGCCGCGGGCGTCGAGACGGTCAAGACCCGCTCGGTCCTGACCTGCGAGTCCGCCGTCGGCACCTGCGCGATGTGCTACGGCCGTTCGCTGGCCACCGGCAAGCTGGTCGACATCGGTGAGGCGGTCGGCATCATCGCCGCCCAGTCCATCGGTGAGCCCGGTACCCAGCTGACGATGCGTACCTTCCACACCGGTGGTGTGGCCGGTGACGACATCACCCAGGGTCTGCCGCGTGTCGTCGAGCTCTTCGAGGCCCGTACCCCGAAGGGTGTCGCCCCGATCTCCGAGGCCACCGGCCGCGTGCGGATCGAGGAGACCGAGAAGACCAAGAAGATCGTCGTCACCCCGGACGACGGCAGCGACGAGACGGCGTACCCGATCTCGAAGCGTGCCCGACTCCTGGTCAGCGAGGGCGAGCACGTCGAGGTGGGCCAGAAGCTCACCGTGGGTGCCACCAACCCGCACGACGTGCTGCGCATCCTGGGTCAGCGTGCCGTCCAGGTCCACCTGGTCGGCGAGGTCCAGAAGGTGTACAACTCGCAGGGTGTGTCGATCCACGACAAGCACATCGAGATCATCATCCGGCAGATGCTCCGCCGCGTGACGATCATCGAGTCCGGCGACGCCGAGCTGCTGCCCGGCGAGCTGGTCGAGCGCTCGAAGTTCGAGACCGAGAACCGTCGTGTGGTCCAGGAGGGCGGTCACCCGGCCTCCGGTCGTCCGCAGCTCATGGGTATCACCAAGGCCTCGCTGGCCACGGAGTCCTGGCTGTCGGCGGCGTCCTTCCAGGAGACGACGCGAGTCCTCACGGACGCGGCGATCAACGCCAAGTCCGACTCGCTGATCGGCCTCAAGGAGAACGTCATCATCGGTAAGCTCATCCCGGCCGGTACGGGTCTGTCCCGCTACCGCAACATCCGGGTCGAGCCGACCGAGGAGGCCAAGGCCGCGATGTACTCGGCCGTCGGCTACGACGACATCGACTACTCGCCGTTCGGCACGGGCTCCGGCCAGGCCGTTCCGCTGGAGGACTACGACTACGGTCCGTACAACCAGTAAGCGAGCGTCCGGTTGAGTCGAAGGGCGGCCACCCGTGGGGGTGGCCGCCCTTCGGCGTTCCGCTCGGTCGACCGGTGCGGACGTCGCGGTGCGGAAGCGGCGGTACGGAGGCCGCGGTGCGGGTGGGCGCCGCCTTCGCCTTCCTGCCGCTCCCCGGTGACCCGGGGACATCTCCGGGTTCTCTCGGGGTGGACCCCGATGCCACGCACGCCGGTTCGGCGCATGATGGAGGGACTCCGACCGGTACGGAGGTGCTCCATGACGCAGCAGCCGTGGCAGCCATGGCACGGGAGCGGTGCCCCGCAGCCGTGGTCCGGCCCGTACACCCCCGCCATGCTCGCCTCACACGCCGACCGTGAGCGTGCCGTGGACGTGCTCAGGGCCGGGTACGGCGAAGGGCGGCTGGAGCAGCCGGAGTTCGAGCAGCGGGTCGCGCGGGCCTACGCGGCCCGTACGGTGGGCGAACTGGCCCTGCTGGTCGCCGACCTGCCCCAGGGCCCCGTACCGCAGCAGGCGCCCGTCACCCCCGTGCCGGGGACGTTCCTGGCGGCTCCCCGGCCGCGGACGAACGGCAAGGCCGTCGGGTCGGCGCTCTGCGGGGCGCTGTGCCTGGTGACCTTCGGGCTGACCGGCATTCCGGCGGTGGTTCTCGGCCATGCCGCGCGCTCCGAGATACGCCGTACCGGAGAGGCCGGCGACACCCTCGCCCTGACCGGCCTCGTGCTGGGGTGGCTGTCGACCGCGGGCTGGGCGGTCCTGTTCGCCCTGATGATCGTGGCCGCCGCCGCGTCCGCGTGAGCCGTGCCGTCGCCCGCCCCGAACCGCATGCGCGTGCCGGCCGCCGCGCCCGCAGGGGCCCGGCAGCGCCTCCTCACGGCCCTCGTCCTCGGCTCCGCATGCATCGCCACCGACCGGTGGGGGACGGCTCGCGGCGAGCCCGGCCTGACGTGCTCTGATCGGGGATTTGAAGATCGAAATCGTCGTGCGGTCTTGACATCGGGCGTATGGCGATGCGGGCGAGGCCCATTTGTTTTGACCGCAGCGAATGAGGTAGGTACGCTCAGACCTTGTGCCTGGGGTGTGCCCTGGCTCTCGTGCGTGCCTTCAACCGCATAACGAGCTGTGAGCGGCCACCGTAATCTGTGCTCTTTTCGCCTCGCGGCGGGAGTCCGCCGGATTCGACACACCCGACCGCGTGGGTCGGCAAAGTTCCAGGTTAGCTGTACCCATCGGCACACAGAAACCGGAGAAGTAGTGCCTACGATCCAGCAGCTGGTCCGCAAGGGCCGGCAGGACAAGGTCGAGAAGAACAAGACGCCCGCACTTGAGGGTTCCCCTCAGCGTCGTGGCGTCTGCACGCGTGTGTTCACGACCACCCCGAAGAAGCCGAACTCGGCCCTGCGTAAGGTCGCGCGTGTGCGTCTGACCAGCGGGATCGAGGTCACCGCTTACATTCCGGGTGAGGGACACAACCTGCAGGAGCACTCCATCGTGCTCGTGCGCGGCGGCCGTGTGAAGGACCTGCCGGGTGTTCGCTACAAGATCATCCGTGGCTCCCTCGACACCCAGGGTGTCAAGAACCGCAAGCAGGCCCGTTCCCGCTACGGCGCCAAGAAGGAGAAGTAAGAATGCCTCGTAAGGGCCCCGCCCCGAAGCGCCCGGTCATCATCGACCCGGTCTACGGTTCTCCTCTGGTCACGTCGCTCATCAACAAGGTGCTGCTGAACGGCAAGCGCTCCACCGCTGAGCGGATCGTCTACGGCGCCATGGAGGGCCTGCGCGAGAAGACCGGCAACGACCCGGTCATCACCCTCAAGCGCGCTCTCGAGAACATCAAGCCGACCCTCGAGGTCAAGTCCCGCCGTGTCGGTGGCGCGACCTACCAGGTGCCGGTCGAGGTCAAGCCCGGCCGTGCCAACACCCTGGCGCTGCGCTGGCTTGTCGGTTACTCCCGCGCCCGTCGCGAGAAGACCATGACCGAGCGTCTCCTCAACGAGCTCCTCGACGCCTCCAACGGCCTCGGTGCGGCCGTGAAGAAGCGCGAGGACACGCACAAGATGGCCGAGTCCAACAAGGCCTTCGCGCACTACCGCTGGTAGTCGCTACCCACATCGAGACCGAGAGAAGACTGAAGCCTTATGGCTACCACTTCACTTGACCTGGCCAAGGTCCGAAACATCGGGATCATGGCCCACATCGACGCGGGCAAGACGACCACCACCGAGCGGATCCTGTTCTACACCGGTGTGTCTTACAAGATCGGTGAGGTCCACGACGGCGCTGCCACCATGGACTGGATGGAGCAGGAGCAGGAGCGTGGCATCACGATCACCTCTGCTGCCACCACCTGTCACTGGCCGCTGGAAGACGTCGACCACACCATCAACATCATCGACACCCCGGGCCACGTCGACTTCACCGTCGAGGTGGAGCGCTCCCTGCGCGTGCTCGACGGTGCCGTGACGGTGTTCGACGGCGTCGCCGGCGTTGAGCCGCAGTCCGAGACGGTGTGGCGTCAGGCGGACCGTTACCGCGTTCCGCGTATCTGCTTCGTCAACAAGCTGGACCGCACGGGCGCGGAGTTCCACCGCTGCGTCGACATGATCAGCGACCGCCTGGGTGCCCAGCCGCTCGTCATGCAGCTCCCGATCGGTGCCGAGGCCGACTTCAAGGGCGTCGTGGACCTGGTCCGCATGAAGGCGCTCGTCTGGTCCGCCGAGGCCACCAAGGGCGAGATGTACGACGTCGTCGACATCCCGGCCACGCACACCGAGGCCGCTGAAGAGTGGCGCGGCAAGCTCCTTGAGGCCGTCGCGGAGAACGACGAGGAGATCATGGAGCTGTACCTGGAGGGCGAGGAGCCCTCCGAGGAGCAGCTGTACGCGGCCATCCGCCGCATCACGATCGCCTCCGGCAAGTCCAGCGACACCACGGTCACCCCGGTGTTCTGTGGTACCGCGTTCAAGAACAAGGGCGTTCAGCCCCTGCTCGACGCGGTGGTCCGCTACCTGCCCTCCCCGCTCGACATCGAGGCCATCGAGGGCCACGCGGTGAACGACCCCGAGGAGGTCGTGAAGCGCAAGCCCTCCGACGACGAGCCGCTGTCGGCGCTGGCGTTCAAGATCATGAGCGACCCGCACCTCGGCAAGCTCACCTTCGTCCGGGTCTACTCGGGCCGCCTGGAGTCCGGCACGCAGGTGCTGAACTCCGTCAAGGGCAAGAAGGAGCGCATCGGCAAGATCTACCGCATGCACGCGAACAAGCGTGAGGAGATCCAGTCGGTGGGCGCCGGCGACATCATCGCCGTCATGGGTCTGAAGCAGACCACGACCGGTGAGACGCTGGCCGACGACAAGAACCCGGTGATCCTGGAGTCCATGGACTTCCCGGCGCCGGTCATCCAGGTCGCCATCGAGCCCAAGTCGAAGGGCGACCAGGAGAAGCTGGGCGTCGCGATCCAGCGCCTGGCCGAGGAGGACCCGTCCTTCCAGGTCCACTCGGACGAGGAGACCGGCCAGACCATCATCGGTGGTATGGGCGAGCTGCACCTCGAGGTGCTGGTCGACCGTATGCGCCGTGAGTTCAAGGTCGAGGCCAACGTCGGCAAGCCGCAGGTCGCCTACCGTGAGACGATCCGCAAGGCCGTCGAGCGTGTCGACTTCACGCACAAGAAGCAGACTGGTGGTACCGGCCAGTTCGCCAAGGTGCAGATCGCGATCGAGCCCCTCGAGAGCGGCGACACGTCGTACGAGTTCGTGAACAAGGTGACCGGTGGTCGTATCCCGAAGGAGTACATCCCTTCGGTCGACGCCGGTGCGCAGGAGGCCATGCAGTTCGGCATCCTCGCCGGTTACGAGATGACCGGTGTCCGCGTCACGCTGCTCGACGGTGCGTACCACGAGGTCGACTCCTCCGAGCTCGCGTTCAAGATCGCCGGTTCGCAGGCCTTCAAGGAGGCCGCGCGCAAGGCCAGCCCCGTTCTCCTTGAGCCGATGATGGCCGTCGAGGTCACCACGCCCGAGGACTACATGGGTGAGGTCATCGGCGACATCAACTCCCGCCGTGGCCAGATCCAGGCCATGGAGGAGCGGGCCGGTGCCCGCGTCGTGAAGGGCCTCGTGCCCCTCTCGGAGATGTTCGGCTACGTCGGCGACCTGCGCAGCAAGACGTCCGGCCGCGCCAGCTACTCCATGCAGTTCGACTCCTACGCCGAGGTTCCGCGGAACGTCGCCGAGGAGATCATCGCGAAGGCCAAGGGCGAGTAACGCTCCGCGTTCACACGCTTTAGGCTTGACTCCGGAGCCTCAAGGGGGCATTCCACCGCAATAGCGGTCGGAATGCCCCGGGGCCCGGGCTTTCCAGCAAAGATCACCTGGCGCCGATGAAGCAAGGCGTTCAGAACCACTCCACAGGAGGACCCCAGTGGCGAAGGCGAAGTTCGAGCGGACTAAGCCGCACGTCAACATCGGCACCATCGGTCACATCGACCACGGTAAGACGACCCTCACGGCCGCCATTACCAAGGTGCTGCACGACGCGTTCCCGGACCTGAACGAGGCCTCGGCGTTCGACCAGATCGACAAGGCTCCCGAGGAGCGCCAGCGCGGTATCACCATCTCCATCGCGCACGTCGAGTACCAGACGGAGACCCGTCACTACGCCCACGTCGACTGCCCCGGTCACGCGGACTACATCAAGAACATGATCACCGGTGCTGCCCAGATGGACGGCGCCATCCTCGTGGTCGCCGCCACCGACGGCCCGATGCCGCAGACCAAGGAGCACGTGCTCCTGGCCCGCCAGGTCGGCGTTCCGTACATCGTCGTCGCCCTGAACAAGGCCGACATGGTGGACGACGAGGAGATCCTGGAGCTCGTCGAGCTCGAGGTTCGTGAGCTGCTCTCCGAGTACGAGTTCCCGGGCGACGACGTTCCGGTCGTCAAGGTCTCCGCCCTGAAGGCCCTCGAGGGCGACAAGGAGTGGGGCAACTCCGTCCTCGAGCTCATGAAGGCCGTGGACGAGTCCATCCCGGAGCCCGAGCGCGACGTCGACAAGCCGTTCCTGATGCCGATCGAGGACGTCTTCACGATCACCGGTCGTGGCACCGTCGTCACCGGTCGTATCGAGCGCGGTATCCTCAAGGTCAACGAGACCGTCGACATCATCGGCATCAAGACCGAGAAGACCACCACCACGGTCACCGGTATCGAGATGTTCCGCAAGCTGCTCGACGAGGGCCAGGCCGGTGAGAACGTCGGTCTGCTGCTCCGCGGCATCAAGCGCGAGGACGTCGAGCGCGGCCAGGTCATCATCAAGCCGGGCTCGGTCACCCCGCACACCGAGTTCGAGGCGCAGGCCTACATCCTGTCCAAGGACGAGGGTGGCCGCCACACGCCGTTCTTCAACAACTACCGCCCGCAGTTCTACTTCCGTACGACGGACGTGACCGGCGTCGTGACCCTCCCCGAGGGCACCGAGATGGTCATGCCGGGTGACAACACCGAGATGAAGGTGGAGCTCATCCAGCCCGTCGCCATGGAGGAGGGCCTGAAGTTCGCCATCCGTGAGGGTGGCCGGACCGTGGGCGCCGGCCAGGTCACCAAGATCAACAAGTGAGCTTGTTGATCTGACCTGGTAGCTCCAGCGAGAGCTCCGGAAGGGGCCCGTACGACCTCGGTCGTACGGGCCCCTTCTTTTTGTCGGTGTCGGGGGCGGACGGATGCCGGTTCTGCGGTGGGCGGTGGACTCGTGCTACGGGTTCACCAGCATGACCACGCCGGTCCGCTGGTGATCGTCATGCGTCCACGAAGTCGTACGGTCATCCATCTCCCGCCGACGGGCTCGACGGCCTGGGCCCAGGGCTCAGCTGCCGTTGCCCTTGATGACGCAGAAGTCGACGTGGCTGATCGTGGGAATGTTGCCCCCGGGGTTGGGCGGCGCGGTCAGCCCGGTGTCGGCCGCGATCCCGTCGGGGAAGCTCGTCGGGGTGGAGTTGGCGTCGTAGATGTACCGGTTGGCGTTCGGTCCACCCTTCACGGTGACCTGGCGGACGGCGATGTCGCCTGTGGTGTCGAAGCTCACCTGGGTGGTGTTGGCGTTGAAGTCGACGATCACCGTGCCGCTTTCGCCGTCGACGGTGACCGGGACGGTGGTGTCCACGGGCGGGTCGACCCGGAAACCTACCGAGCCGGCAGGACACGCCAGGGGCGGGTTGCCCATCACGAGGACGGGGGTGACCGATGCCGCCGCTGCCGGGCCGGCGGAGATGCCGATGGCGACCGCCGTGGTCAGACCCACGCCGATCAGCTTCGCTCCCAGCCCTGCCCGTCTCGTTCCGGTCCTGGTTCGACTAGCTCGAGTGGTTACTCGCATGACGAGTACTCCTCCTCTTCGTTTTCACCTGAGTTGGCCCTGGCTGAATCCCTTGCCTTCTCGGTGGCAATTCGGGTGGTGACATCCATCCACCGCCGGGCGCAGCATCACTTCCGTGATCGGACCGGCGTCACGCGTCACCCCTCTCCATTCGTGGGCCATCCGGTCCTCAAATGAGAACCTGGCAGGTGAAAACCCATCAGATGATGTGAAGGTGGGATGAAAGGAGGCCGGGGGGCATCGGGGCGGGAGGGGTTCGGCGCGCCGTCTGCCGGTCCAGAGGTGCAAAGTCAGGGGCCTGCCGTCGAGGGCGACCGCGCGTCCGCGCCACCGCGATGAGTCTCAAAAAATAGGACATAACATCATGAAACTTGATATAAGCATCTCGTGAGGCGTGGGCCCTGCACCGCCGTTGCGGCCGCGTCCTTCCTCGTCGGGGTCACAGGGAGAGCCATGCAGCAGTTCACCGGCGCGGCGTCAGGGTGCGCGGCCTCTCGCGCGCAGCCCGGGGCGACCCGGCGCCCAGGGGCCAGGGCCGGCTGGTGGTACGGACAGGCCGCGATCTGCGCGGACTCCGTCGCGGTGGCGCTGACGGCGACTGGGGTGTTCGTCGCGATCGGCGAGGCCCGTCCTGTGCGTCAGGCGTTGGTGATCACCGCTCTCTGGGTGCTCATGGGTGTCGTCCGCCGGCGGTACACGCCCTGGAGCTGGGACGAGGGGGCTCCCGTCGGCCCGGTCGTGCGGGACTGGCTCGTGCTGCTCGGTGTCCTGGCCGCTCTGCACGCCGCGTCCGGTCTCGGCAGCGCACCACCGGCGGCTCTCGCCGCGCTGTGCCCGTCGCTGGTGGCCACCGTGGCCTGCCGCAAGGCGATCCACTTCCGTCTGCTGGCCGTACGCCGACGGGCCCGGGCACTGCGGCGCGTCCTCGTCATCGGCGAGGCGACCGCGGTGGACGCCGTGGTGGGGCAGCTCGCCGAGCGCACCGACCACGGGTACGTGACGGTCGGGGCGTGTGTCGTGGGTGAAGGTGATCCCCAGTCAGGTGTGCGGGTGTGTGCCCGGCTCCCGGCAGACGAGCCGGCCGGGCTGGGCGAGGACGCCGTATCGGTGGGGGAGTCGGCCGAGGCGCTGGGCGCCGACATGATCTTCGTGGCGGCCGGCAGGCACATGTCCGGGGACCGGCTGCGCCGGTTGTCGTGGGCCATGCACGACCAGGGTCGCCCGGTGATGGTGCTGCCGGGCGTCGTGGAGGTCGCCCGGCACAGGATCCGGCTCGGCTCGGCGGCCGGGCTCACCCTCCTGCACATCGCGCCGCCGTCGCGCAGTGGCCTTCCCACGCTGGTGAAAGCCGTCACGGACCAGGTGGGCGCCCTCGTCCTGCTCATCGCGCTGGCTCCGCTGTTTCTCGTCCTGGCGCTCGCCGTGCGTCTGAACTCGCCCGGACCCGTCCTCTACCGTCAGACGCGTGTGGGACGGGGCAACACGCACTTCCCCATGTGGAAGTTCCGCACCATGGTCGTGGACGCGGACCGGATGAAGACGGAGCTGGCGCCGGCGAACGAGAACGACGGGCCCATGTTCAAACTGCGCCAGGACCCGCGGGTCACCTCTGTCGGGCGCTTTCTGCGCCGCCACTCGCTGGACGAGCTCCCCCAGCTGGTCAACGTGCTCCTCGGGCACATGTCGCTGGTGGGGCCCCGCCCGCCGCTGCCCGAGGAGGTCGCCCGCTACGACCGGGTGGAGATGCGCCGGCTGAGCGTCAAACCCGGTCTCACGGGGCTGTGGCAGGTGAGCGGACGGTCGGACCTGTCCTGGCACGAGACCGTCTCACTCGACCTGCGGTACGTGGACAACTGGTCGTGGACCTGGGACATGGCGGTCATGGCCCGCACGGTCCGCGCCGTACTGGACGGACGTGGCGCCTACTGAGGCTCAGACGCCGACCACCGGGTGGGGCCGCTGCGTGCTCGCCCATGCCGCGTAGGTGGCGGCGATGCCGTCTCGCAGCGTGATCCTCGGCTCCCAACCCAGCGCCCGCATACGGGAGATGTCGAGTACCTTGCGGGGCGTACCGTCCGGCTTCGTCGTGTCGAAGGTGATCCGGCCCCGGTAGCCGACGACCTCCGCGACCAGGTGGGCCAGTTCACGGATCGTCAGATCGTCCCCGCATCCGATGTTGACGGGGGTGTCGTCGTCGTAGCGGCGCAGCAGCGTCACACAGGCGTCGGCGAGGTCGTCGACGTGCAGGAACTCCCGGCGGGGAGTGCCGCTTCCCCACAGGACCACCTCGTCCAGCCCGTCCCGCTCGGCTTCGTGGAAGCGGCGGATGAGTGCAGGCAGGACATGCGAGGACTCCGGATCGAAGTTGTCGCCCGGGCCGTAGAGATTGCTCGGCATCGCGCAGATGTACGAGGCTCCGTACTGCCGCCGGTAGGACCGCACCTGGACGACGCCCGCGATCTTGGCGAGCGCGTACGGCTCGTTGGTCGGTTCGAGCGGGCCTGTGAGCAAGGCGTCTTCCCGGATCGGCTGCGGCGCGAGCCTCGGGTAGATGCAGGACGATCCCAGGAACAGCAGGCGCGGCACCCCGGCGGTGTGCGCGGCGGAGATCACGCTCAGCTGGATCCGCAGGTTGTCCTCGATGAACTGCACCGGACAGGTGCTGTTGGCCATGATGCCGCCGACCTTGGCCGCGGCGAGGACCACGGCGTCCGGCCGGGTCTCGCGCAGGAAGGCGGCGGTGGCGGCCGAGTCGCGGAGGTCCAGTTCGGAACGGGTCCGGGCGAGGACCTCGTGGCCGTCGGCGGTCAGGCGGCGGACCATCGCCGAACCGACGAGGCCGCGGTGGCCGGCGACGTATACGCGGGCGGATGGGGGGAGGAGATCTTCCATGTGGCGTAGTTTGCACTAAATAAGGGCGTATATCCCGCTCTCTTTGGGTCCCCTGCGGAGAATCGACCAGGCAGGAACGCATGCCGGCGATCTCAGGAGGACCAGCGCCATGGACCGTTCCCTCCGGTCTTTCACGGGAGCCGGCTACGACAAGGGACGCCCCCTGCTCGTTCAGGCGGCCTGGTTCGCCGTCCTCAACCTGCTCTTCGTCCGGTGGTGGTTTCCCGCTCGCTGGCGACCGGCCCTGCTGCGCGCGTTCGGTGCCCGGATCGGAGAGCGCGTGCTGATCCGTCACCGGGTGCGTGTGCACTGGCCGTGGCGGCTGGAGATCGGGGACGACGTGTGGATCGGCGAGGGCGCATGGCTGCTGAACCTGGAACGCATCACGATCGACAGTGACGTGTGCGTCTCGCAGGAGGCGTTGTTGTGCACCGGCAGCCATCGACGTCGCAGCGCTGCCTTCGAGTTCGACAACGCGCCCATCCGCCTGGAACGGGGAGCGTGGGTCGCGGCCCGGGCGGTGGTGCTGCGCGGGGTCACCGTCGGCCGCGGGGCGGTTGTGGGTGCCTCGGCGGTCGCCCGTCATGACGTCGGACCGGGGGCGGTCGTCACCATGGGAGTCGCGGCATGAGACTCCTGCACGTGGTGACGCTGCTCAGCGACGACGGTGCCTACGGCGGCCCCACGAGTGTGGCCACCGGCCAGCTCGAAGAGTGCGCCGCACGAGGCCACCAGGTCGAGCTCGTCTCCCTGTGGCGGGGCAGCTCCCCGGCACCGCCACGCGTGGGGTCGGTGCCGCTGCGTAGCCGCCCGGCGCGCTCCCTGCTCCCGGGGCGCTTCACCGGGCTCATGCACCCGCTGCTCGTCAGGGACCTGTGGCGTTCCATGGGGCGGGCCGACGTGGTGCACATCCACGCGGGGCGCGACCTCGTCTCCCTGACGGCGCTCGGCCTAGCCGTGCTGGCACGCAAGAGGTTCCTCACCCAGACGCACGGCATGGTGGAGCCGCGTGGACGGGCGGCCGTGCGGCTCTTCGACCGCGTCTACGTGCCCCTGCTGCGCCGGTCGCGAGGCTGCCTCGTCCTCACCGAGCGGGAGCGGCGGGCCGTGGCCGAGGTCGTCGGTCCGGACGGTCCGCCCCTGCTGCGGCTTCCCAACGGCGTCAGGCCCTCGCGTGCCGGCTCCGCGCCGCACCGGCACCGCGGACGCGAGGTGCTCTTCCTCGCCCGCCTGCACCCGCGCAAGCGCCCGGACGCCTTCGTCGAGATGGCCGCCCTGGTCCACCGGAGGGTGCCTGACGCACGGTTCACCCTGTACGGGGCGGACGAGGGGTCCCTGGCGAAGGTGCGCCGGCTCATCGCCGCGCACGGCCTCGAGCGGGCCGTCTCCTACCGTGGTGCGCTCGGTCACGCGGAGGCGGTGAGCGCCTACGCGAAGGCGGCCGTGTACGTGCTGCCGAGCGTCGACGAGCCGTTCCCCATGTCGGTGATCGAAGCCCTGTGCGCGGGCACTCCCGTCGTGTGCACCGACACCTGCGGCATGGCCGACGAACTGGCGCGCCGTGATGCGGCGGTCGTCACCGACGGCAGCCCGCAGGCCATGGCCGACGCCGTGTGCGACCTGCTGGCGGACGACAGCAGGCGGGACGCGCTCGTGGCCGCGGGCCACCGGGCCGTCGAGGAGGCCTTCTCCATTCATGCGGTGACGGACCGGCTGGAGGAGATCTACAAGAAGCTGTGCCGAGCCACTTCGGCTGTCCGGAGTAACTCTGCCTGACCACCTGTTTCCCTGATCATTTCCTCTCGAGACCTTTGTAAGGTCTCCGCATCGTTGTCCGCCCGTCCGGTGACCGAGCGACCGAAATGAGTGCTACGCATGATCGAGCAATCACGCGGCGACACGGAGAATTCACAAAACACCGCCGACGTGGTCATCATCGGGGGTTGCGGCCGGGTAGGACTTCCCCTGGGAATCGCGCTCGCCGCCCGTGGCATGCTTTCGGTGACGCTCTACGACATCGACGCCGCGGCCGTCGACACCGTCAATCGGGGAGAGCTTCCGTTCCGGGAGGCGGGGGCCGCCGAACCGTTGCGCGAGAGTGTGCGCGACGGACTGCTGCGCGCCACGACCGACGCCGCCAGTGTCGCCACCACGGAGAACCTGGTCGTGGTGGTGGGAACGCCGGTGGACGAGCATCTCAACCCCGATCTCGGCGCGGTGCCCCGGGCGTTGGAGCGCTGTGCCGAGTATCTGCGCAGCGGGCAGCTGGTCATGCTCAGGAGCACGGTGCACCCCGGAGTCACGGCCCTGACCGAGCGGCTCCTGGAGAGGCTCGGCACCACCGTGGACGTGGCTTTCTGCCCGGAGCGCATCGCCGAGGGCGCGGCCATGACCGAGCTGTTCGAGCTGCCGCAACTGGTGGCGGCCCGCTCCCAGCGGGCCGGGGACAGGGCGGAGAAGTTCTTCCGCACGCTCACGGACAAAATCGTCCGGATGGAGCCGGAGGAGGCGGAACTCGCGAAACTCTTCGCCAACACCTGGCGGTACATCAAGTTCGCCACGGTGAACCAGTTCTGGATGATGGCGAACGATTTCGGGCTCGATTTCGAGCGTATTCGCCATGCGATGACGTACGAGTATCCCCGGGCCGCCGACATGCCAGGAGCGGGATTCGCCGCCGGTCCCTGCCTGCTCAAGGACACGCTGCAGTTGGCGGCGTTCACCGGGAACAATTTCGTGCTGGGGCACGCGGCCATGCTCGTGAATGAAGGGCTGCCGCTCTACCTCGTGTCGCGCCTTGAGCGCAGGTTCCGGCTCCCGGACACGCGGGTGGGCGTTCTCGGCATGGGCTTCAAGGCCGGCAGTGACGACGTCCGCGAAAGCCTGTCGTTCAAACTGCGCCGCATTCTGATGGCAAAGGCCCGGGAAACGCTGTGCACTGATCCGTACGTCAGCGATCCGCGCTTCGTGGACCTGGACGAGGTCATGCGCCGGGCCGACGTCCTGGTCGTCGCGACGCCGCACAGCGACTACCGGGACCTGGTCACCGACAAGCCGGTCGTGGACCTCTGGGGCATCACCGGCAGAGGTGTCCGCGCCTGATCGGCCGTACGGCGAAGGCTTTCCCGCCCGGTCCGTGGCACCGGGCACCACTCGCACCAGAAAGGTCTTCTGTGAAGGTTCTCGTCACCGGCGCGTCCGGTCTGATCGGCAGCCACCTCGTCAGGGAACTCCTCGAACAGGGGCACACCGTCGTGGGCCTCGACAACTTCTCCAAGTACGGCGCGGTCCGCCGCGCTCCGGTGGAGAACCCGCGATACCGGCTCGTCGAGGGAGACGCCCGCGACACGGACCTGATGGTGAAGCTGCTCGCCGACTGCGATCACTTCGTCGCCGGCGCGGCCATGATCGGGGGCATCTCCTACTTCCACACCTACGCCTACGACCTCCTCGCCACCAATGAGCGGATCACCGCCGCCGCCTGCGACGCGGCGATCCGGGTGCACGGCGAAGGGCCGCTGCAGAAGGTGACGTACCTGAGCTCCTCGATGGTGTACGAGAACACCGGCTTCTGGCCGTCCCGGGAGGGCGACGAGCGTCGTATCGCCCCGCCGTCGTCTTCGTACGGCTTCCAGAAACTGGCGGTGGAGTACTTCGCCCGGGCGGCCCACGACCAGTACGGCCTCCCCTTCACCATCGTGCGGCCCTTCAACTGCGTGGACGTCGGAGAGGAGCGGACCGTCGGCCAGAGCGAGGAGCAATCCGGGGACATCAAGATCAACATGTCTCATGTCGTCCCCGACCTGGTGCAGAAGGTCCTCAAGGGACAGGACCCCCTGCACATCCTCGGCAGTGGCGCCCAGACGCGGCACTTCACCTACGCCGGCGACCTGGCCCGGGGCATCCGGATGGCGATCTTCCATCCCGCCGCGCTGAACGAGGACTTCAACCTGGCGAGCGCCGAGCCGACCAGCGTCCTGCAGCTGGCGGAGCGGATCTGGCACAAGATCCACGGACCGGACGAGCCGTTCCGCTACACGACCGACCAGCCCTTCGAGCACGATGTCCAGCGCCGGAGCCCCGATGTGTCCAAGGCGAGGGACGTACTCGGCTTCACCGCGTCGGCCACCCTCGACGACATCCTCGACAAGGTCATCCCCTGGGTGCGCCAGGCGATCGCCGAGGGCCGCCTCTGACCGGTCCTCCCACGAGGACCTCGTGCCGTCCTGCGCGAACGGCCAATCGGATGGATCTTATGAAATGCCTGCTTGTCGCATCCGGCGAGGCGGGCCCACCGCTCTAGGTTCGAAAGGTGACGTCCGAGGCGACCGTCGTCCGTGACCTCGACGGGAACGCCACCTGCACCGGTGACCCGGTCGACGCCGCCCTCCGCACACTCCGCCGCGGACCGACGACGTGGCGGGGCGGGCGCGGCCGGCCTGGACCCGTGCTTGCCCGCGTCGAAGCCCGGAATCATCCCGCCCGTTCAGGCACGAGGTGCAGCAAGTGGACTTCTCCAGCGCGCTGAGGCAGCTCTCGGAAGCGCAGAAGCCGGCCCGTGGAGTTCCCGTCTACACGCGGCTCGTCAATCGCCCGGCCGGACGGGTGCTCGCGGCCACGGCTCACAGCTTAGGACTGTCACCCAACCAGGTGACCGCGGCAAGTGCGCTGGCCACCTTCGCCGCCGTCGCCGGGATCTGCGTGCACCCCCCTTCCCCCGCCCTGGGACAGTGGGTCGCCCTTGCCCTGCTCTTCGGCTTCGCCCTCGATTCCGCGGACGGCCAGCTGGCCCGGCTGCACCGGTCGGCCAGTCCGGCGGGGGAGTGGACGGACCATGTGGTGGACTGCGCGAAGCTCCTGGGCGTCCATACCGCGGTGCTGATCTCCTTCTACCGCTTCTTCGACCTGCCGCATCCGGCGTTTCTGCTCGTCCCGATCGGGTTCCAGTTCGCCGCCGTCCTGCTGTTCTTCGCAGGGACGCTGACGGACCAGCTCAGACGGCGCGGCGCCGACGTGCCCGCCGGTCCCCGGACCCCGCCCTCCACCGTCCGGGGCGTGGCGCTGCTCCCCGTGGACTACGGCCTGCTGTGCCTGATCTTCCTGTTCCTGGGACACGAGAAGCTCTTCTTCACCCTGTACGTCGCCCTGCTCGCGGCCCACGCAGTGCTGGTGCCGGCGTTCCTCGCCAAGTGGTTCCGGGAGCTGTCCTGAGAACGGCTCTCAACGGGCCAGGACCTCGGAGAGCATCGCGGTGATGCGGCCCAGTCCGGCCTCCGGGCTCAACCGCTCCCGCACATAGACGGGACCGCGTGCCCCGAGCGCGGCCGATCGTTCGGCGTCCCGCATGAGCTCCGTGACGCAGTCGTGCAGCGCCACGGGGTCCTCCGCGGGAACGATCACTCCGGCCCCGGACCGACGCACCTCCTGGGCCGTGCCGCCCCGAGCGTCCACCGAGGCGACGGTGGGCCGTCCGCTCGCGAAGTAGGACGTCAGCTTGGAGGGCAGGCTCATGTCGTCCACGGACGCCCGCTGGGTGAGCGCGAGGACGTCCGCCGCGGCAAGCACGTCGGGAAAGTCGGCGTCGGCCGCGGGCGGCAGGAAGTCCACGTTCGCCAGACCGGCGGCGAGACGCTCCAGGTGCGTCCGCCGGCTGCCGTCGCCCATGAGGACGATCCGCAGGCGCGGGGTGTGGCGGGCCGCGACGCGGGCCGTCTCGACCAGGACCTCCAGCCCCTGCTTCAGACCCATGTTCCCCGCGTGCAGCAGGACGAAGTCCTCGTCACCCCAGCCGAGTCGCGCCCGTACCGTGCGGCGGTCGCCGGCAGGGGGCGGCACATGACTCCAGTTGGGCACCACCCTGACGCGGGATCCCGGTACGCCCATGGCGGTGACACGGCCGACGAACGACTCGTGCACCACGCCGATCAGGCTGGCGGTGCGCAGGATCCTCGACTCCACCGCGGCCACCAGGGACGCCACCCGGCCGCCGCCCCTGATCCCGCTCTGCGCGGCCGCCGCGCCCATCAGGTCCTGCACCACGACCACGTGCGGCACCCGGTGGCGACGGGCGGCCCTGGCGCCGATCACACCGCCGGCGAGGGTCGGCATCTGGCTCAGCACCAGGTCCGGCGGAGCGGCCGGCGGCCGGATCGAGCCGTGGGCCAGGAAACTGGCCTCGTAGGCCGCCCTGAGCAGCGCGGTCTGACGCGTGGGAACGAAGCCGCGGCGGCGATGGACCCGGACACCCCCGCGGTCCTCCACCATGCGCCAGCGCCCGCGGTAGTCGCCGTGCACCCGCCAGCCCGGATAGTGCGGCATTCCCGCCAGGACGTCGACTTCGGCGCCGCGAGCGGCCAGGTGTTCCGCGGTCAGGGTCGAATAGGGGGCGATTCCGGCGTGCTCGGGGGCGTAGTTGGTCGACACGAGGAGAACGCGGCGACCCGCGAACATATCAGTCATTGAATTAAAATACGACACACATAAGGGAATTCCCTGAAAGAAACGCCCGGCAATATCGCCTGATATGTTCCGGCTCTGGGCTATAAATCGATCGCTGTTGATTCGTTCATTCACGGCATCGATGAGGGGATGCGGGTGCGGGACAGCCAAGTCCGTTGCATGGCTGCGGTAGGCGTCTGGGCCCTGCTGCTCGTCGTCCTTCTGCCCGCGCTGATCCTGCAGTCCACGGACACGCGATTCGGAGCGGCTCTCGCCGTGCAGTGCGTGGTCGTGGCGCATGCCGGAGGAGGGCTCACCAAAGTCCTCACGGACACCTCGGTGCGCCTCGTCGCCTTCGGGTTCTGGCTCTTCGCCTATGTGTGGCTCGGACTGGCTCCGCTCGCCATGCTCGCCACCGATTCCTACCCGCTGCAATACCGCACCGGTGAGACGACCGCTCTGGCGGCCACCGGGCTCACCGAACTCGGGCTCCTCGCCTACAGCGCGGGCGTGGCGCTGGCCGCCGGACGCGACGACAGCAGGTCGCTGGTGTTCGCGCCCCTGCTGTCCCGCAGCCTCTCACCGCTGCCCGTCCTTCTCCTGTGCGGTGTGTCGCTCCTCCTCGGAACCGTGCTGATCCCCGGGCAGGAGGGCGGTCTGCGGGCGTTCTTCACCAGCAGACAGGCTCTGTGGCAGTCGCGGACCGAAGCGGACCCCACGCACACGCTGCGGGTCTGGATCCTCGCCGTCCCCGCCTTCTGGGCCCTGGTGGCCCTCGTCCGACTGCCCCGCCCCGACCGGAGGCACCGGTTGCCGCGGGCGGTGCGCTGGACAGCGCTCCCGTGTCTCCTCGCGCTCAACGTGATCGTCAACAACCCGATCAGCAGGCCACGTTTCTGGGCCGGAACCGTCCTTCTGGTCCTGCTCTTCTCCTGGCGCCGGTTCAGCAGCCCGCGGGTCTTCCGTGTCGCCGCCGCGGCGATCACCGCCCTGGTGCTTTTCGCTTTTCCGTACAGCGACTACTTCCGTTACGACGAACGCGAGGCGCTGCACGTCGTACCGCTGGCGGAGCAGTTCAGCAGCAGCATGGACTACGACGCTTTTCAGCAAATGCAGACCGGCATCGACTATGTGCAGGAAAACGGCTTCTCGCCGTCGGCGGCACTCGGCCTCTTCCTGTTCATGGTGCCCCGCTCGATGTGGCCCGACAAACCACAGGCCACGGGTATCGAACTCGCCCAGTACGCCGGTTACGACTTCCACAACCTCTCCGCTCCGGTGTGGATCGAGAGCTACCTGTGGGGCGGTGCTCCGTGCGTTGTCGCAGCCTTCTGCCTGCTGGGCGCGGCCGGACGGCGGATGGACGACGTCCGGGAGCGGCTGCGGCACCGGCAAGGCACGCTGGCGGTTCTGCTGGTTCCCGCCTTCGCCTTTTACCAGATGGTCTTCCTGCGCGGCAGTCTCATGGCGATCGTCGGTCCGCTGCTGCTGCTCCTGACCGTTCCGCTCCTCATCACCACCCGCGCCGCCCGGCCGTCCCGGTCCCCGTCACCGGTGCGGCCGCCCGCGACCTCGGACCACGCACCCATCCCCGGACTCGTCCCCGGACACAGGAGGCATCCGTGACCAGCTCCGCCGGCCTCGACGATCGCTACGACGACCCCGACCGGCTTCGCGACCAGCTGCGCCTGCTCCTCGGCTACCGCGCGACCATCGCGCTGGGCGTGCTCCTCGGGCTGCTCGGCGGACTGCTCCTGGTCCTGCTGCGCGCGGGCGACTACACCTCCACCAGCGAGGTGCTCGTCCGCCCGAGGACCGACCCCTTCAGCACGTCCGGGGTGGCCGCCGACAGCCAGCTGAGCATGGGCACGGAGCGGCACATCGCGCTCAGCGCGACGGTCGCGGCACGGGCGGCGACGGCACTGGGACACCCCTCCCGCGCCGACGCGCTGCTGACGGACCTGCGCGTGACGAACCCCCCGGACACCCAGGTGCTCCGCTTCGAGTACACCGCGGGCTCCGCGCAGCGCGCCGCCCGGGTGAGCAACGCCTTCGCGGCGGCCTACCTCGCCGACCGGCAGGGCCGGTCCAGAGCCATGATCGCGCGGATGGCCACCGGGCTGGAGCAGCAGGTCGCCGACCTCACCCAGCGGATCAGCGCCAGGAAGAGGTCCGCCGACCCCGCGGCGGGCACCGCGGGCGTCCAGCAGCAGATCGGCGTTCTGCGCAAGAAACTCTCGGACATCAGGGCGTACGACACCACCGGCGGCGACATCGTCCGCACCGCCGAGCCGGCGGCGCGGCCCTCGGGGCCGGGCCCCGGCTGGCTCCTCCCGCTCGGCCTGACCGGTGGTCTCGTCCTGGGCGTCGTGCTCGCCTGGCTGCGCTCCGCTCTGGAGCCGCGGGCCCGCTCGATCGACGAGGTCCAAGGGGCGCTGCTCGCCCCGGTGCTGGGGATCCTCCCGGGCCACGACGCCAAGGGCGAACCGCTGGAGGTGGGCCGGAGCGACGGCAGCCGCGCCGCGGCGTACCGCACCCTCGCCTTCCGGCTGCGCGGCGGCGACGGTCCCGCGGCCGTGGGCACGCTCATGGTCGTGGCACCGAAGCGGGAACGAGGCGCCGAGGCCGTCGCGGTGAACCTCGCCGCCGCACTCGCCGAATCCGGTGAGCAGGTGCTGCTCGTGGACGCGAGGGGGCACACACCCGGTCTGCCGGCACGTCTGCCGCTGACGGCCGACGAGTCCGTACCACCCGACATGCCCGGGGGTGCGGTGGTCGTGGACGCCGGCACAGCCGGGCGATTCACGCTCTGGCCCGAGGTCCGCGGCACCGCCGCGGACGACGGACCGGCCGCCCCGCTCGCGGCGCGCGCTCTGCCAGGCGCCGCTCCCGAAAGGGCCACGCTCGTCCTCGCCCCGCCCCTGCTGGACCACACCGAGAGTCTCGCGCTCGCCCAACGCGTGGACGGCGTCGTCGTGGTGGCCGGCCTGGGGGAGAGCAGGCGCGACGACCTCAGGCGGGTACGCGAGCTGATCGGCTGCTCGGGAGGCCGCATCGTGGGCGCCGCGCTCCACGACAGTGCGCCCCGCGGCCGACCGGCCCGCCTCCTGGTCAGCGAGCGGACGCGCCGCGCGTGGCGGCGGACGCCTTCCCCGGCACCGTCCGCGCCGGGCGACGACGCCGTGGAGAAACCGACCGCACCCGTGCGGGACGACACGCTCACCGCTTCCCGGTGAGCGCCTCCGGTACGGCCGTCCCCGCGACCGGCGGACCGACCGCCCGGTCCGGGGTCGCCGCCACCGCGCGCGGCGGGTGGTGGGGCTTTCTCGGCTCGACGGTCAACGCGGTCTTCGGATACGTCCTGGTCGCCCTGGTCACCCGTGCCCTCGGCGCGTACGGGGCGGGGGCGGTGTTCACCGGAGTGGCGGCCTTCACCATCCTGTGCAACGCCTGCAAGCTCGGCGCCGACACCGGCCTGGTGCGGTTCGTCTCCGGGGACCTGGCCACCACCGGCGGCCACAAGGTGGGCGCACTCCTGCGCAGCGCGGTCCTGCCGGGAGCCGCGGCGAGCACCGGGGCCGCCACGCTCCTGTTCCTGTCGCCGTGGGCCGCCACCTCGTTGCTGCCGAACCTCGCCGCGGACGACGCGGTGACCCTGGTCCGGCTCTTCGCCGTGTTCCTCCCCCTGGCCACGATCACCCTGATCATGCTGGGCGCCACCCAGGGCTACGGCACCGTGATCCCGTTCGTCGGTGTCGAGCAGATCGGCAAACCGGTGCTGCGCGTGGTGATCGCCGTCCCGGTGGTGCTGTTCGCCCCTGGCGTGCTGAATCTGGCCGCGGCCTGGCTCGTGCCGTCCCTGGCGGGCTTCCTCCTCGCCTTCCGCGCGCTGCGCCGATGCCGCCGGACGAGTCCGGCGCACACGTCCGGACGGGACACGGCCGACACCCGGCGCGGGTTCTGGGCCTTCGCGGCGCCACGGGCCGTCTCCTCCGTCTTCGACATCAGCGCGGTCTGGGTGGGTGTCGTCCTGCTCTCCTGCCTGGCGACGAGTGAAGAGGCGGGCATCTACACCGCCGTAGGCCGTGTCGTCATCGCGGCGACCCTGCTCCAGCTCGCCATCCGGCTGGCCGTCGCCCCGGAGATCAGCCGTCTCCTCGCGGTGGGCGACATCGCCCAGGGGCGCCATCTGTACCGGATCTCCACGCGCTGGATCGTGCTGTTCTCCTGGCCACTGCTCGTCCTGCTCACGAGTTTCCCCGGCACCGTTCTGTCGTTGTTCGGGCCGGAGTTCCAGCAGGGGGCGCACGCGCTGGTCGTGCTCTGTGTCGCCTCGGCGGTCAACGTGGGCGTGGGAAACGCCCAGACCGTGCTTCTCATGGCCGGCAAGAGTTCCTGGCATCTGGCGGTCACGGGTGTCGCGTTCGCGGTGCAGCTGACGGTCGGCCTCCTCGCCGTTCCCCGTCTGGGCGTGCTCGGAGCCGCCCTTTCCTGGGGAGCGGCGACCATCGTCGAGAACCTGCTCTCCGCCGCGCTGGTACGGCGGCATCCGGGCTTCACGATCGTCGACGGCGGATACCTCATGGCGACGGTCACCGGCCTGTGCCTCACCGTGCCGTTGGTCCTTCCCGTCAGGTTGCTGGCAGGTGACACGGCCGTCGGACTTGCCGCCGCAATCACCGTAGGACTTTTCACATTCGGTATAGGTTTGTGGCGATTTCGCAAAGCTCTGGGAGTCCACGAACTCGTCGGTGTGCTGCGCGAACGCGCCACTTGAGCCGGATCTCGGCACCGAGACCGCCGCTCCTTCTCCCCTCCTCCCACCCGTACTTGCTGCAACCCGGGATGTCCCATGCGCCTGAGAAAAAGCACGAAAAGAGGGGCTACCACGGCTTCGGCCGTGGCGCTCCTCGCGGCTGCCTCGCTCATCACCGCCTCGGCCTCGGCAGCCGACGGTGACGAAAGGACCCTGACCGCCGACACGTTGGCGACCTGGCAGACCGACGGCATCGTCTGGTCGATCGAGTACGCGGGCGGCGTCGTGTACGTCGGCGGGACCTTCGACAACGTCCGTCCCCCGGGCGCCGGACCCGGCCAGCAGGAGGTCGCGCGCAAGAACTTCGCCGCGTTCGACGCCAGAACCGGCCGACTGCTGCCGTGCGACCCGTCCTTCTCCGGCGCCGGCGACACCGTACGGGCGCTGAAGGCGTCAAAGGACGGCAAGGTGCTGTACATCGGTGGCTCGTTCGGAAGGGCCGGCCATGCCGAGGCGTCCGGCGCGGCCGCGCTCGACACGGCCGACTGCTCGCTGCGCAAGGAGTTCCGCCCGGACGTGTCGTCGTACGTCCGGGCCATCGACGTCACGGACAGTGCGGTCTATCTCGGGGGCGACTTCACGAGCGTCAACGGCAAGAGGAGGCAGCGCATCGCCGCGCTCACTCCCGACGGCTCGCTGCTGCCGTTCAAGGCGAGGATCGACGCTCCGGTACGGGCCGTCAGCGCCGCGCCCCGATTCGGCAAGGTCATCGTCGGCGGCGACTTCCTGGAGGTCAACGACGAGTTCGAGTTCAAGCTCGTCGCCCTGCACCCGACCACCGGCAAGACGGTGACCTCCTACCCGGACTGGCTGCCGGCGAGGTCGGCGGTGAAGGCGCTGACACGCGACGCGACCAACTTCTACGTCGCCGCCGAGGGCAGCGGAACGGGCATCTTCGACGGCCGCATCGCCGGCCGCCTCGGCAGCGGCAAGATGGTGTGGAAGGACACCTGCCTGGGCGCCACCCAGGCCCTGGCGCTGCACAACGGTGTCCTCTACAGCGGATCCCACGCCCACGACTGCAGGGACACCCCCGGGGGTTTCACCGAGGGCAACTTCCGCCAGCACTTCCTGGCCCAGTCGGTCAGGGACCGGCGCATCCTGCACTGGTTCCCCGACACGGACGGCGGGCTCGGCGAGGGCAACGGCCCCCGGGCGCTGAGGATGGCCGGCCAGATCCTCTGGGCCGGCGGCGAGTTCACCACGGTCAACGGCAGACGGCAGCAGAGCCTGACCCGCTTCGCGGCCGGACCCGACCGGGGCGCCCCGCAGGACCCGCCACGGCTGCGGGCCTCGTCCTCGGGCGCCGGCCGGATCACGCTCACCTGGCGTGCCGCATGGGACCGGGACGACGCGAGGCTGAAGTACCTCATCTACCGGGACGGCAGGCTCGTGGCCGCGCCGACGCGGCGCTCCGCGGAGTGGCGCCGCCCCCTGATGACGTACACGGACACCGTCACACCCGGCTCCAGCCACCGCTACCGGATCGCCGTCACCGACGGCGAGAACGCCTCGCCCATGTCGAGCGCGCTCGTGGTCACCGCGGCCAGCACCGCACGGACCAAGGGCAACCGCTGATGGGGGAACGCCTCGGTTACGCACCCGGGGTCTTCGACCTCTTCCACGTGGGCCATCTGAACGTCCTGCGCCGGGCCCGGGAGCACTGCGACCGGCTCGTCGCCGGTGTCTGCTCCGACGACCTCGTGGTGCGTATGAAAGGCAGACCGCCCGTCGTGCCTCTCTCCGAGCGACTCCAGATCGTCCGCAGTGTGCGCTACGTCGACGAGACCTTCGTCGCGACCGTGGAAGACAAGATCGAGATCTGGAAGCAGGTCGGGTTCGACGTCATCTTCAAGGGCGACGACTGGCTCGGCACGGAGGTCTGGACGTCCCTCGAGAACCGGTTCGCGAAGGTAGGGGTGGAGGTCGTCTACTTCCCCTACACCGTGCACACCTCCAGCACGCTGCTTCGCGACACGCTCCGCCTCCTCGTCCCCAAGGACCCGGCCGAGCCGCTCCCGGGGCAGCTCACGGGACCCCGCCCGGGACGAGCGGAGAGCTGACGGCCGGCCCGTGAGACCGGCGACGGCCGGCTCACGGGCCCCGGCCCCGAGGCTGCGCGGACTCACCTCGCGGCCCATAGGAGGCGGCGGCGCGATCACGGCCGGTGATGATCCCGGTGCCGAGCGGCGCGGTTCCCGCCGTGACACGGCGGCAGGGGCGGGGCACCCGGTCGGCCCCGCGAGCGGGCGCCCGGGTTTGACCTTCATCACCCTCGGGGTATTCTCTCCGGCTCGATTGGCGGAGCCCCGTCCCCATATGGCAGACTGTCCGAGTTGCTCGGTCGAGTGTTGATGCTGCGCGCCTCCCGCCGGGAGGACCGGAAGCGAGTCCCACAGTACTCGTCGCCCTAACTGCCACTAGGCAGCGCTGGGGCGGACGTACGGGAATCTTCCGGGAAGCGTATGCGCGGCACCGGCCAGGCACCCGGTGGGCCTCTCAGCTCCCGGCTTGCGGTTCCGGAAGGGCCGTGTTCCCACGCAGGGATGTTCGAACAAGGGACATCTGTGTCAGCGGGAGCGCGACACGCCCGACCGCGTGGGTCGGAGGAGAGGGCAGGGAACACCGGGTTCCAGAGCGTAAGAGAGACAGGACTACTGAGTAGCCATGGCGGGACAGAAGATCCGCATCCGGCTCAAGGCCTACGACCACGAGGTCATCGACTCCTCGGCGAAGAAGATCGTCGAGACGGTGACCCGCACTGGTGCGTCGGTCGCGGGCCCGGTGCCGCTGCCCACTGAGAAGAACGTGTACTGCGTCATCAAGTCGCCGCACAAGTACAAGGACTCGCGCGAGCACTTCGAGATGCGCACGCACAAGCGCCTGATCGACATCCTCGACCCGACGCCCAAGACCGTTGACTCTCTGATGCGACTCGACCTCCCGGCCGGTGTCGACATCGAGATCAAGCTCTGAGGGTCGGTGATCTGAGAATGGCTAAGCAGATCAAGGGCATCCTGGGCGAGAAGCTCGGCATGACGCAGGTGTGGGACGAGAACAACCGTGTTGTTCCGGTCACCGTCGTCAAGGCCGGCCCCAACGTCGTCACCCAGGTGCGTACCAACGACGTCGACGGCTACGAGTCCGTCCAGCTCGCCTTCGGCGAGATCGACCCGCGCAAGGTGAACAAGCCCCTCAAGGGCCACTTCGCGAAGGCCGACGTCACCCCCCGTCGTCACCTCGTCGAGATCCGCACCGCGGACGCCTCCGAGTACACGCTCGGCCAGGAAGTCACCGCCGAGGTGTTCGAGGCCGGCGTGAAGGTCGACGTCACCGGCAAGAGCAAGGGCAAGGGCTTCGCCGGTGTCATGAAGCGCCACAACTTCGGTGGCCTCGGCGCCGGTCACGGCACCCAGCGCAAGCACCGCTCGCCCGGTTCCATCGGTGGCTGCGCCACCCCGGGCCGTGTGTTCAAGGGCCTCCGCATGGCGGGTCGCATGGGCAACGAGCGGGTCACCACCCAGAACCTGACCGTCCACGCCGTTGACGCGGAGAAGGGTCTGCTGCTCATCAAGGGCGCGGTTCCCGGTCCGAACGGCGGCCTCGTCCTGGTCCGCACCGCGGCCAAGGGGGCCTGAGGTAACCGATGAGCACTGTTGACATCCTTTCGCCGGCGGGCGACAAGGCCGGTTCCGTCGAGCTCCCCGCGGAGATCTTCGGCGTAGAGAAGATCAGCGTTCCGCTGCTTCACCAGGTCGTCGTCGCGCAGCTGGCCGCTGCCCGCCAGGGCACGCACAAGACCAAGACGCGTGGCGAGGTCCGCGGTGGTGGCAAGAAGCCGTACCGCCAGAAGGGCACCGGTCGCGCCCGTCAGGGTTCGACCCGCGCGCCGCAGTTCGCCGGTGGTGGCGTCGTGCACGGTCCCGTGCCGCGTGACTACTCGCAGCGGACCCCGAAGAAGATGAAGGCCGCGGCCCTGCGCCACGCCCTCACCGACCGGGCCCGCAACAACCGCATCCACGTCGTCTCCGGCGTGATCGAGGGCGAGACCCCCTCCACGAAGGCCGCGAAGAGCCTGTTCGGCAAGATCTCGGAGCGCAAGAACCTGCTCCTGGTCGTCGAGCGCGCCGACGAGGCCGCGTGGCTGTCCGCCCGCAACCTGCCCCAGGTCCACATCCTGGAGCCGGGCCAGCTGAACACGTACGACGTTCTCGTCTCCGACGACGTGGTCTTCACCCAGGCCGCCTTCGAGTCCTTCGTGTCCGGCCCGAAGGCCAATGACACCGAAGGGAGCGAGGCCTGATGGCTATCCGTCACCCCGCCATTGCCTCGAAGGCCGCGAAGAAGGCCAAGGCCGCTCGCGTCGCCAAGGCGCGTCGCCACGCCGCCGAGGGCAAGAACACCGTCGTCACCGCGCCCAGCAAGGCGTACACGGACCCCCGTGACGTGCTGCTGAAGCCGGTCGTGTCGGAGAAGAGCTACGCGCTCCTGGACGAGAACAAGTACACGTTCATCGTCGACCCGAACGCCAACAAGACCCAGATCAAGCAGGCCGTCCAGGCGGTCTTCTCGGTCAAGGTCACCGGGGTCAACACGATCAACCGCGCCGGCAAGCGCAAGCGGACCCGCACGGGCTTCGGCCAGCGTGCCGCCACCAAGCGCGCGATCGTGACCCTCGCCGAGGGCGACCGTATCGACATCTTCGGCGGTCCGACCGCCTGAGGGCGGTCCGGATCGTCCGATATCGGACGAGGACTGAGAAATGGGAATCCGCAAGTACAAGCCGACTACGCCGGGCCGTCGTGGTTCCAGCGTCGCCGACTTCGTCGAGGTCACGCGGTCCACGCCGGAGAAGTCGTTGGTCCGCCCCCTGCACAGCAAGGGTGGCCGTAACAACTCCGGTCGTGTGACCGTCCGCCACCAGGGTGGTGGCCACAAGCGCGCCTACCGTGTGATCGACTTCCGTCGTCACGACAAGGACGGCGTGCCGGCGAAGGTCGCGCACATCGAGTACGACCCCAACCGCACCGCGCGCATCGCGCTCCTGCACTACGCGGACGGCGAGAAGCGCTACATCCTGGCCCCCAAGGGCCTCAACCAGGGTGACCGGATCGAGAACGGCCCCGCGGCCGACATCAAGCCCGGCAACAACCTGGCGCTGCGCAACATCCCGGTCGGTACGACGATCCACTCCGTGGAGCTTCGTCCGGGCGGCGGTGCCAAGTTCGCCCGCTCCGCCGGTGCCTCCGTGCAGCTGCTCGCGAAGGAGGGCCAGATGGCCCACCTGCGCATGCCCTCCGGTGAGATCCGCCTGGTCGACGTGCGCTGCCGCGCCACCGTCGGCGAGGTCGGCAACGCCGAGCAGAGCAACATCAACTGGGGTAAGGCCGGCCGCAAGCGCTGGCTGGGCGTCCGCCCGACCGTTCGCGGTGTGGCGATGAACCCGGTTGACCACCCGCACGGTGGTGGTGAGGGCAAGACCTCCGGTGGTCGCCACCCGGTCTCCCCGTGGGGTCAGAAGGAAGGTCGTACTCGTGCTCCCAAGAAGGCGAGCAACAAGTACATCGTCCGCCGCCGCAAGACGAACAAGAAGCGCTAGGAGCGGGTTTAGATGCCGCGCAGTCTCAAGAAGGGGCCCTTCGTCGACGACCACCTGATCAAGAAGGTGGAAGCCCAGAACGAAGCCGGCACCAAGAACGTCATCAAGACCTGGTCCCGTCGCTCCATGATCGTGCCGGCCATGCTCGGCCACACGCTCGCGGTGCACAACGGCAAGACCCACATCCCGGTGTTCGTCACCGAGTCGATGGTCGGCCACAAGCTCGGCGAGTTCTCGCCGACGCGCACCTTCCGGGGCCACGTCAAGGAAGACCGGAAGTCGAAGCGCCGCTAGTAGCGGATCGCATTCAGACACGTAAGTAACTGAAGGGACAACCATGGAAGCCAGGGCCCAGGCGCGGTACATCCGCGTCACGCCCATGAAGGCCCGCCGTGTGGTGGACCTCATCCGTGGCATGGACGCCACGGAGGCCCAGGCGGTCCTGCGATTCGCTCCGCAGGCTGCCTCTGTGCCGGTCGGCAAGGTGCTCGACAGCGCCATCGCCAACGCCGCGCACAACTACGACCACCCGGACGCCTCCTCGCTGTACATCAGCGAGGCGTACGTCGACGAGGGCCCGACCCTGAAGCGGTTCCGTCCGCGTGCCCAGGGCCGTGCCTACCGGATCCGCAAGCGGACCAGCCACATCACCGTGGTCGTCGCCAGCAAGGAAGGAACCCGGTAATGGGCCAGAAGGTAAACCCGCACGGGTTCCGGCTCGGTGTCACGACCGACTTCAAGTCGCGTTGGTACGCCGACAAGCTGTACAAGGACTACGTCAAGGAAGACGTCGCCATCCGTCGGATGATGACGTCCGGCATGGAGCGCGCCGGTATCTCGAAGGTGGAGATCGAGCGCACCCGTGACCGTGTCCGCGTGGACATCCACACCGCGCGTCCGGGCATCGTCATCGGCCGCCGTGGCGCCGAGGCCGACCGCATCCGCGGTGACCTGGAGAAGCTGACCGGCAAGCAGGTCCAGCTGAACATCCTCGAGGTCAAGAACCCGGAGACGGACGCTCAGCTGGTGGCCCAGGCCGTCGCCGAGCAGCTCTCCTCCCGCGTCTCCTTCCGCCGCGCCATGCGTAAGAGCATGCAGTCGGCGAT
This sequence comes from Streptomyces sp. NPDC001920, assembly GCF_053594495.1. NCBI lineage: Bacteria > Bacillati > Actinomycetota > Actinomycetes > Kitasatosporales > Streptomycetaceae > Streptomyces > Streptomyces sp. NPDC001920. The sequence continues at coordinate 242,349 of NZ_JBSFEP010000003.1, forward strand.
GAAGGCCGGCGCCAAGGGCATCAAGATCCAGTGCGGTGGCCGCCTCGGTGGCGCCGAGATGTCCCGCTCGGAGTTCTACCGCGAGGGCCGCGTGCCCCTGCACACGCTCCGCGCGAACGTGGACTACGGCTTCTTCGAGGCCAAGACGACCTTCGGCCGCATCGGTGTGAAGGTCTGGATCTACAAGGGCGACGTCAAGAACATCGCCGAGGTCCGCGCCGAGAACGCTGCGGCCCGTGCGGGTAACCGCCCGGCCCGTGGTGGTGCCGACCGCCCGGCCCGTGGTGGCCGTGGTGGCGAGCGGCGCGGTCGCAAGCCGCAGCAGGCTGCCGGCGCCGAGGCCCCCAAGGCCGAGGCTCCCGCGTCCGCTCCGGCTGAGAGCACCGGAACGGAGGCCTGACCGACATGCTGATCCCCCGTAGGGTCAAGCACCGCAAGCAGCACCACCCGAAGCGCAACGGTATGTCCAAGGGTGGGACGCAGGTTGCGTTCGGCGAGTACGGCATCCAGGCGCTCACCCCGGCGTACGTGACGAACCGTCAGATCGAGGCCGCTCGTATCGCCATGACGCGTCACATCAAGCGTGGTGGCAAGGTCTGGATCAACATCTACCCGGACCGTCCCCTCACCAAGAAGCCTGCCGAGACCCGCATGGGTTCCGGTAAGGGTTCGCCGGAGTGGTGGATCGCCAACGTCAAGCCCGGACGCGTGATGTTCGAGCTGTCGTACCCCAACGAGAAGATCGCCCGTGAGGCTCTGACTCGCGCCGCCCACAAGCTGCCGATGAAGTGCCGGATCGTCAAGCGCGAGGCAGGTGAAGCGTGATGTCGGCCGGTACCAAGGCGTCCGAGCTGCGCGAGCTGGGCAACGAGGAGCTTCTGGCGAAGCTCCGCGAGGCCAAGGAAGAGCTGTTCAACCTCCGCTTCCAGGCGGCGACCGGTCAGCTCGAGAACCACGGCCGTCTCAAGGCGGTCCGCAAGGACATCGCGCGGATCTACACCCTGATGCGCGAGCGTGAGCTGGGCATCGAAACGGTGGAGAACGCCTGATGAGCGAGAAGAACGTGACTGAGAACGCAGAGGCGCGCGGTTTCCGCAAGACCCGTGAGGGTCTCGTCGTCAGCGACAAGATGGACAAGACCGTCGTCGTCGCCGTCGAGGACCGTGTGAAGCACGCGCTGTACGGCAAGGTCATCCGCCGTACGAACAAGCTCAAGGCGCACGACGAGCAGAACGCCGCGGGTGTCGGCGACCGCGTCCTCCTCATGGAGACCCGGCCGCTGTCCGCGACGAAGCGCTGGCGCGTCGTCGAGATCCTCGAGAAGGCCAAGTAATTCCTGCGGGGTATCCCGCAGGACAGTTCCGCCAGGCTCCGGGTGGGTGTGTCACTTGCACACCCGCCCGGGGAACCGGCAGACAAACAGGAGATAGACGTGATCCAGCAGGAGTCGCGACTGCGTGTCGCCGACAACACTGGTGCGAAGGAGATCCTTTGCATCCGTGTGCTCGGTGGCTCCGGTCGCCGCTACGCGGGCATCGGTGACGTCATCGTCGCCACCGTCAAGGACGCGATCCCCGGTGGCAACGTGAAGAAGGGTGACGTCGTCAAGGCGGTCATCGTTCGCACCGTCAAGGAGCGCCGCCGTCCGGACGGCTCGTACATCCGCTTCGACGAGAACGCCGCCGTCATTCTGAAGAACGACGGCGACCCTCGCGGCACCCGCATCTTCGGCCCGGTCGGCCGTGAGCTGCGCGAGAAGAAGTTCATGAAGATCATCTCGCTCGCGCCGGAGGTGCTGTAAGCATGAAGATCAAGAAGGGCGACCTGGTCCAGGTCATCACCGGCAAGGACAAGGGCAAGCAGGGCAAGGTCATTGCCGCTTACCCGCGCGACGAGCGCGTCCTGGTCGAGGGTGTCAACCGGGTCAAGAAGCACACCAAGGCCGGTCCGACCGCTCGCGGTTCCCAGGCCGGCGGCATCGTGACCACCGAGGCGCCGATCCACGTCTCCAACGTCCAGCTGGTCGTTGAGAAGGACGGCAACAAGGTCGTCACGCGTGTCGGCTACCGCTTCGACGAAGAGGGCAACAAGATCCGCGTTGCCAAGCGGACGGGTGAGGACATCTGATGGCTACCACCACCACTCCGCGTCTGAAGCAGAAGTACCGCGAGGAGATCGCGGGCAAGCTGCGTGACGAGTTCAAGTACGAGAACGTCATGCAGGTTCCCGGCCTCGTCAAGATCGTGGTCAACATGGGTGTCGGCGACGCCGCCCGTGACTCGAAGCTGATCGAGGGCGCGATCCGCGACCTCACCACGATCACCGGTCAGAAGCCGGCCGTCACCAAGGCCCGCAAGTCCATCGCGCAGTTCAAGCTGCGTGAGGGCCAGCCGATCGGTGCCCACGTCACGCTCCGTGGCGACCGCATGTGGGAGTTCCTGGACCGCACCCTGTCGCTCGCGCTGCCGCGCATCCGCGACTTCCGTGGTCTGTCCCCCAAGCAGTTCGACGGCCGTGGCAACTACACCTTCGGTCTCACCGAGCAGGTCATGTTCCACGAGATCGACCAGGACAAGATCGACCGCGTCCGGGGTATGGACATCACCGTGGTCACCACGGCGACCAACGACGCTGAGGGCCGCGCGCTCCTTCGTCACCTCGGCTTCCCCTTCAAGGAGGCGTGAGCGAGATGGCGAAGAAGGCTCTGATCGCTAAGGCTGCTCGCAAGCCCAAGTTCGGTGTGCGTGGCTACACCCGCTGCCAGCGCTGTGGCCGCCCGCACTCCGTGTACCGCAAGTTCGGCCTGTGCCGCGTGTGCCTTCGTGAGATGGCTCACCGTGGCGAGCTGCCGGGCGTGACCAAGAGCTCCTGGTAATCCCCTCTTTCAGGGATTCCGGAAGCTCTCGGTAAGCATCTGGGTGGACAGGGGCCCACTCCCGCATGGCTTAGGCTTGTGGGGTTGGGCGCCTGTCGCGCCCGTACGACTTACTACGCCGTAGGTCCACCGCGCCGCACCCGTCCCGTCTCGGATCGGGGAGAGGGATGGCGCACCAGGAAACCCCGGCGAGAGAGGCCGAAGGCCAATTCATGACCATGACTGATCCGATCGCAGACATGCTCACGCGTCTGCGGAACGCGAACTCGGCGTACCACGACACCGTGGCGATGCCGCACTCGAAGATCAAGTCGCACATCGCGGAGATCCTCCAGCAGGAGGGCTTCATCACGGGCTGGAAGGTCGAGGACGCCGAGGTCGGCAAGAACCTCGTCCTGGAGCTGAAGTTCGGCCCCAACCGTGAGCGCTCCATCGCGGGCATCAAGCGGATCTCCAAGCCCGGTCTGCGGGTTTACGCGAAGTCCACCAACCTGCCGAAGGTGCTCGGCGGCCTCGGCGTGGCGATCATCTCCACGTCGCACGGGCTCCTCACCGACAAGCAGGCCGGCAAGAAGGGCGTGGGTGGGGAAGTCCTCGCCTACGTCTGGTAACGGAAGGGAACGGAGGAAACAGCTATGTCGCGTATTGGCAAGCTCCCCATCACGGTTCCCGCCGGCGTGGACGTCACCATCGACGGCCGTACGGTTTCGGTCAAGGGCCCCAAGGGCTCGCTGACCCACACCGTTGCCGCGCCGATCGACATCGCCAAGGGTGAGGACGGCGTTCTGAACGTCACCCGCCCCAACGACGAGCGTCAGAACAAGGCCCTGCACGGCCTGTCCCGCACGCTGGTGGCGAACATGATCACCGGCGTGACCCAGGGTTACGTGAAGAAGCTCGAGATCAGCGGTGTCGGTTACCGCGTGACGGCCAAGGGCTCGAACCTCGAGTTCGCGCTCGGCTACAGCCACCCGATCACCGTCGAGGCGCCCGAGGGCATCACCTTCAAGGTGGAGTCCCCGACCCGCTTCCAGGTCGAGGGCATCGACAAGCAGAAGGTCGGCGAGGTTGCGGCCAACATCCGCAAGCTGCGCAAGCCCGACCCGTACAAGGCCAAGGGTGTCAAGTACGAGGGCGAAGTCATCCGCCGCAAGGTCGGAAAGGCGGGTAAGTAAGCCATGGCATACGGGCAGAAGATCCTCAAGGGCGACGCCTACAAGCGCGCCGCGATCAAGCGCCGTCACATCCGGATCCGCAAGCGGATCAACGGTACGGCGGAGCGTCCCCGTCTGGTCGTGACCCGCTCCAACCGCCACATCGTGGCGCAGGTGATCGACGACCTGAAGGGTCACACCCTGGCGTCGGCGTCCTCTCTGGACGCGTCGATCCGCGGTGCCGAGGACAAGTCCTCGCAGGCCAAGAAGGTCGGCGCCCTGGTCGCCGAGCGTGCCAAGGCCGCCGGTGTCGAGGCCGTCGTGTTCGACCGTGGTGGCAACCAGTACGCCGGGCGCATCGCCGCCCTGGCGGACGCCGCCCGCGAAGCCGGGCTCAAGTTCTGAGCCGCTTGTAGCTAGCGGAAAGAGAGAGGTAATCCAATGGCTGGACCCCAGCGCCGCGGAAGCGGTGCCGGTGGCGGCGAGCGGCGGGACCGGAAGGGCCGTGACGGCGGCGCTGCTGCCGCCGAGAAGACCGCGTACGTTGAGCGCGTCGTCGCGATCAACCGCGTCGCCAAGGTTGTGAAGGGTGGTCGTCGCTTCAGCTTCACCGCGCTGGTCGTGGTGGGCGACGGTGACGGCACCGTGGGTGTCGGTTACGGCAAGGCCAAGGAGGTGCCGGCCGCCATCGCCAAGGGCGTTGAGGAGGCCAAGAAGCACTTCTTCAAGGTCCCCCGCATCCAGGGCACCATCCCGCACCCCATCCAGGGTGAGAAGGCTGCCGGCGTCGTTCTCCTCAAGCCGGCTTCGCCGGGTACCGGTGTGATCGCCGGTGGTCCCGTGCGTGCCGTGCTCGAGTGCGCCGGTATCCACGACGTGCTGTCGAAGTCGCTCGGCTCCGACAACGCGATCAACATCGTGCACGCGACCGTGGAGGCCCTGAAGGGCCTGCAGCGTCCCGAGGAGATCGCGGCCCGCCGTGGTCTGCCGCTCGAGGACGTCGCCCCCGCGGCCCTTCTCCGTGCGCGTGCCGGGGCGGGTGCGTAATCATGGCGCAGCTCAAGATCACGCAGGTCAAGTCCTACATCGGCAGCAAGCAGAACCACCGTGACACCCTGCGCTCCCTTGGTCTCAAGGGCATCAACACGCAGGTCGTCAAGGAGGACCGCCCCGAGTTCCGCGGCATGGTGCACACCGTCCGCCACCTCGTGACGGTCGAGGAGGTCGACTGATCATGGCGGAGCAGAACCCGCTCAAGATCCACAACCTCCGTCCCGCCCCGGGCGCCAAGACCGCCAAGACCCGTGTCGGTCGTGGTGAGGCGTCGAAGGGTAAGACGGCCGGTCGTGGTACGAAGGGTACGAAGGCCCGTTACCAGGTTCCGGAGCGCTTCGAGGGTGGCCAGATGCCCCTCCACATGCGTCTCCCGAAGCTGAAGGGCTTCAAGAACCCGTTCAAGACCGAGTACCAGGTCGTGAACCTCGACAAGCTGGCGGCGCTGTACCCCGAGGGTGGCGAGGTCACCGTCGAGGGTCTGGTCGCCAAGGGTGCCGTTCGCAAGAACAGCCTCGTCAAGGTCCTCGGCCAGGGCGAGATCTCCGTGGCGCTGCAGGTGACGGTCGACGCCGTCTCCGGCTCCGCCAAGGAGAAGATCACCGCCGCCGGCGGTAGCGTCACCGAGCTCGTCTGAACCCATCAGGCTTCTCGATGACTTGAGCGATCCCGACCGGGGATACCCCACAAATGGGGTATCCCCGGTTGGTCGTTCCAAGGGCGGCAGTCTCGCCGGTAAGGTGGCCTGCACTGCCCACTTTTACGGAGTGCGTCGTGTGGGGCACTCTGAGCGGCAGTTGACCGTTAGCTAAGTCGTTCCTATTAGTCGAACCTCAAGACCGTCACCCTTGACGCAGTAGCGCGGGGGTCGCAGGAGGCACCGTGCTCACCGCGTTCGCCCGGGCGTTCAAGACGCCCGACCTGCGCAAGAAGCTGCTCTTCACGCTCGGCATCATCGTGATCTACCGGGTCGGCACGCATGTCCCGATCCCCGGCGTCGACTACAGGGCCGTCCAGGTCTGCATCGACCAGGCGAGCACCAACACGGGCCTTTTCGGTCTGGTCAACATGTTCAGCGGCGGCGCTCTGCTTCAGATCACGATCTTCGCGCTCGGCATCATGCCGTACATCACGGCGAGCATCATCCTTCAGCTGCTGACCGTTGTGATCCCGCGTCTGGAGGCCCTCAAGAAGGAGGGTCAGGCCGGTACGGCGAAGATCACTCAGTACACCCGGTACCTGACCGTGGCGCTCGCGATCCTGCAGGGCACCGGCCTGGTGGCCACGGCCCGCAGCGGCTCGCTCTTCCCGAACTGCCAGGTGGCCGGTCAGATCGTGCCGGACCGTTCGATCTTCACCACCATCGTGATGGTCATCACGATGACCGCGGGCACCGCCACCGTGATGTGGCTCGGTGAGCTCATCACCGACCGCGGCATCGGCAACGGCATGTCGATCCTGATGTTCATCTCGATCGCCGCGACCTTCCCGTCCGCGCTGTGGGCCATCAAGGAGCAGGGCTCCCTGGCCGGCGGCTGGATCGAGTTCGCCACCGTCATCGCCGTGGGCCTTGTCGTGATCGGCCTGGTGGTCTTCGTCGAGCAGGCTCAGCGCCGTATTCCGGTTCAGTACGCGAAGCGCATGATCGGCCGCCGGTCCTACGGCGGTACGTCGACGTACATCCCGCTGAAGGTCAACCAGGCGGGCATCATCCCTGTGATCTTTGCCTCGTCGCTGCTCTACATCCCGGCATTGATCGCGCAGTTCGCCGGAGGAAACTCCGGATGGAAGATCTGGATCGAGAAGAACCTCGCGCAGCCGTCCGCTCCGATGCACATGGTCCTGTACTTCTTCCTGATCATTTTCTTCGCCTTCTTCTACGTGGCCATCTCGTTCAACCCCGAGGAAGTCGCGGACAACATGAAGAAGTATGGTGGCTTCATCCCGGGCATCCGGGCTGGCCGACCGACCGCTGAGTACCTTTCCTACGTGCTCAACCGGATCACTTGGCCGGGCTCGCTGTACTTGGGTCTGATCGCTCTCGTGCCGACGACGGCGTTGGCTGGTTTCGGGGCAGACCAAAACTTCCCGTTCGGCGGGACCAGCATCCTGATCATCGTGGGTGTGGGTCTTGAGACGGTGAAGCAGATCGAGAGCCAGCTCCAGCAGCGCAATTACGAAGGGTTCCTCCGCTGATGCGAATCGTCCTCGTCGGGCCGCCGGGTGCCGGGAAGGGAACGCAGGCCGCGTTCCTGGCCAAGAACCTGTCGATCCCGCACATCTCCACGGGCGACCTGTTCCGCGCCAACATCAGCCGGCAGACCGAACTGGGGAAGCTCGCGAAGTCCTACATGGACGCGGGCAACCTGGTGCCGGACGAGGTCACCATCGGGATGGCCAAGGACCGTATGGAGCAGCCGGACGCCGAGGGCGGCTTCCTGCTGGACGGCTTCCCGCGCAACGTCTCCCAGGCCGAGGCGCTCGACGAGATGCTCCAGTCCGAGAGCATGAAGCTGGACGCGGTGCTCGACCTCGAGGTCCCCGAGGAAGAGGTCGTCAAGCGGATCGCCGGGCGGCGGATCTGCCGCAAGGACTCCAGCCACGTCTTCCACGTCACGTACAGCCGGCCGAAGCAGGAGGGCGTCTGCGACGCCTGCGGCGGCGAGCTGTACCAGCGGGACGACGACTCGGAGGAGACGGTCCGCAAGCGGCTCGAGGTCTACCACACGCAGACCGAGCCGATCATCGACTACTACAAGGCGCAGGGGCTGGTCGTGACCATCTCCGCGCTCGGCAAGGTCGAGGAGGTCACGGCTCGCGCCATGGAGGCGCTGCAGCGTGATGAGGCCGGCAGGTAGCAGCGTTCGACAGCTCGTAAGGAGCCCCCGTCGCCCACCAGGGACGACGGGGGCTCCTTCGTGTGCTCCCCGCTCGCCGTCCGACGGCGTGCGACCGCGCGTCGCCCAGGGCGCCTTCGGCCTTCGTCGGCAGCGCCCGGGGCAAGTGGCCGGGGCTGTGCCGTCCCCGGTGGACACCGCTGCCGCTTCGGCGCACGTCTGTGCTACGCGTATCCTGGTGTGCCGCGATACCAGTGGCCAGGAGGCGCGTTCCCATCATGGTGCAGATCAAGACCCCCGAGCAGATCGCCAAGATGCGTGAGGCAGGGCTGGTCGTCGCCGCCATTCACGCGGCCACGCGCGAGGCCGCGGTTCCAGGGGCCAGCACCAAGGATCTGGACGAGGTCGCCCGCAAGGTGCTCGCGGAGCACGGGGCCAAGTCGAACTTCCTCGGTTACGGCGGCTTCCCGGCGACCATCTGCACCTCCGTGAACGACGTCGTGGTGCACGGCATCCCGTCCGAGGACGTCGTCCTCAAGGACGGCGACCTCATCTCCATCGACTGCGGCGCGATCATCGACGGCTGGCACGGCGACGCCGCGTACACCGCCTTCGTCGGTTCCGGTCACGCCCCGGAGCTGGTCGAGCTCTCCCGGGTGACCGAGGAGTCGATGTGGGCCGGCATCGCGGCCATGAAGCAGGGCAACCGTCTGGTCGACGTCTCCCGCGCCATCGAGACCTACATCCGCCGCCAGCCGAAGCCCGGCGGCGGCAAGTACGGGATCATCGAGGACTACGGCGGCCACGGCATCGGCACCGAGATGCACATGGACCCGCACCTGCTGAACTACGTCGAGCGTCGGCGGGGGAAGGGGCCGAAGCTGGTCCCGGGCTTCTGCCTGGCGATCGAGCCGATGGTGTCCCTGGGCACGCCGAAGACCGAGGTCCTTGAGGACGACTGGACCGTCATCACCACGGACGGCACCTGGTCGTCCCACTGGGAGCACTCGGTCGCGCTGACGGAGCAGGGCCCCCTGGTCCTGACCGCCCCGGACGGCGGCAAGGCCAAGCTTGCTGAGTACGGGGTGACGGCGGCGCCGGACCCGCTGGCGTGACCGCGGGGCCGGGCCGCGCATGTGGTGCGGCCGGGCTCGCGGGGTACGGCATCGCGGCCGCTTCCGACCCGCTCGCTTAATGATCTCCGGCGTGGGGCAGACTTCCCCGATTCGTCTTTCCGGGTGCGCTGACGTAGACTGACTCGTCGGCTCTCGTGCACCCGCATGTCCGCATGCGCCCGCAAGGGAAACGCAGGGGAGTCGATCAAGGTAGTCGATTCGAAGGGCGAAGCGTGGCCAAGAAGCAAGGTGCCATCGAGATCGAGGGCACTGTCGTCGAGTCTCTGCCGAACGCCATGTTCAAGGTCGAGCTCCAGAACGGCCACCAGGTCCTGGCACACATCAGCGGCAAGATGCGTATGCACTACATCCGCATCCTCCCTGACGACCGGGTCGTGGTGGAGCTGTCTCCGTACGACCTGACGCGTGGCCGGATCGTCTACCGGTACAAGTAGATCTTGCCCACGTCCCGCGTGAGCGGGGCCGCCGGCAACTGACCCGGAGAACCTCACATCCCATGAAGGTCAAGCCGAGCGTCAAGAAGATCTGCGACAAGTGCAGGGTGATCCGCCGTCACGGTCGGGTCATGGTCATCTGCGAGAACCCGCGCCACAAGCAGCGCCAGGGCTGACGCACGACCTACCCCCTCTGCACCGCTATCGCAGAGTTTCGCGCGACGCGAGCTGAATATGTTCATACGCAGGACCCAGGCGAGCGATCGCCTGACACCCCCGGCTCGGAGGCCGGGGACCCAGTTCGTACCTGGTACGGCGGCTGGGAGTCGGTTCTGCGGAAGACCTCCGAAGATCACCAGGAGCCATTGAATGGCACGCGTTTCCGGTGTTGACATCCCGCGCGACAAGCGCGTGGAGGTCGCCCTCACCTACGTGTTCGGCATCGGCCGGACCCTTTCGCAGCAGACGCTGGCCGCCACCGGCGTCGACCCGAACACCCGCGTTCGCGACCTCTCCGAGGAGCAGCTCGTCGCGATCCGCGAGTACGTCGACAACAACATCAGGACCGAGGGTGACCTCCGTCGTGAGATCCAGGCCGACATCCGCCGCAAGGTCGAGATCGGTTGCTACCAGGGTCTGCGTCACCGTCGCGGTCTGCCCGTCCGCGGTCAGCGCACCAGCACCAACGCTCGTACCCGCAAGGGCCCGCGTCGCGCCATCGCCGGCAAGAAGAAGCCGGGCAAGAAGTAGTCCGCAGCGGACACCTGTCCACGGTCTTCGCTGTAGGACCGACCACCTCCCGTAGGAGTTAGTAGATGCCCCCCAAGGGACGTCAGGGCGCTGCCAAGAAGGTGCGCCGCAAGGAAAAGAAGAACGTCGCTCACGGCCACGCGCACATCAAGAGCACGTTCAACAACACGATCGTCTCCATCACGGACCCGTCCGGCAACGTGATCTCCTGGGCCTCCGCCGGCCACGTCGGCTTCAAGGGCTCCCGGAAGTCCACGCCGTTCGCCGCGCAGATGGCCGCCGAGTCGGCTGCCCGCCGCGCCCAGGAGCACGGCATGCGCAAGGTCGACGTGTTCGTGAAGGGTCCGGGTTCGGGTCGTGAGACCGCGATCCGTTCGCTCCAGGCGACCGGTCTCGAGGTCGGCTCCATCCAGGACGTCACCCCGACCCCGCACAACGGCTGCCGTCCGCCGAAGCGTCGTCGCGTCTGACGCGTCACGGACAGTGGTTTTCGGGCGGTACGGGGCCATCGGCCCCTGCCGCCCGTACCCTTGCAGTACCCGCACTTCTCACGGGTGCGGTTTCCGTCGGGCGTCAAATAGCGGGCGTCCACGAAAGAAGGATCTGATCCACACATGCTGATCGCTCAGCGTCCCTCGTTGACCGAAGAGGTCGTCGACGAGTTCCGCTCCCGGTTCGTGATCGAGCCGCTGGAGCCGGGCTTCGGTTACACCCTCGGCAACTCCCTGCGCCGCACCCTCCTGTCGTCGATCCCCGGTGCCGCTGTCACCAGCATCCGCATCGACGGTGTCCTGCACGAGTTCACCACCGTGCCGGGCGTCAAGGAGGACGTCACCGACCTGATCCTCAACATCAAGCAGCTGGTCGTGTCGTCCGAGCACGACGAGCCCGTGGTGATGTACCTGCGCAAGCAGGGTCCGGGTCTGGTCACCGCCGCCGACATCGCGCCCCCGGCCGGTGTCGAGGTGCACAACCCCGACCTGGTCCTCGCCACGCTCAACGGCAAGGGCAAGCTGGAGATGGAGCTCACGGTCGAGCGTGGCCGCGGTTACGTCTCCGCCGTGCAGAACAAGCAGGTGGGCCAGGAGATCGGCCGTATCCCGGTCGACTCCATCTACTCGCCGGTTCTGAAGGTCACGTACAAGGTCGAGGCCACGCGTGTCGAGCAGCGCACCGACTTCGACAAGCTGATCGTCGACGTCGAGACCAAGCAGGCCATGCGTCCGCGTGACGCCATGGCGTCGGCCGGTAAGACGCTGGTGGAGCTGTTCGGGCTGGCCCGTGAGCTCAACATCGACGCCGAGGGCATCGACATGGGTCCGTCCCCGACGGACGCCGCGCTCGCCGCCGATCTGGCGCTGCCGATCGAGGAGCTGGAGCTCACCGTTCGGTCGTACAACTGCCTCAAGCGCGAGGGCATCCACTCCGTGGGTGAGCTCGTCGCCCGTTCCGAGGCCGACCTGCTCGACATCCGCAACTTCGGTGCGAAGTCGATCGACGAGGTCAAGGCGAAGCTGGCCGGCATGGGCCTGGCCCTGAAGGACAGCCCGCCCGGATTCGACCCGACCGCCGCCGCGGACGCCTTCGGCGCGGACGACGACGCGGACGCCGGGTTCGTCGAGACCGAGCAGTACTAAGAGCTCGGGACCGACTGTCGGTTCTCGAGTGCGGGTGGACTGTGGCTTGTCGCGCAGTTCCCCGCGCCCCTTCCGGTCGGGCCCCTTCGGGGCGCCGACCGGATCTCCGACGGGCGACCGCCCGCTCGGATACTGACCCCGGTACCTGACACGGCCGGGGCAGACACACAGGAGAAGAACAATGCCGAAGCCCACCAAGGGTGCCCGTCTGGGCGGCAGCGCCGCGCACGAGAAGCTGCTCCTCGCGAACCTCGCGAAGTCGCTGTTCGAGCACGGCCGTATCACCACCACCGAGGCGAAGGCCCGCCGTCTGCGGCCGTACGCCGAGCGTCTGATCACCAAGGCGAAGAAGGGCGACCTTCACAACCGCCGTCAGGTGCTCCAGGTCATCACGGACAAGAGCGTCGTCCACACGCTCTTCACCGAGATCGGCCCGCGGTACGAGAACCGTCCGGGTGGCTACACCCGTATCACCAAGGTCGGTAACCGCCGTGGCGACAACGCGCCCATGGCCGTCATCGAGCTGGTCGAGGCGCTGACGGTCGCGCAGCAGGCGACCGGTGAGGCCGAGGCCGCGACGAAGCGCGCTGCCAAGGACGCCGAGGCTGCCGAGGCCACGGTCGACACGACCAAGGCCGACGAGGCCGCTGAGGCTCCCGCCGAGGAGTCGAAGGACGCGTAAGCGTCCGCCGGGTGGCTGCTGTCGTGCGGCCGCGGCCTGGCCGTGGTTGTTCGCGCAGTTCCCGGCGCCCCTGAAGGGCGATTGCGGGCCCGTTCCTTTCGAGGAGCGGGCCCGCTCTTGTGTTGCTGAGAGGATCTGTACGTGAGTGATGAAGCTGCACCCGGTTACGTCCGTGTCCGTCTTGACCTGTCCTATGACGGCAGCGCGTTTCACGGCTGGGCCAAGCAGGCCGGCGGTAAGCGGACCGTGCAGGGGGAGATCGAGGATGCGCTGCGGACCGTGACGCGGTCGGGCGGGACGACGTACGAGCTGACCGTGGCCGGGCGGACCGATGCCGGGGTGCATGCGCGGGGGCAGGTCGCGCATGTCGATCTGCCGGAGTCCGTGTGGCGCGAGCATCACGAGAAGTTGCTCAAGCGGCTTGCCGGGCGGTTGCCCAAGGATGTGCGGGTGTGGGCGCTCAGGGAGGCGCCCGCGGGGTTCAACGCGCGGTTCTCGGCCGTGTGGCGACGGTACGCCTACCGCGTCACCGACAATCCGGGCGGGGTGGATCCGCTGCTGCGGGGCCACGTCCTCTGGCACGACTGGCCGCTCGACGTCGACGTCATGAACGAGGCCGCACGCGGGCTGCTCGGTGAGCACGACTTCGCGGCCTACTGCAAGAAGCGGGAGGGGGCCACCACCATCCGCACGCTGCAGGAGCTGAGCCTGGTGCGAGGGGACGACGGGATCATCACCGCCACCGTGCGTGCCGACGCCTTCTGCCACAACATGGTGCGTTCGCTCATCGGGGCGCTGCTGTTCGTGGGGGACGGTCACCGGCCCGCCGACTGGCCGGGGAAGGTGCTCGCCGCCGGTGTCAGGGACTCCGCGGTGCACGTCGTACGGCCCCATGGGCTGACCCTCGAAGAGGTCGGGTACCCGGCCGACGAGTTGCTGGCCGCGCGGAACAAGGAAGCTCGGAACAAGCGGTCGTTGCCGGGGGCCGGCTGCTGCTGAGGGCCGCAGGGTCAGTCGTCGGACCAGGTGGTGAGGAGTTCACCGAGGGCGTCGGCCGCCCCGGCGGCGTCGGGGCCGTCGCCCCGGGCGTCGGGGGCCAGTTCCACGTGCAGGAAGGCGGCGTGCTGCCGCTCGGCCGACTTGCCCTGGACGTTCGTGGTGCCCTCCAGCGGGCAGCGTGCGGACCAGCCCCGGCAGACCCGCAGCCCGTCCGCCTCCATGCGGTCGGCCAGCGCGGCCGCCTCACCGGACGCGGTCTGCGCGGCGCCACCGGAGACGACCGCCTCGTAGGGGCGCTCGGAGGTCTCGGCGAAGCCGTGCACCTGGAGGCCGGGCACGCCGCGCTTCTGGAGTTCCACGACGACGGTGTGGAAGGCACTGGCCTCCTGGTGGGCGACGTCCGCCTCGTCCCCGCGGCCCGCGCGGCGGTGGGCGCCGGCCAGGACCAGCGCGCCCGAGGGGGTGCCCTCCAGCAGCCGGACGCCGAGTGACTCCGTGTCCCGGTCGGAGACGGGGTGCGGCACCTGGACGTTCCAGCGCAGCGCGGAGTCGGCGTTCAGGTAGAGCCGGCCCCACCGGGCTGCCTTGCCGTTCTGCCGGGTGGCGGCCACCTCGTCGTAGCGGCGGCCGGAGTCGGTGTCGGTCAGGCGCGTGATGCCGAGGCCGAGGGGGGCGAGCAGACGTTCCGCCTCGGCAGCGTCGCCGTCCAGGAGAAGTCCCACCCCGCGTGCCAGTCGCTCACGCTCGTCTTCGCCGGGCGGTGTGTAGGGGGCGTCGGGTTCGAGGCCGGCCGTGTAGCCGAGGATGCGGCTGCGGAGGTCCACCAGTTCCCGGGCCTGCGGAGCGGATTGTTCCGGCGTTTCGGACGGGGTCAGGTCGCAGCCGGCCAGTGCCAGGATCAAAACGGTTTGGGCGAAAACGCGAGCGAACCGTGACTGTCCCGTGATGGTAAAGCCCGGTTGGGTTGTGAGGCGCGTGTGAATATGTCGCGGTGACATTCCGTAAGTCTCTCCGTATGGGTCGCTCGCTGGCGGTTCTGGTGGCTTTGGGCGGCCTGACCGCCGGCTGCACCTCCGGCCCCACCGAAACGCAGGTGAAGCCGGACGGCCGCTCGTTCACCGTCGCCGCCGCGGGCGATGTGCTCATCCATCCCGAGCTGGTCGAACAGGCGGCCAAGGATGCCAAGAAGACCGGCGCGGGGCAGGCCGGGCTGGACTTCGGACCGCTCATGGCCGGGGTGAAGCCGGTCATCAGCAAGGCCGATCTGGCCATCTGTCACATGGAGACGCCGGTCGGGACGCCCAAGGGCCCCTTCGAGGGATACCCGGAATTCCTCGTCCCCCCGCAGATCCTCACGGCTCTCAAGGGTGTGGGGTACGACACCTGCTCGACGGCCTCCAATCACACCTACGACCACGGTCTCAAGGCCGTCAAGCGCACCCTGGACACGATGGACAAGGTGGGCCTCGGGCACACCGGGTCCGCGCGTACGCCCGAGGAAGCACAACAGATCAACATCCGGGACGTCAACGGCGTCAAGGTCGCCCACCTGTCGTTCTCCTGGGAGTCCTTCCTCAACCCCACGCCCGAGAAGGAGCGTTGGGCTTTCAACCGGCTCAGCACCGACGACATCAAGAAGGCCGAGGCCCGGGCCCGCAAGAAGGGCGCCGAGGTCGTCATCCTCTCCGTCCACTGGGGGCTGGAGCACTACAACGAGCCGAGCGTGCCGCAGCTGGACCTGGCGGAGCGGATCACCGAGGAGACCGGGATCGACCTGGTCATCGGCCACCACTCGCACGTCGTGCAGCCGATCCAGAAGCTCAACGGAACCTGGATCGCCTACAGCCTCGGCAACCAGGTGGCCCGCCACTCCTCGCCCACCGGTCTGACCGAGGAGGGCGCGATCGGCTGGTTCGAGTTCAGGGAGACGACGGACGGCTGGGACGTCAGCGCCCGCTACCGGACCACGCTGGTCGACATCCCGCCGGAGCTGGAGCCGGGTACGAAGCCGCCCGCGGGCGCGGTCGAGGACCACCGGGTGGTGGACGTGCAGCAGGCGCTCGACGACCCGGGCTCCCTGTCCGAGGACCGGCTCGCCCGCTACCGGCTGGCCGAGGACCGCACGAGCGGCTTCCTCTACAACCGGGGAGCCCCGGGCGGTGACGGTCTGGAGCAGCTCTCGTCGCGGGAGTGACGAGAGCCACAGCAACTTGTTGCTGCCACAACCCAACCCCGAAGCGGGTCAAGAGTCTTAAAAGTGGACGGCGTCTCATGCCCGCGTAAAGCGGTGGCTCCTGCGAGCGCCTGAGTAGTGAAGAGGCGAAGGAAACCACCGGTGACTCCAACCCAAGGTGCGCCGCGTCCCGGACGGGGCGGGCGGCGGCGCATCCGCAGACGCGCGGACATGCCGCTCCTCGGCGGCATCCGGCCCCCGATCGCGTTGCTGTGCCTGCTGATCCTCGCCCTGGCCGGGCTGACCGCCAAGGTGCTGGGTCCGGCCGGGGAACCGGTCGTGCCGAAGGCGGTGCTGAACTCCCAGCAGCACTTCGCGGAGGACGGCGCCATCGCCCTACGCGCGTCGATCGACGAGCGGGTCACCGACCTCAACCGCACCGCGGCCGCCCTGAACGCGGGCAAGCCGGTGGCTCCCGAGCGCGTGCTGTCGGACCTGAGCAGCACCTACCAGAAGTGGACCGGCACCACCGTGCTGGACCTGGAGAGCGGGGAGGTGCTCGCCGCCCGGGGTGAAACGATTCCCCTCGCCTGGCTCGACAAGGACGTCCTCACCGGCGACGACGCCCTGACGCCGCGCATGGTGCGGCTGAGGACCGGCGACGTACGGCTGATGACCATGGCGGTCCTGGACTTCGAGGACCGGCCGCAGCAGCTGCTCATCGCCTCGGGCAGTCTCTCCGTGCCCCCCATCAACCTGGGGCCCTTCCGCTCGATGGCGGTCGTGGCGCGGGGCGGCGAGGTCCTCGCCACGGCCGGTTTCGAGCAGGCCGAGGCGCTCAACTCCGACGCCGAGCGCAGCGAACTGACCTTCCTGCAGAAGCAGATGACCCGGCTGTCCGACCGGGCCGCGACCGAGACCGAGCAGGACCCGGTCAGCGCCAGGGAGCCCGGCTCACGGGGTTATCCGGGCGTCAGCGGAACGCTGCTCGGCGACGCGTACAACGGCCGGGTCGCCACCGCCGGATACGCCTCCCTCGCCTCGTCCGACCCGGACGAGAAGAAGAGCGTCGGCGCGGGGCTCGGGCTGACGGTCGTGGCCATGCTGCCCGTGGTGCAGGAACAGGCCGTCGGGCAGGAGCGCGAGCTGTACGGGCTGGTGGCGGCCGGTGCCCTGGTGGTGTTCGGCCTGCTGGCCGCGGCCCTGCTGTGGCGGGCGGTGCAGCGGCCGCTGCTGCGGCTCTTCCTGGAGTCCCGCCGGCTGGCCCGTGGTGATCTGACCCGGCCCGTCGACGTGCCCCGCTGGGGCGAGGCGGCGCGCGTGGGCGCCGCACTGGAACGGCTGCGCGCGCAGTTGTCCGACGGGGGCGTCGAGCAGAGCGGCCGGGGCGGCACCGGCGGGCGCGGCGGCCGCCGCGGGGGCCGGCTGGGTCTGCGGGCGCCGCTCGGGCTGACCGCGGTGCTGTTGCTGCTGTGGTGCGTGCCGGTCGGGCTGCTGCTCAACCGCACGGACGCCTCGGTGAGCGTGCCGAGCACCATGGTCAACGACCAGCGTGACCGCACCGACCTGGTCGCCGACCGGGTCCGCCGGGCACTCAACGAGGCCCAGGCCGACCTCGTGTCCACCTCCCGGCTGATCGACGTGGACGACCCCGACGCCACGACCGGTGTCCTCGACGACGCCCTGGGCAAGCACGCCCGCTACGGCTCCCTGTACGTCGTCGACGCGGGCGGCGAGGTCGTCGCCCGTGCCGGTGCCGAGCCGAGCGCCGACTGGGACGCGGACGAGGGCGCGGGGGAGCAGGCCCCGTCGCTCATCCGGGTGGCGGGCGAAGGCGACAGGAAGCCGGTGATCCAGGCCGGGTCCCCGGTACCCGGGCACAAGGACCTGACCCTGGTCGGCGAGGTACGGGTGGAGTTCCTGAACTCGCTGCTGAAGCGGCCCGGTCTCGGTGAGGTCCGCGTGGTCGACACCGAGGCGAGGACCATCGCCGCCAGCGACGGATTCCTGGCGTTCGAGGAGCTGCCGCGCGACGCGCTCGCCGACGTCGTGCGGGCGGGCAGCGTCCACGTCGGCGCGGGGCCGGTGGAGAACGGCCTGCTGCTGCGCGAGGGGCGTTCGGTCACCGTCGCCGCCGCGGCGCCCTTCTCCGGCGGCGGTGTGGCGGCCGACATCGGCTGGACCGTCGTCAGCTGGCAGAACGCCAAGCACTTCGAGATCGCCCCCTACGAGCGCGAGGACCGCAGTGTGCTCGCCGGAATGCTGGGGCTCGCGCTGATCGTCGTCTGCCTGGGCTGGATCCACCTGGTCGTGGTCCGGCCGCTGCGCGCCCTCGCGAGCAGCGCCGAGAAGCTGGCCGACGGCGACCTCAAGACCGTGCTGTACCCCCGCTACCACGACGAGGTCGGGGCCGTCGTCCGCAGCCTCGAACTGGTGCGCCAGCAGTTGCAGGCCCGCAGGCAGAACCAGGCGCGCCGCAGTGCCGAGCCCCGGCTCGGCGCCGGAGGAAGGTGACCGGCCGTGCTCTATCTCTACTTCGTGCTGCTGATCGGCGGCGTGTGCCTGTTCGTCGCGGGCGTCATCGAGCAGCGCAGGCACTACGCCGCGCTGCACACCATCCCCTCACGGGTGCTCGTCAACGGCATCCGCGGCAAGTCCTCCATCACCCGGCTGTGCGCGGGTGCCCTGCGCGGCGGTGGCCTGGTCACCGTCGCCAAGACGACGGGCACCGCGGCCCGCTTCATCCACCCGGACGCGACGGAGGAGCCGGTCTACCGCAAGTTCGGCATCGCCAACGTCGTCGAGCAGATCGGCATCGTCCGCCGGGCCGCCACCTACCGTCCCGACGCGCTGGTCATCGAGTGCATGGCCGTCATGCCGGCACTGCAGGAGGTCAACCAGAGCAAGCTGATCCGCTCGACGATCGGCGTGCTGTGCAACGTCCGTGAGGACCATCTCGCCGAGATGGGCCCCACCCTGGACGACGTGGCCCGCTCGCTGTGCCGCTCGATGCCCGAGGGCGGCATCTGCGTCACCGCGGAGAAGGAGCGCTTCCACATCCTCCAGGAGGAGGCGGACGCCCGTGACTGCAGGCTGGTGTACGCCGATCCGGAGACGGTCACCGACGAGGAGCTGCGCGGCTTCAGCTGGTTCACCTTCAAGGAGAACGTCGCCATCGCGCTGGTCGTGGCGGAGCTGCTCGGCATCGAGCGCAAGGTCGCGTTGCAGGGCATGTACGACGCCCCGCCGGACCCCGGTGTGCTGTCCGTGGAGCGGTACGTCGCCCCGGACGGCAAGCGGCTCGCCTTCGCCAACGTGTTCGCGGCGAACGACCCCGAGTCGACGCTGATGAACATCAATCAGCTGCTCGACCTCGGAGCGATCCGCCGTCCCCTGAACGTCGTGATCAACTGCCGCCCGGACCGGGTGGAGCGCAACGGGCAGATGGGCGAGATCATCCCCGACCTCCAGCCGGACAACGTCTTCGTCATCGGCCACCCGTCCAAGAGCGCCATCGACGCCATCCCCGCCGACTGGCGCGACCGCGCGGTCGACCTCGGCGGAGAGCGGCGCGCGGCGGACGAGTTCATGCCGACGCTGCTCGGCCGGATGTCCGACGGCTCCTCCCTGGTCGCCATCGGCAACATCCACGGGCAGGGCGAGGAACTCCTCGAGTACCTCGCCGAGCTCCCGGCGGACGAGAGCGGCACGGACGAGGACGGGCCGGCGGTCGTCGCCGCGCCGCAGCAGCCGCAGCGCCTGGACCCGTACGCCTCCTATCCCACGGCCTACGAAGAGCGGTACCAGGCTTCGCAGACCCAGGAGATCCCGGTGATCACCCTCGCGGCCCAGCCCTCGGCCCGGTACGCCGAGGCGCCGGGGGCGTACGCCGCCGGGCGGGGCGGGTCGTACGGCGAGGGCCCGTTCCAGGGCGGCACCGCGGAGTACGGCGGGACACCGCACCACGGCGGGGCCGAGCCTCGTGGACAGACCCCGCATCACGGCGGGGCCCAGCCGCATGGCGAGGCCCGGTCGCACGGCCGGAGCCAGCCGCACGGCGGAGGGCCGTCGTACGCGGCCGGTCCGCCGCAGGGGCCGGGCCAGGCGCCGTACGCGGAAGGGCAGCCGGAGGTCTCGGCGTGGTTCCGGGCCGCGCGCCAGCCGGAGCCCGGGCCCGGGCACGAGCCGCCGTACGGCGCGGGCCCCGGCGAGCGGTCGTACGACGACGATCCCTTCGGCCGGCCGGTCCGGCGGCCGGTGGACGACGACGGAGGGGGACACCCACCGCGTGTCTGACCCGTCGACCGCCGCCCACCCCGCCTTCGAATCCGTATCCCCTGCCCGGAGACCCCGTTGACCACCGCCGCACTGACCCCCGAGATGGCCGCCCTGGGCATCGCCATAGGCCTGTTCTTCTCGCTGCTGTGCTATCTCACGACCAACCTGTCGCCCGGCGGCATGATCACCCCCGGCTGGCTCGCGCTCACCCTCATCGAGGACCTCCAGCGCGCGGCGATGGTGGTGGGCGTCACCGCCCTCACCTACGGCGGCACCAAGATCATGCAGCGGCTGGTGATCCTCTACGGCAAGCGGCTGTTCGCCGCGGTGGTGCTGCTCGGCGTGCTGCTGCAGGCCACGGTGATGATCGTGCTGTCGATCGAGTTCCCGCTGCTGTACGGCAACCAGACGCTCGGCTTCATCGTGCCGGGCCTGATCGCCTACCAGATGGTGCGCCAGCCCAAGGGGGCCACGCTGCTGGCCACCGGCACCGTCTCCCTCATGGCCTACATCGTCGTCGCCGCCGGCCTGCTGCTCGGCGTCATGCCGACCGTCTGAGAACCGAGGAGCAAACGATGGCAGGGAAGAAGAAGTCGCGGCCGGTCGTCTCGGGCCTGGTACTGCTCACGCTCGTCGCGGCCTCGGGTTACCTCACGGTGGAACTGCGCAAGCAGGAGGAGCCGGGTGTCACCGAGGTCCGCAACGTCGGTGTCCTGGAGGGCGGCAGGGGCTCCGGTGCCTCGGCGGACACCGGGAAGGAGACCTGGTCCCGGCTGGAGAACCCGGCACGGTCCGTGCTGCGCGGATCCGACGGCCAGATCAAGGCCGTGTTCACGGACGGCGCGCGCACCGCGACGCTGACCGGGCCGGCGCGTACGTTCCAGGAGCCGACCTCGACCTCCTCCAAGGTGTCCACCACGGACTGGGTGCGGCTCATGCCCGAACCGTGGGCCGCGGGCGCGGAGAAGAAGAAGTGGTTCAAGGAGTGGTACGCGCAGAACAGGGACAGCAAGAAGGACGACATCTTCGCCTTCGCCTTCCAGTACGTGGCGGGCGCGCCGGAGAAGAAGGACGCGCAGGGCACGGTCTACGCCGGTGACGCGAACTTCGGTCCGCTGAACTCCTCCGGTGCCGAGGGCGGCGACCTGCGGCTGGAGCAGTCCGACTTCTACGACTACCTGGGTCTGCCGTACCCCTTCCGGGACGGTGTCGTCGGGCAGCCGGAGAGCGCTCGGGCCCGGTCGATCGACTGCTCGGGGTTCATCCGGATGGTGCTGGGCTACCGGGCCCGCTACCCCCTGATGTCGTCGGACACCTCCGGCGACGGGCTGCCCCGCACGGCCAACGGGATGGCCCGTTCCAAGGAGGGCGCGGACATCCTGCCGCTGGCCGGCATCTCGGCGAAGGACCGGCCCTCGGCCATCGACCAGCTCCAGCCGGGGGACCTCGTCTTCTTCAAGCTCGACGCGCGCACGGGCCAGCGTCTGGACCACGTCGGCATGGTGCTCGGCCATGACACCCAGGGGCATCTGATCTTCGTCTCCAGCCGTGAGGAGGTCAACGGGCCGACCATCGGCGACGTGGGCGGGGTGTCGCGGCTGGACGGCAACGGCTACTACGCCAAGACACTGCGGAGCGCCAAGCGGCTGTGAGCCCGGCTCGGGCCGACCTCCGCGACGCACCGGCTCTCGACGGCGCCGATGCCATGCCACCGTGCTGCAACGCACCGGCCGCGCGCCGCGTCTGACCCAGTGGCCGCAGTCCGGTGCCCGACCCGGACCGCCGGACCGCGGCGGACCGGTGTTCCGGGCGCCGGGCAGGCCCGCTCCCGTCGGGGAGGGGCCTCGGTAGGGGTCCCCAGGGAGGGAAAGAGAGAGCCATGACGGAACGCGACAGCCACGAGGGGCACCCCGGCGTCCCGGTCACCGTGGTGATGCCGACGTACAACGAGGCCGCGAACCTGCCGCGGATGGCCGAGCTGGTGCTCGGGCTGCCCGTCGACCGGCTGCATCTGAAGATCGTCGACGACTCCAGCCCGGACGGCACGGGACGGCTCGCCGAGGAGCTGGCCGAGAAGTACAACGCCGACCTGCCCGCCGGGCAGCGGCGGATGAGCGTGCTGCACCGCACCGAGAAGGACGGCCTCGGGCGGGCGTACGTCGCGGGCATGACCGCCGCGCTGGAGGAGGGCGCCGCCTACGTCGTCCAGATGGACGCCGACGGCAGCCACCCGGCACAGGTGCTGCCGCGGATGCTGGACACGGCCGTCGCCTCGGACGTCGGCCTGGTCATCGGCAGCCGGTACGTCGAGGGCGGCTCCCTGGACGAGGACTGGGGGGTGCACCGCGTCCTGCTCTCCCGCTTCGCCAACCGCTACGCCCGGACCGTGCTCGGCACCGAGATCCGGGACATCACGGCCGGCTTCAACCTGTGGTCCGCGGCCACCTTGCGGGACCTCGACCTGGCCACCCTGGACAGCGCGGGCTACAGCTTCCAGGTCGAGCTGAAGTACAAGGCCGTGCGGGCCGGTCACCGTGCCGTCGAGATCCCGATCCGCTTCGAGGAGCGGACCGAGGGCGTGTCCAAGATGACCCTGCGCACGCAGCTGGAGTCGGCGGTCGTACCGATCCGGCTGCGCCTGAAGCACCGGTGAGACGGCTGCGGCGGCCGGCCACCCTCGACCGCCGCCGCTCCTCGCCCGCGTCTACTCTTCGGCCGCCGCCGACGCCTGGGCCTCGCCCCGCCTGAGGATCTGGCGGAACGTGAACTCCTCCAGGTTGTCGCCGATCTGGAAGACCGGGGTGTCCTTCTCGGTGACGTCCTTGCCGTTGGTGAAGCCCGCGATGGTGAAGTAGGCGTAACGGCCCTCGGAGTTGGAGGTCGTGCGGCAGATCGAGGCGGTGCAGAAGTCCTTGATGCCCTTGCCGGACAGCGACCTGATGATGTCCTTCTCGGTGTTGACCTGGCTCTTGACCTTGGCCGCCTGCGCCTGGGTGTCGAAGACGGCCACGCCGACCGTCACCGCGATGCCGTCCTTGATGTAGGAGACGCGCAGGAAGCGGGTGCAGTCGTTCTGGGTCAGGATCTTCGGCAGGCCGCCCTTGGACACCGCGGAGCAGCTCTTGGTGTCGTCCGTGGCGCCCTTCTTGTAGACCGTCTCACCCATGGTCAGCTGCGTGCCCGGGAAGAGGATCTGCGCGCCGAGCGGGGCGGTGTCCTTGCCCTTGCTGGCGATGAAGTCCCTTGGGTCCAGCGGCGGCGGGGCGCTCGTCGACTCGAACGACGGGGTCGCTCCGTCGGTCCGGCCCGGCAGGTCGGCGGTCGCGGGCAGCCCCGAAGCCGGTTTGTTCGGGTCGGAGTTGCCGTTCGCCGACACCACGGCGACGGCGACGGCGGCCCCGATCGCGACGGTGGCGAGCGCGCCACCGCCGATGAACAGCATCCGACGCCGCTTGTTGCGCGACTCGGAGGCCTCGGCGAGGGCCGCCCAGTCAGGGGTTTCGTCGGCGCCGCTGTTCCACGGCTGCTGCTGGGAATGCGGTTTCCAGGGATCCCACTGGGACTGTGGTCCCCCCTGCTGCCCGTAGCTCATGGGGCGCATCTTAGACGGGTCGTGGGTGTGCCGCTCCGTCCCAAGAACCGCACAGGCCCCTAGCGTTCAGTCGATGAGCGAGTGCAAAAGCGACATCTTCGGGTGGTTGGTACGACAGGCGACCTGGCATCTGTGGGTGGTGCCCGGGGCCGTGCTCGCTGCCCTCGTCGTGCGTACGGCGCGTGTGACCTCGGAGGGAGGGATGGACAACGCCATCGTCGTGCGGGCGGCGCGGGTGTGGCTGGCCGGGGGTTCGCCGTATGACGACGACCACTTCCTCTATCTGCCGAGTGCGGTGCTCGCGGCGGCTCCTCAGGTGCTGGTCCCGCGGGAGGCGCTGTGCGTGCTGGTGCCGCTGGCGGTGACCGGGTGCCTGGTGGGCGGGTGGGCGTGCGCCCTGCGGCTGCACGCCGTGCCCCTGCGCAGCCGGTTCGCGGCGCTCGGGCTGACCGGCCTCGCGGCGGGGTTCGCGCCGTTCGCCCATCTCGTGCAGCTGGGCAACTGGACGGCGACGGCGGTGCTCGCGCTGCCGCTGGGCCTGTCCCTGGCCGGGCGGGGGCGGTGGGTGGCGGCCGGGGCGGTGATCGGCACGGCCGTCGCGTTGAAACCGCTGCTGGCGCCCCTGGCGTTGCTGTTCGTCTTCGCGGGACGGTGGCGAGGGCTGGTGGTGATGGTCGCCGTACCGGTGGCGGCGTCGGTGGGGGCGGCGATGCTGCTGCCGGATCCCGCGGGGTTCTTCACCCGGACCCTGCCGTTCCTGCTGCGCGGCGACGACGGGTTCGTCCGGCTGTACGAGGCGTCGCCGGTCGCGGTGCTGCCTCGGGTGGGGGTGCCCGGGGCGGTGGCGCAGGGGGTCGCGTCGGTCGCGGCGGCGGTGGGCGTGGGGTGCGCGTACCGGCGGTGGCGGTGCGGGGAGGGGAGCGAGGGCGGGAGGCCGCTGAGGCTCGCGGAGGTGGCGGCGACGCTGATGCTGTCGGCGTTCCTCGTCTCGCGTCCGTCGTACGACCACTATCTGCTGGTCGTCGTGCCGGTGGTGCTGGCCGGGGTGCCGTGCGCGGGTGCGGCGGCCCGCGGGCCGTGGTTCTGGCTGGCGCTGGTGCCGCAGCTGCCGGGTGTGACCTGGCCCTTTCTGGAGAGCGTGCAGCGGCGGGCGATCAGGGACGCGGTGACGTTGTGTGCTCTGGCGGTGACGCTGGCCGCGCACTGCTCCAGGGCCGCCGGAGGTCTGCGGCCCCGGCCGCGGCTGCCCGGCGGCAGTTCCCGGCGGGGCGTCTACGCTGGGTGCGGAGCGGCAGGACCGACCTCCGCCAAGCCGTTTTGACCCGGCCGTGGCGCCGCAGGTATCCTGCCTGTTCGTTGTGTATTGGCTTGCTCATTCTCACGGGACGGGCCCTTACACCGGTCCACCGGGCCGATGACCAGCGACCCCACGTACGCGGTATGCGTCGCCGCCGTGCGGTCTAGGCTGTCGTGATCGTTTCGGTGACCTGTTCAGGACCATTCACTCGAAGCGAAGGCTACGAACCGTGCGTACGTACAGCCCCAAGCCCGGCGATGTGACGCGCCAGTGGCACGTCATCGACGCTCAGGACGTTGTCCTGGGCCGTCTCGCCAGCACTGCCGCCACCCTTCTGCGGGGCAAGCACAAGCCGATCTACGCGCCGCACGTCGACGCTGGTGACTTCGTCATCATCATCAACGCCGACAAGGTGCACCTGTCCGGCAACAAGCGGACCCAGAAGATGGCGTACCGCCACTCCGGCTACCCGGGTGGTCTGCGCTCCGTCCGTTACGACGAGCTCCTCGACAAGAACCCCGAGAAGGCCATCGAGAAGGCCGTCAAGGGCATGCTCCCCAAGAACACTCTGGGCCGTCAGATGCTCTCGAAGCTGAAGGTCTACAAGGGTGACCAGCACCCGCACGGCGCGCAGCAGCCGCAGCCGTACGAGATCACCCAGGTCGCGCAGTAAGTCCGGCCACCCCCTAAGACTGAAGAGAATCTGAGGAGAATCGTGGCCGAGACCACTGCCGAGCAGCCGCTCGAAGAGCTTGACATCGACAGCTACACCACCGAGTCCGAGGTTCCGGTGGAGGGTGAGTACACCTCCGAGTCCCTCGCCTCGCGCTTCGGTGAGCCCCAGCCGGCCGCCGGCCTGGGCCGTCGCAAGAACGCCATCGCCCGCGTCCGGATCGTTCCGGGCACCGGCAAGTGGAAGATCAACGGTCGCACCCTTGAGGACTACTTCCCCAACAAGGTGCACCAGCAGGAAGTCAACGAGCCGTTCAAGGTCCTCGAGCTCGAAGGCCGCTACGACGTCGTCGCCCGCATCGCCGGTGGCGGTGTCTCCGGCCAGGCCGGTGCGCTCCGTCTCGGTGTCGCCCGCGCGCTGAACGAGGCCGACGTGGACAACAACCGCGGCCCGCTGAAGAAGGCCGGCTTCCTCAAGCGCGACGACCGTGCGGTCGAGCGCAAGAAGGCCGGTCTGAAGAAGGCCCGCAAGGCTCCGCAGTACAGCAAGCGCTAAACAGCAGCTGCCTCTGCTCGTACTCCGGTACTCCGAACGCCCCGGCGGCACGCCACCGTGCCACCGGGGCGTTCGTTTTATCACCGGCCTTGGGCGTATAACGGCACAAGACGTTCAAAGGCTTGTGCGATCCGATGCCCCAGGCATGGAATGCCGGGAAGCGGGAGCCCTCCGGCGGCAGATCGTGCGCCGGCTCCGCTTCCGGATCTGAAGTTTTCTCAGGAGGACAAGTGGGACGACTCTTCGGCACGGACGGCGTGCGTGGCGTCGCGAACGCGGACCTGACCGCCGAGATGGCGCTCGGACTGTCCGTGGCGGCGGCGCACGTGCTCGCCGAGGCGGGCACCTTCGAGGGCCACCGGCCCACCGCGGTGGTCGGACGGGACCCGCGCGCGTCCGGGGAGTTCCTGGAGGCCGCCGTGGTCGCGGGCCTCGCCAGTGCGGGTGTCGACGTGCTGCGGGTCGGCGTGCTGCCGACACCCGCCGTCGCCTACCTGACCGGCTCGCTCGGCGCCGACCTGGGCGTCATGCTCTCCGCCAGCCACAACGCCATGCCCGACAACGGCATCAAGTTCTTCGCCCGGGGCGGCCACAAGCTCGCCGACGAGCTGGAGGACCGTATCGAGACCGTCTACGACGAGCACCGGCACGGTGAGCCGTGGGAGCGGCCGACCGGCGCGGCCGTCGGACGGGTGCGGTCCTACGACGAAGGGTTCGACGAGTACGTCGCCCACCTCCTCGCGGTCCTGCCCAACCGGCTCGACGGGCTGAAGATCGTCCTCGACGAGGCGCACGGCGCCGCCGCGGGTGTCTCGCCCGAGGCGTTCAAGCAGGCCGGGGCCGAGGTCGTCACCATCGGTGCCGAACCGGACGGGCTCAACATCAACGACGGCTGCGGGTCCACCCACCTGGACCTGTTGAAGGCCGCCGTCCGCGAGCACGGCGCCGACCTCGGCATCGCGCACGACGGCGACGCCGACCGCTGCCTCGCCGTGGACCACACCGGTGAGGAGGTGGACGGCGACCAGATCCTGGCGGTGCTCGCGCTGGCCATGCGGGAACGCTCCGCCCTGCGCGCCGACACCGTCGTGGCGACCGTGATGTCCAACCTCGGCTTCAAGCTGGCGCTGGAGCGGGAGGGGCTGACGCTGGTGCAGACCGCCGTCGGGGACCGGTATGTGCTGGAGGAGATGAAGGAGCACGACTACGCCCTCGGCGGCGAGCAGTCCGGGCACGTCATCATCTCCGATCACGCCACGACCGGCGACGGGACCCTGACCGGGCTGTTGCTGGCCGCCCGGGTCGCCGAGACCGGGCGTTCGCTGCGGGACCTCGCCGCCGTGATGGAGCGGCTGCCGCAGGTGCTGATCAACGTGCCGGACGTGGACCGGTCCCGGGTCGGGGAGTCGGCCGAGCTCGCCGCCGCCGTCGCCGAGGCGGAGCGGGAACTCGGATCCACCGGGCGGGTGCTGCTGAGGCCGTCGGGCACCGAGCCGCTGGTGCGGGTGATGGTCGAGGCCGCGGACATCGAGCAGGCCCGGTCCGTGGCGGGGCGGCTGGCCGACGCGGTGAAGTCGGCGCTCGGCTAGGACGCTGGGCCCCGGCGGGGCGGCGGCCTGGGATCCGCTCGGTCGGCAGGTGTCACTCGAACGTACCTGACAAAGAGTGCATGCCGGATGACTGGTTGTTTCACTTCGTCGAGGAGGGCCCGGTGCCCTTCCTCGACGAAAGTGAGAACCCCAGCATGAAGAGAGTGAGCAGCACCCTGCAGCGAGCCGTCGGTCCGGTCCTGGCCGCCGGTCTCCTCGTCACCGCGCTCGCCACCCCGGCCGCGGCCCAGACTCCGGGCTCCACGGCGTTCCGGGTGTTCGGCAACGCCTTCCTCAACGCGCGGGCCGGTGTGCACAACCAGATGTCCGCGAGCATCTCCAGCGGTCGTCTGATCCTCACGGACACCACGGGCGTCGCGATCGGGCCGGGGTGCGTCCGGGTGTCCGCCACCAGCGCCGACTGCGGCAGCGCCACCACGGTCGGGCGGCTCGCGATCGGGATGGGCGACGGCGACGACGGCTTCCAGGAGACCATCGCGGTCCGTACCACGGTGGACGCCGGCCCGGGTTCCGACACCGTGGCGACCGGCGCGGGCAACGACACGATCGGCATCAGCGACGGGGTCGCCGGCAACGACACGGTGACCTGTGACGGCGGTTCCGACGTGGTCTTCCGCGACCTCGGCGACACCGTCGCCGCGGACTGCGAGACGCGCTACTGAGGACTGCCGGCGGCTTCTGCGGACAGTCCTACAGCTTGCGCAGGCTCAGCCGCTGCACCTTGTGGTCCGGGCCCTTGCGTACGACGAGCGTGGCCCGGCCGCGGGTGGGGGCGATGTTCTCCACCAGGTTGGGCTTGTTGATCGTGCGCCACATCGTGCGGGCGTAGTCGAGGGCCTCCTCCTCCGAGACCTGGGTGTACTTGCGGAAGTAGGAGGAGGGGTTCTGGAAGGCCGTCTCGCGCAGCCGCTTGAAGCGGTTGAGGTACCAGTGCTCGATGTCCTCGGTGCGGGCGTCGACGTACACGCTGAAGTCGAAGTAGTCGGCCAGACCGACCCGGGTGCGGCCGTCCTTGCCGGGCAGGGCGGGCTGCAGGACGTTCAGGCCCTCCACGATCAGGATGTCCGGGCGGCGGACGGTGAGCTTCTGGCCGGGGACGATGTCGTAGATCAGGTGGGAGTAGACGGGGGCGCTCACCTCGTCCTTGCCCGCCTTGATGTCGGCGACGAACCGGGTCAGCGCGCGGCGGTCGTACGACTCGGGGAATCCTTTCCGCGACATCAGGCCGCGGGTCTCCAGCTCCCTGGTGGGCAGCAGGAAGCCGTCCGTGGTGACCAGCTCGACCCGCGGGTGCTCGGGCCAGCGCGAGAGCAGCGCCTGGAGCAGTCGGGCGACCGTGGACTTCCCCACGGCGACCGAGCCGGCGACTCCTATGACGAACGGGGTGCCGGACTGGGAGCCCTGTTCGCCGAGGAAGGTGTTGAGCGCCCCTCTGAGGCCGTCCGTGGCGCCGACGTAGAGGTTGAGCAGGCGGGAGAGCGGGAGGTAGATGTCCCGCACCTCGTCGAGGTCGATGACGTCGCCGAGGCCGCGCAGCTTCTCGACCTCTTCCGCGCTGAGCGGCAGCGGGGTTTTGTCGCGCAGCGCGCTCCACTCCGAGCGGGTGAGGTCCACGTAGGGAGTCGCCTCCGGCCTGGGCCGGTGGGCGCTCCGGGGCATCGAGGAGACCGGAGAGATCACAGTCCATTGTTACGGGAGTACGAACGGACCGCGGCGTGGGATCCGTCACGCGTTGTCGATTTCGGGAGGAACCGCCCCGGACGCGGAATGTCAGTGGCGTGCGTCACAGTTGTCGGAGAGGTGGGTCCAGACCGGGGCCCACCGACCCCGAGGGGGTGACCCATGACGTATGCGATCGAGGCGGAAGGGCTGGTCAAGCGGTTCAAGGACACGGAGGCGCTGGCCGGGGTCGACCTGGGGGCCCGCAGGGGCTCGGTCCTCGGACTGCTGGGTCCCAACGGTGCGGGGAAGACGACCGCGGTCAGGATCTTCGCGACCCTGCTCCAGCCCGACGCCGGCCGGGCCCACGTCGCCGGGCACGACGTGGTCCGGGAGGCCGGGGTCGTCCGCGCCATGGTCGGGCTGACCGGACAGTACGCGGCGGTGGACGAGAACCTGACCGGCACCGAGAACCTTCTGCTCATCGGCCGCCTGCTCGGGCTGCCGCGCCGGGAGGCCCGGGCGAGGGCGGCCGAGCTGCTGGAGCGCTTCCAGCTGACGGACGCGGCCGGGCGGGCGGTGAAGACGTTCTCGGGCGGCATGCGCCGGCGCCTGGACCTCGCGGCGAGCCTGGTGGGCCGGCCCAGCATCCTCTTCCTCGACGAACCGACCACCGGCCTGGACCCGCACAGCCGCGGTGAGCTCTGGGACCTGCTGCGGGGCCTGGTCGCGGACGGCGCGACCGCCCTGCTGACCACGCAGTATCTGAACGAGGCGGACGTCCTCGCCGACGACATCGTGGTGATCGACAAGGGCCGGGTGATCGCCGAGGGCACCCCGGACGAGTTGAAGTCCCAGGTCGGCGGGCAGGTGCTGGAGCTGCGGCCGGTGCTCGCGGACGACCTCGCGCGGGTGCACGCGCTCGTGGCCGGGGCGGCGGGCCCGCAGACCCAGATCGAGGGCGAGACGATCACCGCGCCGGTGAAGGACCCCGAGCTGATGCCGGCCGTGGTGCGGGCGCTCGACCGCGAGGGGATAGCGGTCGGGGAGCTGGCTCTGCGCCGTTCGTCCCTCGACGAGGTCTTCCTCGCGCTGACCGGCCACCGCGCGGAACCCGGCGAGCCCGAGGGCGACGGCGGAGCGGCCGTGCGGGACGACGACAACGAGCTCCAGAAGGCGGTGATGCGGCCATGACCGCCTCCGCCACGACGATCACGGCCCCGGTCACCAGGTCGGGCCGGGTACGCCCGCTCGACGGACTCCGCCAGACCTTCACGATGGCCTGGCGCAGCCTGGTCGCGGTCAAGCACAACCCGCTGGAACTGGTCGACTACAGCATCACGCCGATCATGTTCGTGTTCCTCTTCACCTACGTGCTGGGCGGTCAGATGGCCGGATCGCCCGAGGCCTACCTGAAGTACGCGTTGCCCGGGATCATCGTGCAGAACACCCTGTTCATGACGATGTACACGGCGATGGCGCTCAACACCGACCTCACCAAGGGCGTCTTCGACCGCCTGCGCAGCCTGCCGATAGCCCGCTCCGCCCCGCTCATCGGCCGTATCACCGCGGACCTGGCGAAGCACCTGTGGGCGCTGCTGCTGATGATCGGTCTCGGCCTTCTCCTGGGCTTCCGGATCACCGGGGGCCTGGACGGCTTCCTGCTCGGCACCCTGCTCGTGATCGTGTTCGCGGCGGCGGTGTCCTGGTCGGCGGTCCTGATCGGGATGCTCGCGGGCGACGCCGAGAAGGTCCAGGCGTTCGCCTTCACCCTCATCTTCCCGATCACCTTCACCAGCAGCGCGTTCGTCATGGTGGACACGATGCCGGGCTGGCTGCAGGCGTGGAGCGACGTCAATCCGGTGACCCACCTGTCGGACGCGTTCCGGGGCCTGCTGCTGGGCGGGGCGGTGGCGGAGCCGGTGCTGTGGTCGCTGGTGTGGGCCGCGGGGATCGCGGTGGTGTTCTATCCGTTGGCCATGCGGGCCTATCGGGCGAAGGCGTGAGGACGCGGAGGCCCGCACTCCCCGGCGAGGGGAGTGCGGGCCTCGGCCAGCCGGGTCAGTGCCTCGTCGTCGGACCACCCGGTTCGACACGGACCGACAGCGGGCGCAGGTCGCCGTCGAAGTCGGCCGCGGCATCGGCCCGGAAACCGGCGGATCGGAGAATTCCGGTGATCGCCTTCTGCATGTGGGCGCGGACGGCTCCGTCGTGTTCGATGACGGGTGCCCGGTACTCGCCCTTCTGCATCCGCTCCATGGCGGCCCGGGTCAGGGCGGGGTCGGGCCTCCAGTCCACGAAGACACCTCCCGCCGCGTCGTCACCGGTGTCGATCTCGACGAGCGCACCCACCTGATCGTCCCGGTCCTCCCGGGAGGCAGGCAGGCCGGCCAGCGCGAGTTCCCGGCAGACCTGGTCGGCCAGGGCCGTGCGCTCGGCGACGACGTCCTCGGGCGCTTCACGGTGGTCGAACGGGTGGTCGGACACTTCACTCTCGTCTCTGTGCGTCGGACAGTCCCGCGGGAGGGTTCGGCACCGCCGGAGCGGCCGCCGCGTCGGTGCGCCCGGAACGTGCCGCCCGGTGCCCACCGGCCACCTTGATCGCCTGCTTCAGCATCTCGTCGGAGACGCTGTTCATCAGTCCGTCGGAGCCCCACGGGACCGACCAGCTGATCGGAGTCCCCGGTTTGAGGACGTCGTCCAGGAGCGGCCCGCACACGGGGCAGGGCTGGCGCTCACTGTAGAGAGCCGCGATCTGGGTCGGCTTGAACCCCCGCCCGGCCAACTGGTCCAGAATATGGTTCTCCGAGTGGTATCCGCCGCCCTGGCTGTACCCCCAGACGTAGTCACCGGTCTTGGGGTCGTTCCAGCCCGGAACCTTCGCGACGGCGACGTTCCGCCGGTACTTGAACTCGTATCCGCCGGCGATCCTGGCCTTGAACGCGATGGTGCCGAGTTCGGTGCTGTTGTAGGCGACCATTCCCACGGGGCAGGAGGGCCCGGCCCTGGACGCCCCCGCGGTCAGCGCGCGGGAGCCCTTGGTGCATCCCTTGACGAGGTCGTCGAGGGCCTTGATGCCGAGCCCCATGGCGACCTCGTCGGACACCTTGAGGGCGCGCAGCCCCTTCCACGCGTCCTGGAAGCCGATTCCGGTCTTCGCGGCGGCGTCCAGCGCCCTGACCGCGTCGGTGAGGGCGGCCAGCGGCTTACTGAGCGGGAGGAACATGGCCGCGGTCCACGCGCAGGCGGTCTTGCTGCCGTGGAGGCACTTGATGGCGTCCCCGAGGATGATCTCGTAGAGGATCCCGCCGAGTGTGTCCCCGAAGAGGTTCTGCCAGCCGATCTTGATGATCTCGGAGCCGGAGAAGAAGTGCGACCACTCCACGTCCTTGAACGGGATGGTCTTCTCGTCGAGCCACTTCCACGCGCCCTTGGGGCAGCCCTGCGCGGTGGCGAGGGCGTCCTTGTCGGTGCACAGGTAGAAGTCCGTCTTGACCGTTCCGGTGACCTTGTACGCAGCGGTGCAGCCGACAAGAGGCGCGTTCGAGGGGCACTCGCCGATCTGCTTCGCGCTTTCGATCTTCGTCGTCTTCTCGTCGATGACGTAGAACACGCCCCCGACCCCGGTGCCCGCGCCCGTGGACACCTGCTCGTTGGCCTGCTCGCGTTCGGTCCGGTCGGCTGCCTCCTGGGCTTCCTTGGCGTACTTCTCGGCGTCCTTCGCGGCCTCTTCAGCCTCGGTCGCCGCCGCGTCGGCCCGGTCGGCCGCGGCACGGGCGTCCTTGGCCGCCTGTTCGGCCTCCGAGGCCGCGGTGCGGGCGGCTTGGGCGTCGAGTGCTGCCTGGTCGGCCGAGTCGCGGGCGTCCTTGGCGTGGTTCTCGGCGCGGCCCGCCGCCTTGTCGGCGGCCTCGGCGTCCGCGGTGGCCTGGCGGTTGAACTCGATGGTGCGGGCCAGGGACGCCGTCGCCTTGGACGCCGCCTTTGCGGCGTCGGCGGCGTAGCCGAGCGCTTCCTTGGCGTAACCCCGAGCGTCCGACGCGTGCTTGGCGGCGTTCGCGGCGTGCTGGTAGGCCGCCTTGGCGTCGCCCTGCGCCTGCTCGGCGAGGTTCTTGGCCGCCGAGGCTTCCGCCTCCGCGTTCTTGGCGTGGGCGTCGGCGACCGCCTTCTGCTGCTCGGCGATCGTCTTGGACGCCTGGCCGGTCAGGACCACCAGCCCGGCCGCCGAGTCGGTGTCGACGTACGGGGAGCCCAGCTGGATCGCGTCGTTGGCCGGCTTGGCGACCTGGGCGGCCGCCTTGCCCGCGTCGACCGCCGCCTGGGCGGTGACGTAGGCGAAGCCCGCGGCCTTCGCCGAGGCGGCCAGCGCCTTGACGGCCTCCTTGCCCGCCTCGTCGGCCTGCGACTTGGCCGTCCTGGCCTTCTTCTCCGCCTCGTCGGCCAGCTCGACGGCCGTCTTCGCCTCGGACGCGGCGTGCTTGGCCGCCGCGATCGCGTCCGCCGCGGCGCTGGTCGCGGTCTTCACCGCGGCGTCCGACTTCAGCTTCGCGGCCTGCGCGGCGTCCGCGTGCGCACGGGAGCGCTTGGCGGCCGCCTCGGCACGCGTGGCCGCCGCGTCCGCATCCTCGGCAGCCTTGGTGGCCGCGTTGGCTTCGGAACGGGCCCGGCCGGCGGCCGCCTCGGCGTCGTCCGCGTGCTTGTCCGCGTCGTTGGCGGCGGCTCGCGCGGCGTCCGCCGCCTCACCCGCGTCCAGGGAGTCGGCGTAGGCGGCCTTCGCGTCCGCCTTGGCGCGCGAGGCGTCGGCCTTCTGCTCGGCGTCCCACGCGTCGTCCCGCATGGCCTTGGCGTGGTCGCGGGCCTTGACGGCGGCGTTCTTCTTCTCGACCGCCGTGCCCTCGGCCGCCTCGGCCTTGTCCTTGGCGGTCTTCGCCTTCGTCGCCTCCGCCTCGGCGTTCTTCCTGTGCTGCGCGGCATCGGCCTGCTTGGCCGCGGCCTTCTTCTTCTCCGCCTCGGCCTTCTTCTCCTCGGCCTCCGCGGCCAGCCGCTTGGCGTGCGCCTCGGAGGCGGCCGCCTTGGCGTCACCCTCGGCCTTCAGCGCCTCGGCGAGCTTGGCCTCCGCGGTCTCCTTGTCCTTCTTGGCGTTGTCGCGGTGCACCTTCGCCGCGTCCGCCGCCGCCTTCGCCTGGGCCTCGGCCGCCGCCGCGGCGGCCTTGCGGAACTCCGCCTTCGACTGCGCCGCCTGCGCCAGGGCACGCTGCGCGACGGTCGCACTGTCACCGGCTGAGGCACGGGTGGCCGCCTCGGCGGTCTCACCGGCCTTCACCAGCGCCTCCAGAGCGGCCACGGTGCCCTTGGTCACCTGCGCCTTCTGCTGGCCCACCAGCAGACCCCGGCCGCGCGGAGCGCCACCCGCGTCCGCGATCCGGTAGGCCGCCTGCTCGGCGGTGTCACTGGCGGCGGCGGCCTTCTTCGCCACCGTCAACTGCGCCTTGATGACGTCCAGTTGCTTCTTGGCCTGAGCCTGCGCCGCCGCGATGCCCTTCTTCGCCTGCTCGAAGTGGGCCTTGGGCTGGGCCTCACCGTTGTGACCCTCGGGGACGATCCGGAACTTCTGCGGGTTGGTGCCGTTGCACGTCCACAGCCAGGAGTCGTGACCGTTGTCGAACTTGTTCAGGTCCAGGCACTTGCCGGTCGCGGCATTGCGCAGCTCGCCGACGCCGCGGACGTCGAAGTCCCACTGCTGGGCCTTGCTGCTGTTGCACGTCCAGATCCGGATCTTCGTGCCGTTCGCCGCGTTGCCGTTCTGCACGTCGAGGCACTTCTTTGCCGCCAGGTTCCACAGGCTGTAGCCGTCACCGTTGCCGATGATCTGCCAGTCCTGCGCGGCTGAGTCGTTGCAGGTGTAGATCTGGACCGGGGTGCCGTTGTCCGTCCTGCCGCCGGCGACGTCGAGGCACTTGCCCCTCGCCGCCTCGACCTGGATGGCGGTGAAGGAGTCGCCGATCCAGCCGATGCCGCCGGGGGACCAGTAGTCCTGCCAGCGCGTGAGGTGATCGGCGATCCACGACTGGCCGAGCAGGTCGGCCATCGCCTCGGAGCCCTTGGCGAGCGCCGTCGTGGCGTCGCGGTTGGCGTCGAGGATCTGGTTGCGCGGGACGGCCTGGGAGGCGATCTCCTGCTGCCACTCCTGCGCTGCCGTGTCCTCCACCTGCCGCAGGGCCTTGTTCGGGTCGATGGGGTCCCGCCAGGCGCACGAGGCGAACCGGGTCTTCATGTCCTCGACCGCGACCCGGTACTCGGGGGTGCCGGGCTCGGGAGCGGTACGGGGAAAGCCACCGGAGGCCAGGAACAGGCGGGCGTCGTCGCCGCCCTTGCCGTGGAACGTGTCGAAGAGCGCCTCGAAGGCCCGCTCCTCGTAGTACTGCCGCTGGCGCTCCTCGGCCGAGAGGTTCGGGTCGTAGGGCTTGTCGCCGTAGAGCGGTGCGCCCAGATCGGTGACGGCCTTGAGAGTCTTCTCGTCGGCCTTCGGCGTGGGGTCGTAGAAGTCGAACTTCTTGTTCCAGTCAGGAAGGCCGCCGGCCCACTTGCCCAGACCGGTCTGGTCGTAGAAGTCGTCGCCTTCGTGCACACCGGGCACCCAGTGGAAGGAGGCGTCGGTGAACCCGCTCGGGTTCCTCAGACCGTCGAGCGGCTTCTCCCACGCGTTCCTGCGGGCGTGCAGACGCTCCCAGGTGGCCTTCCAGTCGGTCTTGTCCTTCTCGTGCGCCTGCCGC
Source organism: Streptomyces sp. NPDC001920 (assembly GCF_053594495.1). Classification (NCBI taxonomy): domain Bacteria; kingdom Bacillati; phylum Actinomycetota; class Actinomycetes; order Kitasatosporales; family Streptomycetaceae; genus Streptomyces; species Streptomyces sp. NPDC001920. The sequence goes on from NZ_JBSFEP010000003.1 coordinate 278,513, forward strand.
AGCGGCCCGTCGAACGAGCCGTCCAGCGCGGCCAGTTCGCGCAGCTTCTCCGGCGTCTGGTTCAGCGCGTCCTGGGCGAAGCCGTACATGCGCGGAGCGCCCAGGCGCACGGCGTCCGCCATCAGGCACTGGTCGAACCGCAGCTGCTCGTCAGCCGTGGTCTCGTACCAGTCCTCCGGTCTGTCACTGGACCGGTTCGTCGCCGCACCCGTGAGACCGGCGAGGTTGGCGAGGTCGGGTCGTACCGCGAGCGTGGCCAGGACGGCGACCGCGCTCACGAGCAGGACGAGGCGGGCGAACAGCCTGCGTCTTCCTGACGTCGGCGTCAGGAAGGTTGGTGGTCTGGAACGCAAGGGGGCACCCCTTCATCGCAACAAGGGCAACCGGGAGCTCGGCCTCGGCCGGGGAGGCTCAGGCGGAGCAGGGGACGGGCGAGGTCGCCCTGGCAGGAGTCACGGACACCAGGAGCGCACCGGAGCGAGACGTACGGCGCGCAGGTGCTGCGGCATGAGGATCCCCCTGAAGCGACACTGTTCCCCCGGTCGCTGACGGACGCGCGCGTCCACGGAACTGGTCATGATCCCGTCACGCGCGGCGTAACCATAGTCATGAGGTGGCGGCATGCGGCAAGGGTGTTTTGTGCGGGTGGGGAGGCTGGCGTGAAAGCGCTCACCGGTCCCGCGGCCCTTCCCTTATGTTCGTTCTCTTTGTGTACCAGGCGGTTTCTGTGCCCCTTGTGTGTAAATGGTGATGATCATGTCTCTGTCGACGCATGAGGATGGCCGAATTTCGACCGTCGCTTCGCGGGGTCGGCGTGCGTTCCCACCCGGGTGGGGATTTCCGATTTCGGGCACGAAGTGCCGGAAACGGGCCGTGCGTGGAACGTAGGCTGCGCCTCATGTGCGGAATCGTGGGATACGTGGGGTCGCAGTCGGCGCTCGAAATCGTGACCGCCGGGCTGAAGCGGCTGGAGTACCGGGGCTACGACTCGGCCGGGGTCGCCGTGCTGGCGGACGGCGGGCTGGCGGCCGCGAAGAAGGCGGGCAAGCTCGTCAACCTGGAGAAGGAGCTGACGGAGCGTCCGCTGCCGACCGGCACGACGGGCATCGGGCACACCCGCTGGGCCACACACGGCGGGCCGACGGACGCCAACGCGCACCCGCACCTCGACAACGCCGGGCGCGTCGCCGTCGTGCACAACGGGATCATCGAGAACTTCGCCGCCCTGCGCGCCGAGTTGGCCGAGCGCGGGCACGAGCTGGCCTCCGAGACCGACACCGAGGTGGTCGCCCATCTGCTCGCCGAGGAGTTCTCGGCGACGGCGGACCTCGCCGAGGCCATGCGGCTGGTGTGCCGGCGGCTGGAGGGGGCCTTCACACTGGTCGCGGTGCACGCCGACGAGCCCGACGTGGTCGTCGGCGCACGGCGGAACTCGCCGCTCGTGGTGGGTGTCGGGGAGGGGGAGGCCTTCCTCGCCTCGGACGTGGCCGCGTTCATCGCGCACACGCGCTCGGCGATCGAGCTGGGGCAGGACCAGGTCGTCGAACTGCGCCGGGACGGCGTGAGTGTCACCGGGTTCGACGGGCGGCCGGCCGAGGTCCGCTCCTACCACGTCGACTGGGACGCCTCGGCCGCCGAGAAGGGCGGCTACGACTACTTCATGCTCAAGGAGATCGCCGAGCAGCCCAAGGCAGTCGCCGACACACTGCTCGGACGTATCGACGCCTCCGGTTCGCTGACGCTGGACGAGGTCCGCATCAGCGCCTCCGAGCTGCGCGAGGTCGACAAGGTCGTCATCGTCGCCTGCGGTACGGCCTTCCACTCCGGGCTGATCGCCAAGTACGCCATCGAGCACTGGACCCGCATCCCCTGCGAGGTCGAGCTGGCGAGCGAGTTCCGCTACCGGGATCCGATCCTGGACCAGCAGACCCTCGTCATCGCGATCTCCCAGTCCGGCGAGACCATGGACACGCTCATGGCGCTACGGCACGCCCGCGAGCAGGGCTCCAAGGTGCTGGCCATCTGCAACACCAACGGCTCCACCATCCCGCGCGAGTCCGACGCCGTGCTGTACACGCACGCCGGTCCGGAGGTCGCGGTCGCCTCGACGAAGGCGTTCCTGACCCAGCTGGTGGCCTGCTACCTGGTCGCGCTCTACCTCGGCCAGATGCGCGGCACCAAGTGGGGCGACGAGATCCGGGCCGTCATCCGCGACCTGTCCCGGATCTCGGGCGAGGTCGAGCGCGTCCTGGAGACCATGGAGCCGGTACGGGCGCTGGCGCGCGGCCTCGCAGACAAGAACACGGTGCTGTTCCTCGGGCGGCACGTCGGCTACCCGGTCGCCCTGGAGGGCGCGCTGAAGCTGAAGGAACTCGCCTACATGCACGCCGAGGGGTTCGCGGCGGGCGAGCTGAAGCACGGCCCGATCGCCCTGATCGAGGACGACCTGCCGGTGGTCGTGGTCGTGCCCTCGCCACGGGGGCGCTCGGTCCTGCACGACAAGATCGTGTCCAACATCCAGGAGATCAGGGCTCGGGGTGCGCGTACGATCGTGATCGCGGAGGAGGGGGACGAGGCGGTCGTGCCGTACGCGGACCACCTGATCCGGATCCCGGCCACGCCCACCTTGCTGCAACCGCTGGTGGCGACGGTGCCGTTGCAGGTGTTCGCCTGTGAGCTGGCCACCGCCCGGGGGAACGACGTGGATCAGCCTCGGAACCTGGCGAAGTCGGTGACGGTGGAGTAGTCGGCTTTCACAGCGTCGACGAAGGCGGAGAAGGCTCCGGCCGGGAAGGTGAGGGTTGCCCTGGCCGGGGTCTTTGAGTCGCGGATGGCGGTGTGGGTGGGGGAGGTCGCGATCTCAACGCAGTTGTTGCCGTCGCCTTCGCCTGAGTAGGACGACTTGCGCCAGTTGCCCATGGGCTGCCTCACACGCGGCAGCTGGGCCAAGTACGAGTGGTGTGACCTCGTCGCGGCGTGACGCGTTGATCACGTCGTACCGAAAGGAGAGCTGATGGTCAGCTCGTCGCACGAGGCACTGCACCGGATCTTCCAGAAGGACCCGGCGCTGCTGACACGGGCGCTTCAGCGCGTGTTGCGTGTCCCGTTCCCCGAGCCGCGAGAAATCGCCGGCATGAATGTGGACCTGACGGAGATCGAGCCCGTCGAGCGGCGCGTGGACACACTGCTGCGGGCGGACACGGACGAGGGCGCGTACCTCCTGGTCGTCGAATCGCAGGGGAAGCCGGACGACAGGAAGCGTGGAAGCTGGCCGTACTACCTCTCGTACCTCTACGAGAAGTACCGTTGTGAGCCGGTCCTCATCGTCATCACGCAGAACAGGGCGACGGCGCGTTGGGCCGCGGAGCCCATCTACCTCGGCCTGCCCGGGTGTCACTCGCTGTCAGTCCGACCGCTCGTGCTCGGCCCGGACAACGTACCGGTGATCGCGGACGAGCGTGAGGCCGCGCGGGACGTTTCCCTTGCGGTGCTCTCGGCGATGACACACGGCCGGGGGCCGCGCGCGGCCGCCATACTGGAACCGCTGGCAGCCGCCCTGCGGACCGTCGATGCCGACAGTGCCGCGGCCTTCGTGCAGTTCGTCGACTCCTGCCTGGCCGATCCCCAGGCGCAACAGATCTGGAGGGACCTGATGACGGCGATCAACTACTTCTGGCGGCACCCGCTGGCGCAGCAGGTGCGCGAAGAGGGCATCGAGCAGGGCATCGAGCAGGGCATGGAGAAGGAACGCGCCGCGAAGGTCCTTCAACTCCTCGACCTGCGCGGCATCCCGGTCCCGGGCTGGGTCCGCGAGCGCGTGGAGGCCTGTTCCGACCTCGACCGGCTCGACGCATGGTTCGAGCGGGCGCTTCATGCGCGCAGCGCGGAGGACCTGTTCGTCGACGGCTGACCCCCAGCCGGGTGACCCCGTGGGGCTGCCCTCGCCCCACCCGGACCCCTCACGCCCGCACCTCCCGCCAAGCCCCCGGAATCCCCTCAGCCACATCGTGCGCCCCCACCGGCGCCCCGTCCGCCACGAGCCGTGCCGACAGGCCGTGCAGGTACGCCGCGGCGCTCCCCGCGTCCAGCGGAGCGAGCCCCGCCGCCAGCAGCGAGCCGGCCAGTCCTGACAGCACGTCCCCGCTGCCCGCCGTGGCCAGCCAGGACGTCCCCGTCGGATTCACCCGGACCGCGCCTTCGCCCCCGGCGTCCGCCACCAACGTCGTCGAGCCCTTCAGCAGCACCGTCGCCGCGTACCGCCCCGCCAACTCCCGTACCGACGCCAGCCGGGCCCCCTCGACCTCCTCGCGGGAGACCCCGAGCAGCGCCGCCGCCTCCCCGGCGTGCGGGGTCATCAGCGTCGGCCCCGTCCGCCCCCGTACCGCCGCCGCGTCCGCCAGCCGCAGCCCGTCCGCGTCGATCAGCACCGGTACGTCCGTCGCCAGCACCTCCGCCACCGTCGCCGCGTCGTCCCCGGCGCCCGGGCCGACCACCCACGCCTGCACGCGCCCCGCCTTCTTCGGCCCCCGGTCCGACACCAGCGTCTCGGGGAACCGGGCGATCACCGCGTCGCCGGCCGGACCGACGTACCGCACGGCCCCCGCGCCGCCGCGCAACGCCCCCGCGACCGCGAGCACCGCGGCGCCCGGGTAGCGGGCCGAGCCCGCAGCGATGCCCACGACCCCGCGCCGGTACTTGTCCGACTCCGCCGCCGGAACCGGCAACAGGCGTGCCACGTCAGCGTGTTGAAGCGCCTCCAGTTCCGCCCCGGGCGGCAGGTCGAGCCCGATGTCCACCAGCCGCACCACGCCGGCGTACTCCCGCGCCGGATCGATCAGCAGCCCCGGCTTGTGCGTGCCGAAGGTGACGGTGAGGTCGGCCCGCATCGCCGTGCCCCGTACCTCGCCGGTGTCCACGTCCACGCCGCTCGGCAGGTCCACCGCGACCACGGCGGCCCGGGACCGCTCGGCGGCGGCGGCCAGCGGTGCCGCCTCCGGCCGCAGGCCGCCCTTGCCGCCGATGCCGACGATGCCGTCCACGACCAGGTCCGCCCGTTCGATCAGCTCCTCGGCGGCGTCCGTCCCGACGGCCCGGCCGCCTGCCCGCCGCAGCGCCGCGAGGCCGCCCGCATGCGCTCGCCCGGGCGTCAGCAGAACCGCCGTCACCCCCGCTCCGCGCCTGGCCAGCCGGGCCCCGGCGTACAGGGCGTCGCCGCCGTTGTCGCCGCTGCCGACCAGCAGGACGACCCGGCTGCCGTACACCCGGCCCAGCAGATCCGCGCAGGCCGCGGCGAGTCCGGCCGCCGCCCGCTGCATCAGCGCCCCGTCCGGGAGCCGTGCCATCAGCTCCCGCTCGGCCGCCCTTACCGTCTCCACGTCGTACGCAGTCCGCATGCGACCGAGTCTCTCCCGTACCCGGCGAAGCACGGCGCATCCGTTGACGCTTTGCCGTGGCTTTGCCAAACTCACCCGCCCCGGAGGGTCACACTCCGCGCCGCCGCCGGCGCCAGGCGGACGCCGAGAACGCCGGGACCGGCACCGGTTACGCCGCCTTCCGCATGGCCAACCGCAACGGGCGGGTGGGCAGTTCCTACCCGACCGACATGCGGGTGGGCGAGGTGATCGCGCGCGGCGGCGGACATGGGGTGTTCTGCGTCTCCGAGAGCGGCGGGGCGGTCATCGACAAGGTGACCCTCTCCAGCACCGGCAACGACTCGGTCCTGATCGAGAACCGCAAAAGCTCTCCCTGATGGCGGAGTTGGTGACGGTCATGAACACCAGCCGGTCCATCTGCTGAAGGCTGGCCCGAACGGTGGGGGACGACCGGTGACGCAGGAACAGGACCGGTGACGCAGGACCGGTGGCGCAGGCTCAGCCCTCCGCCACCACCACCGCCGACGCCACCCCGGCGTCATGGCTCAACGACACATGCCAGGACCGCACGCCCAGTTCGGCCGCCCGGGCCGCCACCGTCCCCGTCACCCGCAGCAGCGGCCGGCCACTGTCCTCGACGCAGACCTCGGCGTCCGTCCACAGCAGACCCGGGGGCGCCCCCAGCGCCTTGGCGAGGGCCTCCTTCGCCGCGAAACGGGCCGCGAGCGAGGCCATGCCCCGGCGTTCGCCGCTGGGCAGCATCAACTCGCTCTCCAGGAAGAGCCGTTCGGCCATCCCGGGTGTGCGCCTGAGTGCGGCCTCGAACCTGTCGATCTCGGCCACGTCGATTCCGACCCCGATGATGCTCATGCCCAGCACCCTATGGGCCTCGATAGGGTGACCCCCCAGCGCGGCACCCGGCGCCCGGTACCCCCGCACGCTTTTCTGAGCGCATGATCAGCGGACGTATCGCATGCCGGAGCATCGCCGTGGTGCTCGTCGCGGCCTCCCTGCTGCCCGTCGGCAGTGCCTCGGCCGACCCCGTGCCCCCGGTTTCGGGGGCGGAGGCCGACCGGGTGTCGCCGGCTTCCGGGGCGGAGGCCGACGCGGTGGCGCCGGCTTCCGGGGCGGAGACCGACCCGGTGGCGCCGGCTTCCGGGGCGGAGACCGACCCGGTGCCGCCGGCCTCCGGACCTGAGTCACCCCCTGAGTCCGACCTCGTGCCCGGCGTCCCCCTGAACGTCCTCCAGCTCTGGCAGACCGACACGCCCGACCAGGCGCTGCCGCCGAGGGTGTACAAGCCCAGCCCCGAGGAGGACGCCGTCGAGCCGCGGGACGCGCCGGCCGAGGCGGACGACCTCGTGGAGTACGTGCCTCCCATGGACGCCCTCGAGAACGTGAAGTGCAGCGAGGAGACGGGCCCCCACCAGCGGCAGGTCGAGAAGTACCTGAAGCTGAAGGTGGACGGGGAGCAGTCGGCCGCCGACTGCCGGGCCGTGCGCGCCTTCCAGAAGAAGCACCGGATCAAGCCCGCGATGGGCTTCGCCGGACCGGTGACCTGGGCCACCATGCAGCTGGTCGCCGCTCGCAAGAACCCCAACGCCGGCAAGAAGTGCCCGGTGCGGGCGCAGCGGGTCGCCTGCGTCGATCTGGACCGGCAGCTGGCCTGGGTGCAGAACGGCAGGAGGGTCGTGTTCGGGCCCGTGCACATCCGCAGCGGGCGGGCGGGGTACGGGACGCGCGCCGGCTGGCACCGGATCTACTGGCGGCACAAGAACCACGTCTCGTCCCTGTACAACAGCCCGATGCCCTACTCCCAGTTCTTCAACGGCGGCCAGGCCTTCCACGGCGTCTACGGCAGCCTCTTCACTCCGGTCGGGTCCATGGGCTGCGTCAATCTGCGCCTGGACGACGCCCGCGCGCTGTGGCGCGTGCTGAAGAAGAACGACCGGGTGTACGTGTGGGGTCACAGGACCGAGGAGTAGACACGGCGGAGCAGGTCTCCGGGTCCCGTCTCGGCGGCGCTGTCGGACCCCTCTGAGACACTGGGGGCGCCATGACAAAAACAGCAGCTCTGCGGACCGCGCCCCTGCGAGCCCGCGCCGAGATCGATCTGGCCGCTCTGCGGGCCAACGTGCGGACCCTGCGCGCCCTCGCGCCCGGCGCGGCCCTGATGGCCGTCGTCAAGTCGGACGCCTACGGCCACGGGGCGTTGCGCTGTGCCCGCGCAGCCGTCGAGGCCGGGGCCGGCTGGCTCGGCACCGCCACGCCCGAGGAGGCCCTCGTGCTGAGGGCCGCCGGCGTGGACGGCGTACGGATCCTGTGCTGGCTGTGGACGCCGGGCGGGCCCTGGCGGGAGGCCATCGAGGCGGACGTCGACGTCTCGGTGAGCGGCATGTGGGCCCTGCGGGAGGTCACCGAGGCGGCCCGCCGTGCCGGCGCTCCCGCCCGCGTGCAGCTCAAGGCCGACACCGGGCTCGGGCGGGGCGGCTGCCAGCCGGGCGAGGACTGGACCGAGCTGGTGCGGGCGGCCCTGCGGGCCGAGGCCGACGGCCTGATCCGGATCACCGGGCTCTGGTCGCACCTCGCCTGCGCCGACGAGCCGGGCCACCCCTCCATCGCCGCCCAGCTCACCCGCTTCCGCGAGATGGTCGCGTACGCCGAGGAGCAGGGCGCGCGACCCGAGGTGCGGCACATCGCCAACTCGCCGGCCACGCTCACCCTGCCGGACAGCCATTTCGACCTGGTGCGCACCGGCATCGCGACGTACGGCATCTCGCCCAGCCCCGCGCTCGGCAGCCCCGCGGACTTCGGCTTGCGGCCCGTGATGACCCTGACGGCGTCCGTCGCGCTGGTGAAGCACGTGCCGGGCGGCCACGGCGTCAGTTACGGGCACGGCTACGTCACCCCGGGCGACACCACCCTCGGCCTCGTCCCCCTCGGCTACGCCGACGGCATCCCCCGGCACGCGTCCGGCGCCGGTCCCGTCCTGGTCGGCGGTAAATGGCGGAGCGTCGCGGGGCGGATCGCGATGGACCAGTTCGTCGTCGACCTGGGCGGCGACGAGCCCGAGCCGGGTGCCGAGGCCGTGCTGTTCGGGCCCGGTGACCGCGGCGAGCCCACTGCCGAGGACTGGGCGCAGGCGGCCGGGACCATCGCGTACGAGATCGTCACCCGGATCGGAACGCGCGTTCCGCGCGTCTATGTGAACGAGTCCGTGTAGATGGGGCCCTCCAGAGGCGTCCATGCGCGTGCATGCGGCCGAGTGCGGGTGTGTGAGGGCATGTGTCTCTGTGAATGAGGAACGAGACGGGTAACCCGTAACCGACCACTGCAACGGAACACCGGCACCATCGATCACCTCAGCCACACCGGGCACACCCAGCGAAGAGGAGCGGTACGTGAGCGAGAGCAGCGCGGAGGTCGTCGCGGCCGTCGCCTCCGCCACGGGGGCGGCCGCGAACTGGCGCAGGGCGACCGGGTTCGCCGGTGCGGCGATAGGCGTGCTCGCGGCGGGCGCGGCGGCCGGCGTCGCCATAGAGCGGATGACGGTGGGCCGCGGCATGCGGGCGAAGGCCCGCCTCGCCCTGGACTCGGCCGGGCCGTACGGCTCGCTGCGCGGTCAGCCCGGGAAGGCGTACGCCGACGACGGCACCGAGCTGTACTACGAGGTCGACGACCTCGACCCGGAGGCGGCCCCCGCCCTGAGCCCGCGCCGCCGGCGCCTCTTCGGACGCAAGGCCCCCGCCCCCGTCACCGTCGTCTTCAGCCACGGCTACTGCCTCAGCCAGGACTCCTGGCACTTCCAGCGCGCGGCGCTCAGGGGCGTCGTGCGCACCGTGCACTGGGACCAGCGCAGCCACGGCCGCTCCGGGCGGGGCGTCGCCCAGACGCAGCAGGGCGCGCACGTCGACATCGAACAGCTCGGGCGTGACCTGAAGGCCGTCATCGACGCGGCCGCGCCCGAGGGGCCGCTCGTGCTGGTCGGCCACTCCATGGGCGGGATGACGGTGATGGCGCTGGCCGACCAGTTCCCCGAGCTGATCCGGGACCGGGTCGTCGCCACCGCGTTCGTGGGTACCTCGTCCGGTCGGCTGGGCGAGGTCAACTTCGGGCTGCCCGTCGCCGGGGTGAACGCGGTGCGGCGGATCCTGCCGGGCGTCCTCAGGGCGCTGGGGCAGCGCGCGGAGCTGGTGGAGAAGGGGCGCCGGGCCACCGCCGACCTGTTCGCCGGGATCATCAAGCGGTACTCCTTCTCGTCCCGGGACGTCGACCCGGCCGTCGCCCGGTTCGCCGAGCGCATGATCGAGGGGACGCCGATCGACGTGGTCGCGGAGTTCTACCCGGCCTTCACCGACCACGACAAGACCGAGGCGCTCGCCCTCTTCACGGACATGCCGGTGCTGGTCCTGGCCGGGGTGGGGGACCTGGTCACACCCAGCGAGCACAGCGAGGCGATCGCCGATCTGCTGCCGGAGGCCGAACTGGTCCTGGTCCCGGACGCCGGGCACCTGGTGATGCTGGAACACCCGGAGGTGGTCACCGACCGGCTGGCCGACCTGCTCACCCGGGCGGGTGCCGTGCCCGCAGGGGCTACCGTAAGTGGCTATGGAAGCACCAGCAGCACCGCACAACGCGGGTGACATCGAGCTCACCGTCACTTCTCCCGACCAGATGCGGGAACTCGGCCGCCGCCTGGCCAAGCTGCTGCGCGCGGGCGACCTGCTGATGCTCAGCGGGGAGCTCGGCGCGGGCAAGACGACGCTGACCCGGGGGCTCGGCGAAGGCATGGGGGTCAGGGGAGCGGTCACGTCCCCCACCTTCGTCATCGCCCGTGTCCACCCCTCCCTCGTCGACGGCCCCCCGCTGGTCCACGTCGACGCCTACCGGCTGTCCGGCGGCCTGGACGAGATGGAGGACCTCGACCTCGACGTCTCGCTGCCGGAGTCGGTGATCGTCGTGGAGTGGGGCGAGGGCAAGGTCGAGGAACTGACCGAGGACCGGCTCCAGGTCGTCATCCACCGGGCCGTCGGCGACACCACGGACGAGGTACGCCATGTGACGGTGACCGGGCTCGGGGAGCGCTGGACCGCGGTGGACCTGAGCGTGCTGTCCGCCTGAGCGGGGCGGGACGGTGCGGACCGGATGAACATTCCGACAAGACGTCGGCAACATATTGCGTTCGTGGTCTTGTGCGTGGTCACATGGTATCCAGTCCGTAGTTAGGTGTGCCTAACCACGGTCCGCCCCCGGCCCCAGGAGGCGTCCATGACGGCATCGGAGAACACGACTCCCGACGAGGTGCGGCCGCACCCACACTCGTACCCGCCGGTCGCCGGGGTGTCCATGCGTGACCTGCTCGCGGCCGGTGCCGCCGCCGACCTCATCTCCACCCCGCCGCGCCTGACCGATCCGGAGACGGCCCGTCCGCCCGCCCGGCACGGGCACCGCGAAGCCGCGTAGGAAGCTTCGCCGGCCGGTGCTCCGCGGACCGCCGAGGGCCCAGGGCCGCTCAGGGGATCACGGCCACCGTTCGGCCGATCGTCGCGAACTCCCACATCGCGGCGCCGTCCTCCCGTGACTCGCGGATGCCGCCCGTCTTCATGGCCGGGGCCGGCGCGTGCGTCGAGCCGTCGACGGCCGCGCTGAAGCCGACGGTGACGCCTTCCACGGTGGTGAAGCGCACGACGTGCTCGACGAGGGCGCCGTCGGAGCCGGTGACCGTGCCCGAGCGGGACGTGACCACGTAGACGCCCGGCGCCGGGTCGACCGATCCGGGGGTGACCCGGAACGTGCGCCTGACCTGCTCACCCTCGCCGACCAGCCACACCCGCCCGCCGCCCACCGAGTACACGACCCGCACACCCGTGCCGGACCCGGCCGGCAGGGCGCGGTCGTCGCGGTCGCGGGAGCGGCCGGCGGAGACAGCCGCGTCGGGTGAGCTGCTCGCACGGGGCTCGCCCAGCGGGCCCGGCACGGTGGCGGAGGCCTGGTAGGTGAGGAAGCCGACGGCCGCGAGAGCCGCCGCGGTGAGCGCCGCCACGAATCCCGAGCTGCTGCCTGCCACCGTCGCCCACCTCAGCGTTCGTGTCGTACGTCGTGATCGAGCCGACCGTAGCAGTCGTCAAGGGCCCGACCGGGGCGGCGCTTCCCGGGGCGCGGGCGCCGTAGGCTGTTTGCGTGCTCTTGCTCGCTCTGGATACCGCCACCCCCGCCGTCACCGTCGCCCTGCACGACGGCACGGACGTCATCGCCTCCTCCAGCCAGGTCGACGCACGCCGGCACGGCGAACTGCTGCTGCCGGCCGTCGACCGCGTCCTCGCCGAAGCCGGTGTGAAGCTCGACGCCGTCACCGGCATCGTCGTAGGCATCGGGCCCGGCCCGTACACCGGTCTGCGCGTCGGTCTGATGACCGCCGACACCTTCGCCCTCGCCCTGGGCGTCCCCGTGCACGGCGTGTGCACCCTCGACGGCCTCGCCTACGCCGCCGACATCGAGAAGGGCCCCTTCGTCGTCGCGACCGACGCCCGGCGCAAGGAGGTGTACTGGGCGCGGTACGCCGACTCCCGCACCCGCCTGACCGACCCGGCCGTCGACCGGCCCGCCGACATCGCCGACCAGGTCGCCGGACTGCCGGCCGTCGGCGCGGGCGCGCTGCTGTACCCCGACACCTTCCCCGGCGCCCACGAGCCCGAGCACGTGTCGGCGGCGGCCCTCGCGGCACTGGCCGCCGAGCGGCTCGCGGCGGGCGAGGAGCTTCCCGCGCCCCGGCCGCTGTACCTGCGCCGGCCCGACGCCCAGGTCCCCAAGAACTACAAGGTGGTCACCCCCAAGTGACAGGACAGCCGACCGGACCGGAGACCGGGCCGCCCCTGACTCCTGCGCTGCGCGAGATGCGCTGGTGGGACATCGACGCCGTGCTGGAGCTGGAGAAGGACCTCTTCCCCGAGGACGCCTGGTCCCGGGGCATGTTCTGGTCCGAACTGGCCCACTCCCGCGGCCCCGGCGCGACCCGGCGCTATCTCGTCGCCGAGGACGGCGGGCGGCTCGTGGGGTACGCCGGGCTCGCCTCCTCCGGCGACCTCGCCGACATCCAGACCATCGCCGTCGCCCGCGACCACCAGGGCACGGGGCTCGGCAGCCGTCTGCTCACCGAACTGCTGCGGGCGGCGACCGACTTCGACTGCGCCGAAGTGATGCTGGAGTGCCGGGTGGACAACGTCCGCGCGCAGAAGCTGTACGAGCGCTTCGGCTTCGAGGCCATCGGCTTCCGGCGGGGCTACTACCAGCCGGGGAACGTGGACGCCCTGGTGATGCGACTGACCGACCCATCCACTTCCGTACCAGGAACACCCGCACAAGGAACCGAGATCAATGGCTGACTCACGCGACGAGCCTCTCGTACTCGGCATCGAGACCTCCTGCGACGAGACCGGTGTCGGGATCGTGCGCGGCACCACCCTGCTCGCCGACGCCGTCGCCTCCAGCGTCGACGAGCACGCCCGCTTCGGCGGTGTCGTGCCGGAGGTCGCCTCCCGGGCGCACCTGGAGGCGATGGTCCCGACCATCGACCGCGCCCTGAAGGAGGCGGGTGTCTCCGCCCGCGACCTGGACGGCATCGCGGTGACCGCGGGTCCGGGCCTCGCGGGCGCGCTGCTGGTGGGCGTCTCGGCGGCGAAGGCGTACGCCTACGCGCTGGGCAAGCCGCTCTACGGCGTCAACCACCTCGCCTCCCACATCTGCGTGGACCAGCTGGAGCACGGCGCGCTGCCGGAACCGACGATGGCGCTGCTGGTGAGCGGCGGCCACTCCTCCCTCCTGCTCTCCTCGGACATCACCTCCGACGTCCGCCCGATGGGCGCGACCATCGACGACGCGGCCGGCGAGGCCTTCGACAAGATCGCCCGGGTGCTGAACCTGGGCTTCCCCGGCGGTCCGGTCATCGACCGGTACGCCCGCGAGGGCGACCCCGAGGCGATCGCGTTCCCGCGGGGTCTGACCGGACCGCGCGACCCGGCGTACGACTTCTCCTTCTCCGGTCTCAAGACGGCCGTCGCCCGCTGGATCGAGGCCAAGCGGGCCGCGGGCGAGGAGGTTCCGGTGCGGGACGTCGCGGCCTCCTTCCAGGAGGCGGTCGTGGACGTGCTGACCCGCAAGGCCGTGCGGGCCTGCAAGGACGAGGGCGTCGACCACCTGATGATCGGTGGCGGCGTGGCGGCCAACTCCCGGCTGCGGGCGCTGGCCCAGGAGCGCTGCGAGGCGGCCGGTATCCGGCTGCGGGTGCCCCGGCCCAAGCTGTGCACGGACAACGGCGCGATGGTGGCCGCGCTCGGCGCGGAGATGGTCGCGCGGGGCCGGCCGGCCTCCAGCTGGGACCTCTCGGCGGACTCGTCGCTGCCGGTGACGGATCCCCATGTGCCGGGCGACTTCGGGGACCGGGGCCACGGTCACGGCCACCACGGTCACGACCATGTGCACGAGGTCAGCAAGGAGAACCTCTACTCATGACGGTCGCCCTGATGTGGGAGGCGCGTGCGGTGCCCGGCCAGGGGGAGGCACTGCTGGCCTGGGCGCGGGCGCAGGAGCTGGCCGCACGGCCCCTGCGCCGGGAGACCCTCCGGGCACCGCAGGACCGGGTGCTCGTCATCACCTGGTGGGACGCGGAGCTCGACGCCGACCTTCCCGAACTGCCCGAACCGGACGCCGAGTTGGTCACACGGGCGGTGCACCGGTGGCGGTTCGAATCGGTGGACGGGACCTGACCGGGAGCGCCCGCGGCCTGCTGCCCGGCCGGCCACGGCTTGCGCGGTGGCGTGCCCGACCATCCGGCCCCGTCCGCCACGCGCGGCTCAGGCCCGCGCCGTCACCTCGGCCGGGCACCGCAGCCGCCGGTCCGCCCCCACCTGCCGTACCGGCCCCGTGAGGTTCAGCCGCGTGGTGTGCCGTACGTCCGTGCTGGACGCCGCCAACCGCAGTTCCAGGACGCCCGGTTCGACCACCCTTCGCCCCGAACGGTCGGTGAACGACGACAGATCGGCGTGGAAGCGGAAGGCCACCCGGGCCGCCTCGCCCGGCGCCAACTGAACCCGCTGGTAGCCGATCAGGCGTACGTCCGGCCGGGTGACCGACGCCACCGGGTCGTGCAGGTACAGCTGGACCACCTCGGCACCCTCGCGGTCACCGGTGTTGCGGACGGTGAGTGAGAGGTCATGGGTGCCCTCGGTGGTGATCTCCGTGGCGGTCCCCTGGAACGCGTCCCACGTGAACTTCGTGTACGACCGCCCGTGTCCGAACGCGTACAACGGCGTCGGGTCCAGGTTGCTGACCTCGCCCGCGAGCCCCAGCGGCGGCTGCAGGTACGTCCACGGCTGGCCGCCGGGTTCGCGCGGCACGCTCACCGGCAGGCGGCCCGACGGGCTGACCCGGCCCGACAGCACCCCGGCCACGGCCGGGCCGCCCTCCTCACCCGGGAAGAACGCCTGGACGACGGCTGCCAGCCGCCCCTGCCAGCGCCCCAGTGCGTAGGGGCGGCCGGTGAGGAGGACCAGGACCACCGGGACACCGGTCGCCACCAGGGCGTCCAGCAACTCGCCCTGCACGCCGGGCAGCCGCAGGTCCGTCGCGTCGCAGCCCTCGCCCGACGTGCCACGGCCGAACAGTCCCGCCCGGTCGCCCAGTACCGCCAGGCACACATCCGCCTCCGACGCCCGGGCCACCGCCTCCTCGAAGCCCGCCGTGTCCGCGTCGGAGACCCCGCAGCCCTCCGTGAACGTCACCTTGGCGTCGGGCAGTTCGGCGCGCAGTGCCTCGAGGACGGTGGGGATCTCGATGCCCGTCGGGACGTCCGGGTGGTGCGTGAGCACATGCGACGGGAAGGAGTAGCAGCCCAGCATCGCCAGGGCGTCGGCCGCGCGCGGGCCCACGACCGCGATCCTCGTGTCGGGGGCAAGCGGCAGCACACCGTCGGGGTTGTCGAGCAGCACCACGGACTCCTCGGCCAGCCTTCTGGCGACCGCCCGGTTCGCGGGGGAGTCGAGGTCGACCGGGCCGGTGGGCTCCGGGGTCCAGTCCTCGTCGAGGAGGCCCAGCTCGCACTTCTGCAGCAGCACCCGGCGGGCCGCCCGGTCCACCAGCTCCTCCGGGATCTCGCCGGCCCGGACGGCCTCCACCAGGGGGGTGCCGTAGCACTTCAGGGTGGGAAGCTCGACGTCGATGCCGGCTGCCAGCGCCGCGTGGGCCGCCTCGGCGGGGTCGCCCGCCACGCGGTGCAGCGTCTCCAGGAAGCCGATGCCGAAGTAGTCGGCCACGACCGTGCCGGTGAAACCCCACTGTTCACGGAGGAGTTCGGTCAGCAGCGACGGGTCCGCGGAGGCCGGCACGCCGTCCGTCTCGTTGTACGCCGCCATCACCGAGCGCGCCCCGCCCTCGCGCAGCGCCATCTCGAACGGGGGCAGGGTGATGTCCGCGAACTCCCGGACGCCCGCCCGTACGGGTGCGAGGTTGCGGGCGCCCGCCGAGGACGCGTACCCGGCGAAGTGCTTGAGCGTGGCGACGACGCCGGCCGACTCCAGGCCCCGGACGTAGGCCGCGCCGATCGTGCCGGTCAGGTAGGGGTCCTCGCCGATGGTCTCCTCCACCCGCCCCCAGCGCGGATCGCGTACGACGTCCAGGACCGGCGCGAGGCCCTGGTGGACGCCCACCGAGCGCAGGTCCCGGCCGATGCGCCGGGCCATCACCTCCACGAGCGGGGGGTCGAAGGTGGCCCCCCACGCCAGCGGTACCGGGTAGGCGGTGGCCCGCCAGGCCGTGAAGCCCGCCAGGCACTCCTCGTGGGCCACCGCCGGGATGCCGAAGCGGCCGGCCTCGGCGATACGGCGCTGGGCGCGGGCCAGTGCCTGCGCGCCCAGCGCCGGGTCCACGGGGGCGGTGCCGAAGGAGCGGGTGAGCTGCCCGAGGCCGTGGGTGATCAGCTCGTCGTACTCGTCGGCGGAGGCGGCGGTCATGTCGTGCTGGTGCGGGGCGACACCCTCGCCGTCCGTGGCGGCGCCCACCCACACGCCGTACAGCTGGGCGGTCTTCTCCTCCAGGGTCATCCGGGAGAGGAGGGCGTCGACGCGGTCGGCGGCGGACAGGGCGGGGTCGCGCCAGGGGGCGGGGGTCATGAAACTCCTGTCGGGGCGAAGGGGCCTCGCGAATGTTTCGTTGTTCACCTCGAATGTTCCGGGAACCTAGGTGCGGCGAGAAGGGTTCGTCAAGGGGGCACGCAGGGATACGATCGCCGCCATGACAGCCCGTGAGCCCGCTGAAAGCCGGACGACACCGTCGGAAACCCGGACGACAAGGTCGCAAACCCGGACGACCACGACGACGGCGCCCGCGACCGGCCGGTCCGCGCAGACCGCGACGCTCGCCGAGATCGCCCGCGAGGCCGGCGTCTCCGCGCCGACTGTTTCGAAGGTCCTCAACGGCCGCGCCGACGTCGCCCCGGCCACCCGCAGCCGGGTCGAGGAACTCCTGCGCGCCCACGGCTACCGGCGCCGCCGCGCCGAGGCCGGCCGCTCGCCCCTGATCGACCTGGTCTTCCACGAACTGGAGAGCGCGTGGGCGATGGAGGTCATCCGGGGGGTGGAGAACGTGGCCCGCGACGCCGGGCTGAGCGTGGTGCTGAGCGAGAGCGCCGGGCGGCTCACACCCGGCCGGACCTGGGCCGACCAGGTCGCCGCCCGCCGCCCGCACGGCGTGGTCCTCGTGCTCTCCGGCCTCGACGAGTCCCAGCGCGCCCTGCTCACCAGCCGGTCGATCCCGTTCGTGGTGATGGACCCGGCGGGCGACCCGGGCGCCGACGTGGCGTCGATCGGGGCGACCAACTGGCAGGGCGGGCTCGCCGCCACCCGGCACCTGGTCGAGCTGGGGCACCGCAGGATCGGCGCGATCACCGGACCGTCCCGGATGATGTGCAGCCGCGCCCGCGTCGACGGCTACCGGGCCGCCCTGGAGACGGCCGGGCTCCCGGTCGAGCAGGACCTGGTCCGGCCCGGCGACTTCCACCACGAGACCGGCTACCGGCAGGGCCTGGAGCTGCTGCGCCGCCCGGACCGGCCGACCGCCGTCTTCGCCGGCAACGACCTTCAGGCGCTCGGGCTGTACGAGGCCGCCCGCGAGCTGGGGCTGCGGATCCCGCAGGACCTGAGCGTGGTCGGCTTCGACGACCTGCCGGTCGCGCGCTGGATGGGGCCGCCGCTGACGACCGTACGGCAGCCGCTGACGGAGATGGCGGAGGCGGCGGCGAAGCTGGTGCTGACCCTCGCGCGGGAGGACGGGACGCCGACGAACACGCGGGTGGAGCTGGCGACGAGCCTGGTGGTGCGCAGCAGCACGGGAGCCCCACCGGCGGCCTGAGGGGGGACGGGCGCACTCCACGGCCGGGCGTTCTCCGGCCCCGCGAGTGCGCCGAAGCCAATCGGTTGTCGAGTCGAAAGTTTCGACGATGTGCCGGTGATGCTCTGAAGAGGGGTTCCGTCGAGCCGCCGGTACAACTTCTGAGGGCGGTGGTGAGTCTGTTGCGTCGACCGTGTCGACGTGACCAGGGGGTCTCCCGGTGTTCTTGCTGAAGTCGTCCATCCGTTGGGCAGTTCCGGCCGTCGCGGGCGTGCTCGCCCTCGGTGGACTGTCTGCCGGTTACGCAGGCCACGCCGAGGCCGCGACCGCACCGCCTGTACGCGACGACTTCAACCAGGACGGCTACCAGGACCTCGCCGTCGGAGCCCTGCACGGGACCGTCGGCGGACAGCCCGGAGCGGGCTTCGTCACCGTGATGTACGGCGGCCCGCACGGACTGTCGGCCGGCCGGAGCACCGTCATCAGCCGTGCCACGAGCGGTGTGCCGGGCAGCCCGGTCAAGAACCAGGAGTTCGGGGCACAGCTCGCCAAGGGCGACCTGAACGGCGACCGCTATGCCGACCTGGTCATCGGGTTCGTCTCCGGGCCCGGCGACGCGGTGATCGTCTGGGGCGGACCGCAGGGCCTGACCGGTGCCGGCAGCGCCGCGATCGACGCCAACCGGACCACGACCGGCGACTTCGACGGCGACGGCAAGCTGGACCTGGCCGTCTTCCGCACCGGCCAGGCACCGGGCGACGACCCCGTCGGCACCACGGCCGGCGTCTGGACGGGGCCGTTCACCCGCACGGGCACTCCCGCCCGCACCGCGCCCCTGGACCCCGAGCACCTCCGGTACGTCGACGTCAAGGACGGCGCGGTCGGTGACGTCGACGGCGACGGACGCGACGACCTCGCGCTGCGCGCCTACTGCGGCGACGGCGTCTTCGACTGCACCAAGTTCTACCTGTCCTCGGCCGCCGGGCTCACCCCTGCCACCGCCCCCGACGGGGAGGGCGACGTGGCCCTGGGCGACGTCAACGGCGACGGCTGCGACGACCTGCTGGTCGGCTTCCGCCACGCGGAGAAGATCGAGGTCGCGTACGGCTCGCCGTCCGGTCTCACGCCCTCCGGCACCTGGATGTCGTACAGCCAGGACACCCCGGGCGTCCCGGGCACGTCGGAGAGCGGTGACCACTTCGGTTCCGCCCTCGCCGTCGGTGACATCACCGGCGACGGCATCGACGACGTGGCGGTCGGGGCACCCGGCGAGGGGCTCGGCGAGGCCGGTGCCGCGGGCGTCGTCGACGTCCTGCGCGGCAGCCGCACCGGGCTGACGGGGACGGGCGCCCAGGCGTTCACCCAGAACACCGCCGGAGTGCCGGGCACCGCGGAACCCGGGGACACGTTCGGCAACGCCGTCCGGATCCTCGACATCAACGGCAACGGCTACGCGGACCTCGCCGCCGCGGCGAAGGGCGAGGACACCGACAACGGGGCGGTGTGGCTGCTGCGGGGGAGGCCGGCGGGCATCGTGACGGACGCGGCACTGGTGTTCGGGGGCCGGGCGGTCGGGGCGCCCTACGCGAGGTCCGGGTTCGGGTCCGAGGTGGGCTGACGGTTCCGGGCGCCGCACGAACGCCGGGGCCGATGGCCGAGGGGCTGCGACCGTCTCCGGAGATCGTCGACGCGATCGCCGCCGCACCCGCCCGGCGGGACCACCATGTGCCGCCGGGTGCGCGCGGCGACCTCCGGACCGCCTCGGCCGCACGGAGCGGGCGCGGGCGCGGTCCACGCGGGCGGCGGAACCGGCGCGCGTCGAGCGGGAGCGGGCGCCCGCTGCTGCGCCGGGCCGCGCTGCGGTCCTGTGTCAGGCGGGCCGGCCCACCAGCACGGTCGGTGCCCCGGCGACCCGGGTCAGGAAGACGGTCGCCGAGTTCGGCCCCTGCGGCTTGACCTTCCTGCGCAGTTCCTCCGGCTCGACGGCCGACCCCCGCTTCTTCACGGTCAGCGTCCCGACCTCGCGTTCGCGCAGCAGCGCTTTCAACTTCTTCAGGTTGAAGGGCAGTTGGTCGGTGATCTCGTACGCCGTCGCGTACGCCGTCGGGCGCAGCTCGTCCGCCGTGACGTAGGCGATGGTCGCGTCGACGAGGCCGCCGTCCAGCTGGTCGGCGACCTCGGCGACCAGATGCGCCCGGATGACGGCGCCGTCGGGTTCGTACAGGTACCTCCCGACCGGCCGGACCCGGGGGTCGGGAAGCCCCCGGGAGAGCAGCGACCGCGGCCCCGGCAGCAGGGTGGCCCGCACGGCACCGGGCTGCGTCCCGAACCACAGCACCGCCTCCTTCACGTCCCCGCCGTCCGAGATCCACTCGGCCTCGGCCTCGCCGGGGACCGCCTCGTGCGGAATGCCCGGCGCGATCTTCAGCGCGGCCCGCGGGGCCTTCCGGGCCGCCTCCACGGCCCAGGACAGCGGCGGTGAGTACGCCTCCGGGTCGAAGACCCTGCCCCGGCCGCCCCGCCGCGCAGGGTCGACGAACACGGCGTCGTAGCCGGTCGTGTCCACCTCGGTGACATCCGCCTCGCGCACCTCGACCAGTCCGGCGAGACCGAGGGACGCCACGTTCGCCCGCGCCACCGCGGCGGTCACCGGATCCCGGTCCACGGCCAGCACCCGGATCCCGGCCCGGGCCAGGGCGAGTGCGTCACCCCCGATCCCGCAGCACAGATCGGCGACCGAGCCGACCCCCAGCTCCTTCATCCGTCCGGCCCGGTAGGCCGCCACGCTCGCCCGCGTCGACTGCTCGACCCCGTTGGGGGTGAAGAACATCCGCCCGGCGTCCGCCGCCCCGAACTTGGCCACCGCCCGCTGCCGCAGCCGGGCCTGCCCGAGCGCCGCCGACACCAGCTCGGCCGGGTGCTCGCGGCGCAGCCGGGTGGCGACAGCGAGTTCGTCGGCGGGGTCGGTGTCGCGCACGGCATCGAGGAGGGCGTGGCCCTCGGGGGTGAGGAGGCAGGAGAAGGAGGCGAGGTCGTTCACCGGGTCATTGTCGGCCACTTGGTTGACGGATCGCCTCCCGCGGCGGTGTCGGCCGGGGTTCGGGGCGGGTGCCTGCGAAGATCCCGCACCATGCGAGTAGTACTACAAAATGACAAAAGTCGCTCGAATGGGGCGCTTGCGGCACACCGCCGCCGGGCGGTTCGGCGCTCGCGCATCCGCGGCGGCATCACGGCCCTCGCGGTCGCCGCCGTCGCCTCGGGCTGCGCCCCGGTCGAGGGGCGAAGCGCCGGGCCGTCCGGCGCCGGCGCGGGCCCGAGCGGCCGGCCGCTCAAGGCGCCACCCCCGGTCGGCAGCCCCCACCCGCGCTCCGAGCACCCCCACGCCGAGGCCGCGCCCCCCGGGAAGTTCCCGTCCGCCCAGGCCGCCCACGCCGCCCGGGTCGCCGCCGCGAGACGCTGGCGCCTGGCGCGGGTGCCGCTGACGGCTCCGCCGCCGCCCGCCAAGAAGCCGAGGATCACCACCCGCGACGGCTTCGAGGTGACGGGACACGAGGAGCTCGGCCTTCCACCCGTCTTCACCACCGTCCCCACCAAGCAGAAGGTCGTCTTCCTCACCATCGACGACGGTGCCGAGAAGGACCCGGCGTTCCTGCGGATGATGACCGACCTCCAGGTGCCGTACACCGCCTTCCTCAGCGACTACCTGATCAAGGAGGACTACGGCTACTTCGAACGGATGCAGGACGCAGGCGTGGTCCTGAACAACCACACCCTGCACCACCCCTACCTCCCGGCCCTGTCCTACCTCCGCCAGAAGCGTGAGATCTGCGGCATGCAGGAGGTGATCGAGCGGCGCTACGGCAAGCGGCCGGTGCTCTTCCGGCCCCCCTTCGGCAACTACGACCGCGACACGCTGCGCGCCGCGAAGCGATGCGGGATCGAGTACGTCCCCCTGTGGAACGAGGAGGTCTTCGTGGACCGTTGGGACTACCGCGAGTGGGACCGCAGGATCCGGCCGGGTGACATCGTCCTCACGCACTTCCGGGGACGGGACGACTGGAAGGGCACAATGCCCGACATGATCCGCCGATTCCTGAACAAGGTGACGGCCGAGGGGTATGCGGTGGCCCGGCTGGAGGACTACCTGTGAGGTCCGGGCGGGCGCCGAGGCGACGGGCGGGACTGCGGGCGCTGACGGCGGTGGCCGTGGCGGCCGTCCTGCTCACCGGCTGCGACCGGCCGACCGCGACGGTGGGACCCGGCGGAGTGCCGGGCCACAAGGCGGCGCAGGAGGCGCGCTCGGCCAAGGGCCCGACGCCCACGGCGCAGCCGTACCGCCGCTGGGGCCTCACCGCCCCGCTGCCCGCGCCGCCGTCCCCGCCCGCCCGGCAGCAGCCGCCCGGGCGTGACCCGCTGCCCGTCGTGGACCGCGTCGCCACCCGCGACAGGGTCGTGTTCCTCACCTACGACGACGGCGCCGAGAAGGACCCCCGCTTCGTGGACATGGTCCGCGAACTACGGCTGCCGGTCAGCATGTTCCTCACCGACAGCGTGGTCGGCCCCGGCTACGGCCACTTCGCGCGCCTGCGCTCGGTGGGCGCGTCGATGCAGAACCACACCCTCGACCACGCGGCCCTGCGCGGTCTGCCGTACGCCGGCCAGCGCGCCGAGATCTGCGGCCAGCAGAACAAGCTCCGCGCCCGCTTCGGCATCCGCCCCCACCTCTTCCGGCCGCCCTACGGCACGTACGACACCACCACGCTGCGCGCGGCGGCCGGCTGCGGGGTGCGGGCGGTCGTGCTGTGGCGGGCGGCGATGGAGGGCGACGGCGAACTG
The DNA here is from genome assembly GCF_053594495.1 of Streptomyces sp. NPDC001920. Lineage (NCBI taxonomy): Bacteria > Bacillati > Actinomycetota > Actinomycetes > Kitasatosporales > Streptomycetaceae > Streptomyces > Streptomyces sp. NPDC001920. Next base: position 301,099 of record NZ_JBSFEP010000003.1, read on the forward strand.
ACGTACGCCGAGGGCCCCGGCCGTCTGCGCGCCGGTGACATCGTGTCCGTCCCGTCCGGGGAGCCGACCGGAATGACGCTGAGGGAGCGGACGACGCGGCTGCTGCGTGCGATCCAGGGACGAGGGCTGACGGTCGGGCGGCTGGAGGACTACCTCTGACGCCGCCGTGCGCCCGCACAGGCGAACGGCGCACGGCAAACTCGGCGCCGCGCCGCGGGCAATTAGCAGTCCGCTTGACCGAGTGCTAATCGCGGTCATAGTCTCGGCTCTGGCACTCCCCCCTGGAGAGTGCCAACTACGCGACGGGCAGGTCCGGCACCCGCGACGACGGATCCACCTGGTCGCCACCTCAGACAGTTAACCCCGTGAGATCTCCGAAGGGGGAGGTCGGATCGTGACGACCACCAGCTCCAAGGTTGCCATCAAGCCGCTTGAGGACCGCATCGTGGTCCAGCCGCTCGACGCCGAGCAGACCACCGCCTCTGGCCTGGTCATCCCGGACACCGCCAAGGAGAAGCCCCAGGAGGGCGTCGTCCTGGCCGTGGGCCCGGGCCGCTTCGAGAACGGCGAGCGCCTGCCGCTCGACGTCAAGACCGGCGACATCGTGCTGTACAGCAAGTACGGCGGCACCGAGGTGAAGTACAACGGCGAGGAGTACCTCGTCCTCTCGGCTCGCGACGTGCTCGCGATCATCGAGAAGTAAGTCACCTCAGCACATTGCTCGACGCTGCGCCCCTGGCCCCCGCGACCACTTGAGAAGCCGGGCGCCCTGGGGCGCAGTGCCTTTTTCACCCACAGATTTCCGAGAGGGCTCCCGCTGTCATGGCGAAGATCCTGAAGTTCGACGAGGACGCCCGTCGCGCCCTCGAGCGCGGCGTCAACAAGCTGGCCGACACGGTCAAGGTGACGATCGGCCCCAAGGGTCGCAACGTCGTCATCGACAAGAAGTTCGGCGCGCCCACCATCACCAACGACGGTGTCACCATCGCCCGTGAGGTCGAGGTCGAGGACCCGTACGAGAACCTCGGCGCCCAGCTGGTGAAGGAGGTGGCGACCAAGACCAACGACATCGCGGGTGACGGTACGACCACCGCCACCGTGCTCGCCCAGGCGCTGGTGCGCGAGGGCCTGAAGAACGTCGCCGCCGGTGCCTCCCCGGCCGCCCTGAAGAAGGGCATCGACGCCGCCGTCAAGGCCGTCTCCGAGGACCTGCTCGCCTCGGCCCGCCCGATCGACGAGAAGTCCGACATCGCCGCCGTCGCCGCGCTGTCCGCCCAGGACCAGCAGGTCGGCGAGCTCATCGCCGAGGCGATGGACAAGGTCGGCAAGGACGGTGTCATCACCGTCGAGGAGTCCAACACCTTCGGTCTGGAGCTGGACTTCACCGAGGGCATGGCCTTCGACAAGGGCTACCTGTCGCCGTACTTCGTGACGGACCAGGAGCGCATGGAGGCCGTCCTGGAGGACCCGTACATCCTCATCAACCAGGGCAAGATCTCCTCCATCGCCGACCTGCTGCCGCTGCTGGAGAAGGTCATCCAGGCCGGCTCCTCCAAGCCGCTGCTGATCATCGCCGAGGACGTCGAGGGCGAGGCCCTGTCGACCCTGGTCGTCAACAAGATCCGCGGCACCTTCAACGCGGTCGCGGTCAAGGCCCCCGGCTTCGGTGACCGCCGCAAGGCGATGCTGCAGGACATGGCGGTCCTCACCGGCGCCACGGTCATCTCCGAGGAGGTCGGCCTCAAGCTCGACCAGGCCGGCCTGGACGTGCTGGGCTCCGCCCGCCGCGTCACGGTCACCAAGGACGACACGACCATCGTCGACGGCGCCGGCAAGTCCGAGGACGTCACGGGCCGCGTCGCCCAGATCAAGGCCGAGATCGAGAACACGGACTCCGACTGGGACCGCGAGAAGCTCCAGGAGCGCCTCGCGAAGCTGGCCGGCGGCGTGTGCGTGATCAAGGTCGGCGCCGCCACCGAGGTGGAGCTGAAGGAGAAGAAGCACCGTCTGGAGGACGCCATCTCCGCGACCCGCGCCGCGGTCGAGGAGGGCATCGTCTCCGGTGGTGGCTCCGCTCTGGTCCACGCCGTGAAGGTCCTGGAGGGCAACCTCGACAAGACCGGCGACGAGGCCACGGGTGTCGCGGTCGTCCGCCGCGCCGCCGTCGAGCCGCTGCGCTGGATCGCCGAGAACGCCGGCCTGGAGGGCTACGTCATCGTCTCCAAGGTCGCCGAGCTGGAGAAGGGCAACGGCTACAACGCCGCCACCGGCGAGTACGGCGACCTGGTCAAGGCCGGCGTCATCGACCCGGTCAAGGTCACCCGCTCCGCCCTGGAGAACGCCGCCTCCATCGCCTCCCTCCTCCTCACGACCGAGACCCTGGTCGTCGAGAAGAAGGAAGAGGAGGAGCCGGCCGCCGCGGGCCACGGCCACGCCCACTGAGGCACGCACCACTCGAAGAAGCCCCCGCTGCCGTGGCAGCGGGGGCTTCTCCCTTCGCGGGCGTCACCCACCGAGTACCCCCAGCTGCTCCAGCAGACCCGCCCGGTCGTAGACCCAGTGGCTCTCGCAGATCCTGCCGTCCCGGAACCGCTGCCAGGTCATGCCCTGCATGCTCACGTCCTGCCCGGTCGCCGGGATCCCCAGGAACTCGCCCTTGTGCCGGGCGACCCAGGTCCAGCGGGTGCACACCTGGTCGTCCTGGGCCATCTGGTCGTCGATCCGGAAGGTGAAGTCGAAGGCGGTACGCCACCCCGCGTACTGCTCGCGCACCCCGGCCACCCCCCGCACGGGCTGCGGGTAGGACGGATCGTTGTCCACGTAGTCGTCGGTCAGGTGCTCCCCGATCCGGTCCGGCGCCATCCTGCCCATCGCCTCGAAGAAGGCCCGCGCGGCCCGGACGTTCAGCTGCTCGTCGCGCACCACGTCCAGATCGGTGAACGTGGGTGCCTCGTCGCAGAGCGCGACCATGTCCTGGAAGATCCGGTCCGTCTCGGGCAGGTGGGAGTTCCGCATCGCCTCCTCGTACGACGGAAACTCCACGATCTCGATGAAGTGCGAGGAATCGGACCGGTCCTTGCCGATGATGTCGTGCGTCGCCGTCCGCTTCCCCTGGGTCTGTTCGACCCACCTGTCCATCAGCCGGTTCATCTCGTCGAAGCGGCTGGTCCTGCAGTCGATGAGCTGCACGAAGGTCATGTCGTCATCGCCTCCCGGGTGCCTGGGTGCGGCTGGACAGCACCATTCTCGCCACTGCGACGGCAAGGCGCCTCTTCGCGCCGTGCCCCGCCGGACACGGCCGGCTCGCGCACACCGCGCGCACCGGTCGGCGCCCGCCGGCTTTCGCTACTGCGGCCCGTACTTGCGCCCCGTCCGGGAAGTGATCCCCCCGAGCACCCCGCGCGGCACCACCTTCACCAGTCCCATCAACGCCTTGTACCGGGGATCCGGGATCGACAACGACTTCCCCCTCGCCAGATCGCCGAGCGCGGCCGCCACGAGCTTGTCCGCGTCCAGCCACATCCAGCCCGGGATGTTGTCCGTCCCCATGCCGGCCCGCTCATGGAACTCGGTCCGCACGAACCCCGGGCACAGCGCCATCAGCCGCACCCCGCTGCCCGCCAGATCCCGCGCCACGCCCTGCGTGAACTGCACGACCCACGCCTTGGACGCGCCGTACGTCCCCCGCGGCACGAAGGCCGCGACCGAGGCGACGTTGACGACACCCCCGCGCCCCCGCTCCCGCATCGCCTCCGTCGCCGCCGACGTCAGACGCAGTACCGCCTCGCAGTGCACCTTGAGCATCTTCAGCTCGTCGGCCATGGAGACATCGAGGAAGCGTCCCTTGTTGCCGAAGCCGGCGTTGTTGATCAGCAGGTCGACGGGGTTCCTGCGATCCCCGAGGCGTGCGGCGACGGCCTCGATGCCGTCGTCCTCCGCCAGGTCGGCCGTGAGCACCTCCGCCTCGATGCCGTGCCGGTCGTGCAGCTCCGTCGCCTGCTCCCGCAGCCGCTTGGTGTCCCGGGCCACCAGGACGAGGTCATGCCCGTCGGCCGCCAGCCGCCTCGCGAACGCGGCGCCGATGCCCGCGGTCGAACCCGTAATCAGTGCCGTTGTCATGGCGCAAGGTTAGTGACCCCGGACTGCCCACCTCCGCTCCCCTGTCGGCTCTCAGCCCGGCCCGTGGCCCGTGTGGGCCGACGGCACAGCCGCGACCCGCCGCCCGGTGCCCGCCCCGCACCGCGCCGACGCCGTCGGGTGGCTCCAACTCGCCCAGTAAGCCGGGGAAGCCGGGCGAGGGCCGCAGCGCACCGGCGATGCTGCGCAGCATCACTCGCTCACCCGCCCGTATCCGCACGGCGGCCGCGGCGCGCTCCCCGGCGGACGTACCGTCAGCCCCCGTACTTCGCCACGTACTTGCGCGCCGCCTCCGCCCACTCGGGATGCAGCGCCTCACCCGCCTCCAGCAGCCGCGGCAGCAAGGCCCGCTCCGTGGTCACCGCCCGGAACTGCAGCGCCACCGTCACCTCGTGGCGAGGGCGATGGACGACCTCTATCGCGTCGCCCGCCCGGACCTCGCCCGGCTCGATCACGCGCAGGTACGCACCCGGCGCGCCCTTCGCCGTGAACCGCTTCACCCACTGCCTCTCACCCAGGTGGCCCTGGAAGGTGGCGCAGGGAATCCGCCCGGAGGTGACCTCCAGCACCACGTCGGGCCCGATCCGCCAGCGCTCGCCGATCAGCGCACCCGAGACGTCCAGGCCCTCCGTGGTGAGGTTCTCGCCGAACTGGCCGTTGGCCAAAGGCCGCCCCAGCTCGCGCTCCCAGTCGTCGAGGTCCTCGCGCGCGACCGCGTACACGGCTTGGTCGTCGCCGCCGTGGTAGCGCGTGCTGCACACGTCGTCCCCGGCCACTCCGCTGGCCCCGACCCCCTTGGGGCCGGGCGCCGCCACCCGTACCGGCCCCTGCGCCGGCCGCTTGTCGATGCCGGTCAGGCCCTCCGGGTGATCGGTGTACGGCACGTGCGTCCGGCGGCCGAGGTTCACAGACAGAAGCTTCATGGCGGCACGGTAGGCGACCCGTAGTCAAAGCGTCCATGCGTTATTCGCTGCGACGCCCAAGGCTCACTTATGCTTGGCGGGTGATCGAGGCTCGTCATCTCCGTGTGCTGCGCGCCGTCGCCGCCACCGGTTCCTTCTCCGCGGCGGGGCGCGAACTGGGCTGCACCCAGCCCGCGGTCAGTCAGCAGATGAAGGCCCTGGAGGCGTCCGTGGGTACGCCGCTGCTGGTCCGCAGCGGGCGTGAGATGCGGCTGACCCAGGCCGGCGAGGCGCTGGTGCGGCACGCCGCCGGGATCCTTGCGGGGCTCACCGCGGCCGAGGAGGAGGTCGCCGCCATCGCGGGCCTGCGGGCGGGCCGCGTGCGCCTCGTCTCCTTCCCCAGCGGCAGCTCCACCCTCGTCCCGACCGCCCTCGCCGCCCTGCGTGCCGCGCACCCGGGCACCCGCGTCTCCCTGGAGGAGGCCGAGCCGCCGAAGTCCGTCGAGATGCTGCGCGAGGGTGACTGCGACGTGGCCCTCGCCTTCCGCTACGAAGGTGCCGCGGGCGCACCGGCAGGTGAGTGGGACGACCTCGTCGTACGCCCGCTGCTGACCGACCGGCTCGTCGCCCTCGTGCCCGAGCGGCACCGGCTGGCACGCGCGCGTGCCGTCGCCATCGAGGACCTCGCGGCCGAGCCTTGGATCGCCGGGTGCCCCCGCTGCCGCGGCCAGTTGATCGAGGTGTGCGAGGGCGCCGGCTTCACGCCCCGCATCGACTTCGCCACCGACGACTACCCGGCGGTCGTCGGCCTGGTCGGCGCCGAACTGGGGGTGGCCGTCCTGCCCCAGCTCGCGGTCGAGTCGGTACGGCCCCGAGGTGCACGCACGGTGACGCTGGAGCCGGCGGTGCGGCGGGAGATCGTCGCCCTCACCCTGCCCGATCTGGCGCAGGTGCCCGCGGTGACGGCGACGCTCGAGCAGCTGGCGCACGCCGCGGCCCGGTAGCGACAAGAAAGGGCACGCGTGTGCGTGCCCCTGTTGCAGAAACGTTCCTTCAATTGTGCGAGGCGGTCTCTCCGCTGGTCGTCGACGCCGAGACCAGCCGGTTGCGGGCCCGTCCCATGAGCTCCTCGCGCTCGTCCTCGGTCAAGCCGCCCCAGACGCCGTACGGCTCGCGTACCGCCAGCGCATGCGCCGCGCACTGCGCGCGTACCGGGCACCTCATGCAGACCTCTTTGGCCGAGTTCTCACGAGCGCTCCGAGCCGCCCCGCGCTCGCCCTCCGGATGGAAGAAGAGCGAGCTGTCCACCCCGCGACAGGCGGCGAGCAACTGCCAGTCCCACAGGTCCGCGTTCGGTCCGGGAAGGCGGGAGAAATCTGCCATTGCGTGACCCCTTGTAGCCGTTCTGGGCGGATACGGTGTTCACGACCGTACATCTACGATCTAAGGAGATGAAAATATGACTCATTGCGAATCTAGCTCCAAACGCCAACAAACGGGAAGAAAAAGGGCTGAATGGGGCATGGGTTGTGATGAAACGTTGTGGGTCCGCCGCGCATGTCTGCCCCGTATCCGCCCCCTCACGTAGAGTGCCGAAGATGGCACACGGCCCCGTAACTCTTTCGAGTGACCGTCGTTGAGAGGGCGAGGCGGTTGAAGCAACAAGCGCTCGGGCAGGCGTCCGAGACGGTCGACCGCACAGGTGACGATTTCGTACCAGCCTGGAGGCTCAAGGTGACGTGCATCAGCTGCGGAGGGCGGCCATGACATCCGTCCTCGTCTGCGACGACTCCCCGCTTGCCCGAGAGGCGCTCCGCCGCGCGGTCGCGACCGTGCCCGGCGTCGAGCGCGTGACGACGGCGGCCAACGGCGAGGAAGTCCTCCGCCGCTGGGGCGCCGACCGCTCGGACCTGATTCTGATGGACGTACGCATGCCCGGTCTGGGCGGCGTCGAGACCGTACGGCGGCTGCTGTCCGCCGACCCCGGTGCGCGCATCATCATGCTCACCGTCGCCGAGGACCTGGACGGCGTGGCCCTCGCGGTCGCCGCCGGTGCCCGCGGCTATCTGCACAAGGACGCCTCGCGCGCCGAGCTGCGCGCCACCGTCACGCAGGCCCTCGCCGACCCCACCTGGCGGCTCGCCCCGCGCCGGCTGCGGTCCGCCGAGATGGGTGCCGCGCCGACGCTCACGGCACGTGAGATCCAGGTGCTGGAGGGCATGAGCCACGGACGCTCCAACGCCGAGATCGGCCGCGAGCTGTTCCTCTCCGAGGACACCGTCAAGACGCACGCCCGACGCCTGTTCAAGAAGCTCGGCGCCTCGGACCGCGCGCACGCGGTGGCGCTCGGCTTCCGGTGGGGCCTGGTCCGGTAGGTGGGCCTCAGCGGGGGCACGGGGATCCCCGCCCGCCGTGTGGTGGGCGGGGCTGCTTTTCGCGGGGCGGTCCGGCGCGTTCACCGCGAGGTGGGCGGGGGCGACGGAGCGGCCCGCCGGGTGCCCGCTGCTCGTTTCGGCGCCGATGCCGCATCCTTGAGATGTGGAGTCTCTCGGGGACGAGTCGGTCGAGCGGAAGGGGAGGGCGCAGGGGATGAGTTCCGGCGCACCTGCTCATAACGCTTCGGTGCACAACATCGGGCGCGATGCCACGGACCGTACGGCCGCAAGGCACCATGGACCGATGCGCGACGACGAGGCGGCCCAAGCCGCAGGAGCGATCGGTGCACTCGTCCACCGCGCCGTGGACGGGGACGAGCAGGCCACGCACGATCTGCTCGCGCATGTCCACCCTCTGGCGCTGCGGTACTGCCGTACCCGGCTGTCGCGCCTCCCGGGTGACGCCCGCCACTTCGTCGAGGACCTCGCCCAGGAGGTCTGTGTCGCCGTCCTGCTCGCGCTGCCGCGCTACAAGGACACCGGCCGCCCCTTCGAGGCGTTCGTCTTCGCCATCGCCGCGCACAAGGTCGCGGACCTGCAGCGGGCGGCGATGCGGCACCCGGGTTCCACGGCGGTCCCCTCGGACGAGATGCCCGAGCGGCCGGACGACTCCCTGGGCCCGGAGGAGCGCGCGCTGCTGAGCAGCGACGCCGAATGGGCCAAGAAACTGCTGGCCAACCTGCCTGAGAACCAGCGGGAGCTGCTCCTGCTGAGGATCGCGGTGGGACTGACCGCCGAAGAGACGGGCCAGATGTTGGGAATGTCACCCGGTGCGGTCCGGGTTGCACAGCACAGGGCGCTCAGCCGCCTGCGCGCCCTGGCCGAGCAGTAGAAGACGATCTTTCCGTCGCGACGGAGCTCTCCGTGGAACGCGACGGCGACAGGCCGTCAAGGCGGTGTACACCGGCGCCACGGGGGGGTCCGGGCATCCGCCACGGCTCCCCGTCCGCCGGTCTCATCTGAACAGGCGCACCCCGGGTTCCGTACGAACATACGAAGCCTGGAGCGACCCAGAACCGTGGAATGAGACAGCCGTGCTTCCCGTTAGCATGGACATCCGCACCGATCAAGGCCATTTGGGGAAGGTGTCATGACTGCCAACGTCGACGGAGTGCCCGAGAAATTCGCGACACTCGGGCTGACCTACGACGACGTGCTGCTGCTGCCGGGCGCATCCGAGGTGCTCCCCAACGCGGTCGACACCTCGTCCCGCATCTCCCGCAACGTCCGGGTGAACATCCCCCTGCTCTCGGCCGCGATGGACAAGGTGACCGAGTCCCGCATGGCGATCGCCATGGCCCGTCAGGGCGGCGTCGGCGTGCTGCACCGCAACCTCTCCGTCGAGGACCAGGTCAACCAGGTCGACCTGGTCAAGCGCTCCGAGTCCGGCATGGTCACCGACCCGATCACCGTGAACCCGGACGCCACCCTGGCCGAGGCCGACGCGCTGTGCGCCAAGTTCCGCATCAGCGGTGTACCGGTCACCGACGGCGACAAGAAGCTGCTCGGCATCGTCACCAACCGCGACATGGCCTTCGAGAACGACCGGACCCGCCGGGTGCGCGAGGTCATGACCCCGATGCCGCTGGTCACCGGGCGCGTCGGGATCTCCGGTGTCGAAGCCATGGAGCTGCTGCGCCGCCACAAGATCGAGAAGCTTCCTCTGGTCGACGACGCGGGCATCCTCAAGGGCCTCATCACCGTCAAGGACTTCGTCAAGGCCGAGCAGTACCCCAACGCCGCCAAGGACGCGGAGGGCCGCCTGATCGTCGGTGCCGCCGTGGGCGCCAGCCCCGAGGCCCTGGAGCGGGCCCAGGCGCTCGCCGAGGCCGGGGTGGACTTCCTGGTCGTCGACACCTCGCACGGCCACAACAGCAACGCCCTCAGCTGGATGTCGAAGATCAAGTCGGCTGTCGGCGTCGACGTGATCGGCGGCAACGTCGCCACCCGCGACGGCGCCCAGGCGCTGATCGACGCCGGTGTCGACGGCATCAAGGTGGGCGTCGGCCCCGGCTCGATCTGCACCACCCGGGTCGTCGCCGGTATCGGCGTCCCGCAGGTCACGGCCATCTACGAGGCGTCCCTCGCGGCCCGTCCGGCGGGTGTCCCGCTGATCGGCGACGGCGGCCTGCAGTACTCCGGCGACATCGGCAAGGCGCTGGCCGCCGGCGCCGACACCGTGATGCTGGGCAGCCTCCTCGCGGGCTGCGAGGAATCCCCGGGCGAGCTGCAGTTCATCAACGGCAAGCAGTTCAAGTCGTACCGCGGCATGGGCTCGCTGGGCGCCATGCAGTCCCGTGGCCAGGGCCGGTCGTACTCGAAGGACCGCTACTTCCAGGCCGAGGTCGCCGCCGACGACAAGCTCGTGCCCGAGGGCATCGAGGGCCAGGTGCCCTACCGCGGTCCGCTGGCCAACGTGCTGCACCAGCTCGTCGGCGGTCTGCGCCAGACCATGGGCTATGTGGGCGCGGCGACCATCGGGGAGATGGAGACCAAGGGCCGCTTCGTGCGGATCACCTCCGCGGGCCTCAAGGAGAGCCACCCGCACGACATCCAGATGACGGTCGAGGCGCCGAACTACAGCCGTAAGTAGTCGCCAGGCTTCCCGAGGGCGGCCCCGGAACCTCCGGGGCCGCCCTTGTCGTGCCCGTCGGCGATACTGGAAGACGCTGAAACGCATCAGGGAAAGGCCACAGACGTGACTGAGATCGAGATCGGGCGCGGCAAGCGCGGCCGCCGGGCGTACGCCTTCGACGACATCGCCGTCGTCCCGAGCCGTCGTACGCGGGACCCGAAGGAGGTCTCGATCGCCTGGCAGATCGACGCCTACCGCTTCGAGCTGCCCTTCCTGGCGGCCCCCATGGACTCGGTCGTCTCCCCGGCCACCGCCATCCGCATCGGCGAGCTCGGCGGTCTGGGCGTGCTGAACCTCGAGGGTCTATGGACGCGCTACGAGGACCCGCAGCCGCTCCTCGACGAGATCGTCGGCCTGGACGCCGAGACGGCGACCCGTCGCCTCCAGGAGATCTACGCCGCTCCCATCAAGGAGGAGCTGATCGGGCAGCGCATCAAGGAGGTGCGCGACTCGGGCGTGGTCACCGCCGCGGCGCTCTCCCCGCAGCGCACGGCCCAGTTCTCCAAGGCCGTCGTCGACGCGGGCGTGGACATCTTCGTCATCCGCGGCACGACGGTCTCCGCGGAGCACGTCTCGTCCTCGCACGAGCCGCTGAACCTGAAGCAGTTCATCTACGAGCTCGACGTCCCGGTGATCGTCGGCGGCTGCGCCACCTACACCGCGGCCCTGCACCTGATGCGCACCGGCGCGGCGGGCGTCCTGGTCGGCTTCGGCGGCGGCGCCGCGCACACCACGCGCAACGTCCTCGGCATCCGCGTTCCGATGGCCACGGCGGTCGCGGACGTGGCGGCGGCCCGCCGGGACTACATGGACGAGTCCGGCGGCCGGTACGTGCACGTGATCGCGGACGGCGGTGTCGGCTGGTCCGGCGACCTGCCCAAGGCCATCGCGTGCGGCGCCGACGCGGTGATGATGGGCTCCCCGCTCGCGCGCGCCACCGACGCGCCGGGCCAGGGCAACCACTGGGGCATGGAGGCCGTGAACGAGGAGCTGCCGCGCGGCAAGAAGGTCGACCTCGGCACGGTCGGCACGATCGAGGAGGTGCTGACGGGCCCGTCGCACACCCCCGACGGTTCGATGAACTTCTTCGGTGCCCTGCGCCGGGCCATGGCCACGACCGGCTACAGCGAGCTGAAGGAGTTCCAGCGGGTCGAGGTGACGGTGGCGGACTCGCAGCACCAGCGGTAGTCCGTACGACGTGCCGAGGGCCGGTCGCCGGTGAGGCGACCGGCCCTTTCGCATGCCGTGGGCGCCCCGCGGGGCGTGTGGCGCGGCGCGGGGGCGCGTGGTTGCGTTCGACACGGATACGGCCTGGTCAGCCGGGCCGGCGGCGATAACGTCCGTATCGGCGGCCCAGGTTGCTGGAGCGCCCCCTTCCAAGGACCTGGTCCGGACCCCGCTCCTCGGGGCCCGGCCCGATTCCGACGGACCGTCCACCGGGCTACTGGGCGGTGCCGTGGAGGGGGGCGCCGATGGGCCGCCACCGCAAGCCCACCCGCTGGGACCGGATCCGTCTGCGGATGGTGAAGTGCCGCAGGAGGTGGGTCTTGCGTCTCTTCGGATGGTGAGTGTCCGCCCCCAGAGCAACTAGGGGCGGACACTCCGTGATCCATCCAGGAGCCTGCCGCAGTGCCCTCTGCGGTGGGCTCCACCTGTCTCCGTAAGGTACCCGCGCCGCGACCCGCGTGCCACCAGCCCCGGGTGCCCGTCCGCCCACGCGCCCCTCTTCACAACCGATGCGCCGCCCCCGTGGGCGCGGCCCCCCGCGTGTCCAGCAACAGCTGGGCCTTCACCGACAGCCCTTGCAGGTCGTACGTCCGGTGCTGCTGGAGCAGGATCGTCAGGTCGGCGTCCGCGACCGCCTCGTACAGGGCGTCCGCGCGCGGTACCGGCCGGTCCAGGACGCTCCAGGAGGGGACGTAGGGGTCGTGGTAGCTGATGGACGCGCCCAGCTGCAACAGGCGTACGGCGACCTCCTCGGCGGGCGTGGACTGCTGGTCGGCGAGATCGGGTTTGTAGGTGACGCCGAGAAGGAGGACGCGGGCGCCGCGCGCGGACTTGCCGTGCTCGTTGAGGAGGGCGGCGGCGCGCTGGATGACGTAGCGGGGCATCTGGTTGTTGACCTGTTGGGCCAGCTCCACCATGCGCAGGGTGCGGCCGGCGGGGCCGGTGAGGTCCTGGGGGACGGCGTGGCCGCCGACGCCGGGTCCGGGGCGGAAGGCGTGGAAGCCGAAGGGCTTGGTCTCCGCGCAGCGGATGACGTCCCACAGGTCGACGCCCAAGTCATGGCAGAGGACGGCCATTTCGTTGACGAGGGCGATGTTGACGTGCCGGAAGTTGGTCTCCAGCACCTGCACGGTCTCCGCCTCGCGCAGGCCACGCGCGCGTACCACCTTGTCGGTGAGCCGTCCGTAGAAGGCGGCGGCGGACTCGGTGCAGGCCGGGGTGAGACCGCCGATCACCTTGGGGGTGTTCGTGGGGCTGAAGTCGCGGTTGCCGGGGTCGACGCGGCTGGGGGAGTAGGCGAGGTGGAAGTCGCGTCCGGCGCGCAGGCCCGAGCCCTCTTCGAGGAGCGGGAGCAGGACGTTCTCGGTGGTGCCCGGAGGCACCGGGGACTCCAGGATGACGGTGGTGTGCGGGCGCAGCCGCCCGGCCAGGGCGTGGGCGGCCGCCTCGACCTGGCCGAGGTCGAGTCCGCCGTCGGCGCCGCGCGGGGTCGGCGGGCAGATGACGGCGGTGCGGACCCGGCCGAGTTCCGCGGGGCTGGTGGCGTGCCGGAAGCCCCCCGAATGCATGCGGCGCAGTTCGGCCGGGCTGAGGGAGCCCACCTCGGGTCCCGTCCGGTAACCGAGCGTGGGGATGCCGGCGGCGACGGCGGCCTTGGCCAGGGGCAGGCCGTACGGGCCCAGTCCGATGACGGCGAGATCTGCGGGCATGGCGTGGGCCGTCCTTCCCAGTAACCGAAGTGGAGCAGGTGCGCAAGCCCTGTGGACAGAACGAGGGAGCGCAATGTCAGACTAGGAGTAAATATGACCGATTTGCGGGATTGGATGATCGCGTTTCCCGGAGTGTTGTCCACAGGCTGAGGGCGAGTAGTGGCTGAAGTCGGGCAACCCGGTCAGAATTCTGGGCAGGGGAGGTAGGAACCGGGCTTCGCCCGACGGGTGCGGCCTACGCGACCGATGAGCGGGAGGCAGCGTGAGGACAGCGACACTGGGACCGGCGGAACGCGCCGAGTCACTCGCAGCAATGGCCGAGCGCGAGCTGGACCTGTTGGTCGTGGGCGGCGGTGTCGTGGGTGCGGGCACCGCCCTCGACGCGGTGACCCGCGGACTGTCCACCGGCCTGGTCGAGGCCCGTGACTGGGCGTCGGGCACGTCCAGCAGGTCCAGCAAACTGATCCACGGCGGCCTGCGCTATCTGGAGATGCTCGACTTCGCCCTCGTCCGCGAGGCGCTGAAGGAGCGCGGTCTGCTGCTGGAGCGGCTCGCCCCGCACCTGGTGAAGCCGGTGCCGTTCCTCTACCCGTTGCAGCACAAGGGCTGGGAGCGCTGGTACGCCGGTTCGGGTGTCGCGCTCTACGACGCCATGTCGATGGCCCGGGGCCACGGCCGCGGCCTGCCCATGCACCGCCACCTGAGCCGCGGTCGCGCCCTGCGCGTGGCCCCTGCCCTGAAGAAGGACGCCCTGGTCGGCGCGTTGCAGTACTACGACGCGCAGATGGACGACGCCCGCTATGTGGCCACCCTCGTGCGCACCGCGGCGGCCTACGGCGCGAAGGTCGCCAACCGCGCGCGCGTGACCGGGTTCCTGCGCGAGGGCGAGCGGGTCGTCGGGGCGCGGGTGCAGGACGTCGAGGGGGGCGGGGAGTACGAGATCCGCGCCCAGCAGATCGTCAACGCCACGGGTGTGTGGACCGACGACACCCAGTCGATGGTGGGGGAGCGCGGGCAGTTCCACGTACGCGCCTCCAAGGGCATCCACCTGGTCGTGCCCAAGGACCGCATCCACTCCACGACCGGGCTCATCCTGCGCACCGAGAAGTCCGTGCTGTTCGTCATCCCCTGGGGTCGGCACTGGATCGTCGGCACCACCGACACCGACTGGGACCTCGACAAGGCCCACCCGGCCGCGTCCAGCGCGGACATCGACTACCTGCTGGAGCACGTGAACTCGGTGCTCGCGGTACCGCTCACCAGGGACGACGTGGAGGGTGTGTACGCGGGACTGCGGCCCCTGCTGGCCGGCGAGTCGGACGCCACCAGCAAGCTCTCGCGCGAGCACACCGTGGCCCACCCCGTGCCCGGGCTCGTCGTCGTGGCCGGCGGCAAGTACACGACGTACCGGGTGATGGCCAAGGACGCGGTGGACGCGGCCGTGCACGGTCTCGACATGCGGGTCGCCGAGTGCGTGACGGAGGACATCCCGCTGCTGGGCGCGGAGGGGTACCGGGCGTTGTGGAACGCGCGGGCGCGGATCGCGGCGCGGACGGGTCTTCATGTGGTCCGCGTGGAGCACCTGTTGAACCGGTACGGATCGCTGGCGGAGGAGGTGCTCGAACTCATCGCCGCGCATCCCGCGCTCGGCGAGCCCGTGCAGTCCGCCGACGACTACCTGCGTGCCGAGATCGTCTACGCCGCCTCGCACGAGGGGGCGCGGCACCTGGACGACGTGCTGACACGGCGGACCCGCATCTCCATCGAGACCTTCGACCGGGGCACCCGGTGCGCCCGCGAGGCGGCCGAACTGATGGCGCCGGTGCTGGGCTGGGACACGGACCACATCGAGCGCGAGGTCGAGCACTACCAGAAGCGGGTGGAGGCCGAGCGGGAGTCGCAGCGACAGCCCGACGACCTGACGGCGGACGCGGCGCGGCTGGGAGCGCCGGACATCGTTCCGTTGTAGGCGGTGCCGTCGTGCGCCGGGCGTGCCGCGTCGGTGGGGCAGCAGCGGCCCCGGCCCGGCGGGAACGTCACCCGAACGAGTGGCGGGTGACGGGAGCACCTCTCGGACCTCGACCGTTCTACGAGGTGCGAGGGCAGAACTCGGCGGCGAGCAGCCGGGGTTCGAGGCCGGGATCTGCGATCGCCGTCGTGTTCACCCGGAAAGTAAGGACATGGCGACCGCCGACGGTGGCCGCGGAGCGCACGTAGCTGCCGGAGATGCGCCCGTTGTGCCCCCATACGACGGTGCCGCACGGCAACTTCGAGGGGAAGACTCCCATGCCGTACGAGCCATGCGCGGCACGGGTGTCGAGCATCTCGCGCTGCCAGCGCGGGGGCAGCAGCCGGCCGCCGAGCAGTGCGGCGTAGAAGCGGTCGAGGTCGGCGAGCGTGGTCACCAGTTCACCGGCCGCGCCGGCCACTCGCGGGTCGAGTTCGGTGACGTCGGTCCCGTCGGTGGCGTAGGCACGGCCGTGCGGGAGGGGGAGCGAAGTGCGGGAGCCGGGAAAGGAGGTCCCGGTCAGCCCCAGTGGAGCGATGACGCGGCGCTCGGCCTCGGCGGCGTAGGAACGGCCGGTGACCCGTTCGACGATCAGCCCGAGCAGGACGTAGTTGGTGTTCGAGTAGGAATAGTCGCCCGGGGCGGCAGGGGGGTGGGTGAGTGAGATGCGCAGGGCCTGAATCGGCGTCAAGGGGACGGTGCCCCGGGTCCGGGCGGTGAAGTCGTACAGCCCGCTGGTGTGGGTCAGCAGGGAACGAAGGGTCAGCGCGCGCCCGTCGTTGCCCGCCCCGCGTACCAGGCCCGGCAGATGGTGCTCCACCGTGTCGGAGAGGGAGAGCCGTCGTTCGGCGGCCAGTTGCAGAACGACCGTCGCTATGAAGGTCTTCGTCATGCTGCCGGCCCGGAAGTGGTGGTCAGCCGCGAGGCCCTGGCCGTCCTGGGCATAGCGGGTGCCGGACTCGTCACGGGCCAGCAGGGCCGCGGCGGGGGCCTTGCCCCGGGTGACGAGCAGCGGAACCAGCGCACCCGTCGGTCGTGCCGGCGGCAGCGGCGAGGCCGCCGGGGCCACGACGAGGAGCGCCACCGAGAGCAGACCGAGAAGGGACACAGACACAGGTATGCCCAGGAGCGTGCGAAACAGCGGCGTCGCCGGTCGTGCCATGCGCGTCCCTTCCTTGGCCGCGCTCATCATGCCCGGTACCGGAATCGATGATTCAGCGGGGTTCGGGCGTGTCGCGGCCGGGAGGCCCGGGCCGTGCGGTGGTGTGGTGGGGCGTCGGGCACCCTGGGCGTCGGGCACTTGTCGGGTGAGAGACAATGGAGGCTCTGTCAGGGCGGGTTGTATGAGGGGACGCATGTCGGAGGCGGAGCGGGCGGGGACATCTCGTCAGGACACTCGTCAGGACGACCGTGAGCGTCTCCTCGCGGATCGGTACCGGCTGGGCGGTGTGCTCGGCCGGGGCGGCATGGGCACGGTGTGGCGGGCCGAGGACGAGACCCTTGGGCGGACGGTCGCCGTCAAGGAGCTGCGGTTCCCGTCGAACATCGACGAGGAGGAGAAGCGGCGGCTGATCACGCGCACCCTGCGGGAGGCCAAGGCGATCGCGCGGATCCGCAACAACAGCGCCGTCACGGTCTACGACGTGGTCGAGGAGGACGACCGGCCGTGGATCGTGATGGAGCTCGTCGAGGGCAAGTCGCTCGCCGAGGTCATCCGGGAGGACGGCCTGCTGGAGCCCAAGCGGGCGGCCCAGGTCGGTCTGGCCATCCTCGACGTGCTGCGGTCCGCCCATCGCGAGGGCATCCTGCACCGCGACGTGAAGCCGTCGAACGTCCTGCTGGAGTCCGACACCGACCGGGTCGTGCTCACCGACTTCGGCATCGCCCAGGTCGAGGGCGACCCGTCCATCACCTCGACCGGCATGCTCGTCGGTGCCCCCTCCTACATCTCCCCCGAGCGGGCCCGCGGCCACAAGCCGGGCCCGGCGGCCGACCTGTGGTCGCTGGGCGGGCTGTTGTACGCGTCGGTCGAGGGAGTGCCGCCGTACGACAAGGGTTCCGCGATCGCCACACTCACGGCGGTGATGACCGAGCCGCTGGAGGAGCCGAAGAACGCGGGGCCGCTGAGGGACGTCATCTACGGCCTGCTGACCAAGGATCCTGCCAAGCGGCTCGACGACGCCGGTGCGCGGGCGATGCTCAACGCCGTCATCCACGCGCCCGCCCCCAAGGACGAGCCGGAGTCGGCGATGGACGCGACGAGGGTCGTGCCGTTGCCGCCGCAGCCCGACCGGGCGGGAGGCAAGGGCCGTTCGGGCGCCGGCGCCGGGAGCAAGCGGGGCGAGGAGGCCGCCGAGCGGTTGCGCGGGGCGCTGCGTTCCGTGCGGAAGGCCGCGGTGAGCGCGGGGGCCGCCGGGGCGGCGGCGGGCCGTACCGGGGCCGAGGACGCGACGGCTGTTCCGGGAGCCGCGGAGCGGGGCCGTGACGGAGCGTCCGGTGGATCGGCCGGTGAACCGTCCACGGGCACCGGCGGGTCCGTGGTGTCTCCCGGCGTCGCCGGTTCCGGCCGGTCCTCCGAGAGCGATGCGGCTGCCGGCTCCGGTGCCGCTGTCGGTTCTGGTGCCGGTGCGGGCTCCGGCGAGGGGGACGCGAAGACGGTGGCCGACGGTGACGGTGCGGCGCGCAGTTCGGGGTGGCCCGTGATGCCGCCGCCGGACCTGCCGCAGCGGCCCGTGCCGAGGGCGCCGCTCACCGACGTGGTGCCGAAGCGGACGCTGGTGATCATCGCGGTGGTCGTGGCGCTCGCCGTGATCGGTGTGGTGCTGGCCCTCGTCATCAACGGCTTCGGCGACTCGCAGGCGTCGGGGAAGGACGGCGGGAGCAAGGTTGCCGCCAGTGCGAGCGGGAGTGCCGAGACCAAGCAGAAGGAGAAGGGCGGCACGCACACGGACGGCGCCGAGTCCGGGTCCGGGAAGGCCGGCGCCGGGTCCGGCTCCGGCGAGGCCGGGAAGGAGCCGAGTGCCGGGGCGAGCGCGACCGGCGAGAGCGGTGCCGGGGCTGGGTCCGGAAGTGACAGCGGGGCCGTGTCGACGTACAAGGGCAGCCAGGGGTACTCGATCGGGCTGCCCAAGGGCTGGAAGTTCCAGTCCTCGGGGTCTGCAGGGGACCGTTTCACGGGGCCCGACGGTCAGAAGCTGCTCCTGCCCTGGACGTCCACGCCGAAGAGCGACCCGGTGGCGGACTGGAAGAACCAGGAGCGGTTCATGGTGCGCTCGCAGTACAAGAAGATCCGGATAGAGGCGGTGGACTACCGGGACTGGAAGGCCGCCGACTGGGAGTTCACCTATGTCGAGGGCGGGACGAAGTACCGGACGATCGACCGTGGCTTCGTCGTGAACGACCATCTCGCCTACGCGCTGATGTACACGGCGAAGGCCGCCGACTGGGACAGCGACCTGCGCAAGGACACCTGGCGGACGCTGACGGAATCGTTCCAGCCGAAGTCGTGAAGTGAGCGTCCGCCCAGGGGCGGGGGCGCGACGGCACGGTTTGGGCCGTGAGATACGGCAACCGCTCTTTGCAGGTTGCCTCCGGCACGTATCGTGAGTGTTTGCGGACCGTGCGCATTCAGTCGTGCGTCCGGAACGGGACGCTAGGCGAGCGGAATTGACCAACCGGGCGGCCGGGGGAGGCAACGTGGACGACTATGCGGGTCGGGTGCTGGCCGACCGCTACCGCCTGCCGCTGCCGCCCTCGGACGAGTACGAACTCACCGAGAGCCGGGCCTTCGACACCTACAGCGGGCAGGAAGTGCTGGTCCGGCAGGTGCCGTTGCCGGAGGTCGTCGAGGCGGAGGTGCTCGACGCGGAGGGCCTGCCGGACGGTTTCACCGCCCGGGACGTGCGGGACGGCCGGGACCCTGGGGCGGGGCACCGGGGCTCGGCGCGTTCGAGTAACCGCCGGCCCGGCGATCCCGCCGTGCGGCGGGCGGTCGAGGCCGCGCAGGCCGCGGCGCGGATCCCCGACCATCCTCGGCTGGACCAGGTCTTCGACGTGTTCGCCGAGGGCGGTTCGCTGTGGATAGTGAGCGAGTTGGTGGCAGCACGTCCGCTGGCCGCGCTGCTCGCCGAGAAGCCGCTGACGCCGTACCGGGCGGCCGAGGTCGCCTCCGACGTCCTCACGGCGCTGCGGGTGCTGCACGCCCACGGCTGGGTCCACCGCAACATCACGGCACGCACGGTGCTCGTCTGCGACGACGGCAGGGTGATGCTGACCGGGCTCGCGGTCGGCGCGGCCGAAGAGGCGCTGTGCGGGTACGACCCGGTGCCGGTCGAGGACGGTGAAGGCGGTGATGAGGCCGGGGCGTTCGGCGGCGGGCCGGCCGCGGGCGGCGGGATCGGCGGTCCCGAACCCGCGGGCGTGGACCCCGAGGCCGCGAGGCGTGCCGCCATCGAGGCGCGTGCCACCGGCGGGCTTCCGGCGCCCGGGGGTGACGCGGACGGTGAGGCCGGGCCGCCCGGTGCCGCAGCGAACGGTGTGCTGGAAACCGGTGGGGACATCAGGGCCGCGCGGGCCGGAGCGATCGCCGCGTACCGGGCGGGGGCACGTGCCGCGGCCAGGGTGCAGGAGGCGCAGCAGAGCGGACGGGCGGCACTGCCCGGGGCCCGCTCGGCGCCGGAAGGCGGCCCGGCCGCCCTGGCCAACGGTTCGGCGCAGCAGCCGTACCCCTCGGGCAGCGGCAGCATCGCGCCCCCCGGCCAGATAGCCGACCCGTACGGCGTGCGGGCCGCGTCCTGGCACGGCGCCGCACCCCGCGGCGGTGCGCCGAGGGACGAGCACCGTGACCGCACGGCACTGCCCCCGGCGCAGCCGCGCCCGCAGCCGCCCGCCTTCGGCGCGTTCCCCGGCACCGCCGGTGTCCCGGCGCAGGGCGCCGCCGCGCCTCCTCCCCCCGACACCTCCCACCCCCCGACCCGCTGGAACGACCTCGTGGCCGGCACCCCCGCCCACCGCGGCCCCACCACCGCGCTCGCCGCGGAGCGGGCCCGGCAGGCGCGGATGGCCGTGGTGGGACCCGTGACCGAGCGCTGGGCGCCGGAGCAGGCCGGTCCGGTGCACGAGAACTGGCGGTTGGCGGCGCCGATCGGGCCCGCGACCGACCTGTGGGCGTTGGGGGCGTTGCTCTTCCGGGCCGTGCAGGGGCATGCGCCGTATCCGGAGGAGTCGACGGCCGAGCTGGTGCAGATGGTGTGCGCGGAGCCGCCCGCGTTCGCCGAGGAGTGCGGGCCGCTGCGGCCGGTGGTGGAGTCGTTGCTGCGTCAGGACCCCACCGAACGTTCCGACTTCGAGGAGCTCAGGGGCTGGCTGCGCTCACTCGTGCGGTCGGCGCCCGAGCCGGAGGCCGGTGCGCACGTGGTCGCCGTCCCGCCGGCCGACCCGCAGCGGCTGCCGATCGTGAGGCGTCGCGGCGAGCTGGTGCGCCGCCGCCGGGCCGGGCTGCCCGCGCACCACGGACGGCACAAGCGGGCCAGGCCGGCGCCGCGTTCACCCAGGCGGCTCGGCCGCACGCTGCTGTTGCTCGTCCTGCTCGGCATGGCCGCGGCGATCGCGTACGCCATGCTGTTCATGCCCAAGGCCGACCGGGGCGCCGGCGCCACGGCCGACGCCGACCGCACCGGTGCCGCGGGCCGGCCCGAGCAGACGGCGCCCGAGCGGACCCCCGAGGCCAGCAGCGAGCCGCGGCCCGACCAGACGTCCCCGGGCTCGGGCAACAGCCCTTCGGACGAAGCCGGTTCGGAGGAGACGCAGACCACCGGCCCCGATGTGCCGAACGGCTTCACCGTGCGCGACGACGCGGCCGGTTTCCAGGTCGCCGTGGCCAACGGATGGAACCGCACAGCGCAGAACGGCCGCGGGCAGGTCGTGTACGCGCACGGCGACTTCGACCTCATCGTCGTACCCGGCCGGGACACCGCGGACCAGTACGGCAGCGACCCCATGGTCTACCAGCGGGAGCACGAGCGGGAACTCCAGCCGTACCGGGACTCCAGTTGGGCCTCCTCCAGCGGGCTGAAGAGCATCAAGGTCGGCGAGCGGTCCATGGCCGAGGGGCAGTTCACCTGGACCGACGACCAGGGGCGCGAACTGTACGTGCGCAATCTCGCGATCCTGATCGAGGGGCGGTACCACGTCGTGCAGCTGCGCGGCCCGGAGGCCGAGCGGGACGAGGTGACACGGTTGTTCGATCAGGCGTCGGCGACCTACAAGTTCACCGGCTGACGCTCCAAACCAAGGCCGCCGAGGGCATACCGACACTGTCGAGCGCCCACCGACGCCACCGGCGGCCTACCGACGTCACCGACGGGCTACCGACGGTAGTGCGGGTCACCGAGTGGTTTTCCCTGCGAACCCTGCGTGATGGTTGCTTCGCGGCAGCGAAAGCGACAACCATCACAGTGCGGTCTCCTTGGCACCCCCGTGGTTCCGGTCACGTCGGCCGGTCCCTAATCTGACTGTGTCAAGAACATTGCGGGGCGACGTGAATCAGATGCAGGGCCAGCTCGTGTCGGGGCGCTATCGGCTCGCCGACGCGATCGGCAGCGGCGGTATGGGCCGTGTATGGCGTGCGCATGACGAGGTTCTGCACCGGGCCGTGGCGATCAAGGAACTGACCGCCGCGCTCTACGTCTCCGAGAGCGACCTGGACCGGCTGCTCGCGCGCACCCGTGCCGAGGCGCGGGCCGCGGCGCGTATCAACCACTCCGCCGTCGTCACCGTGCACGACGTGCTGGAGCACGACGGCCGGCCCTGGATCGTGATGGAGCTGGTCGAGGGCCACTCACTGGCCGACGCGGTCAAGGAGCGCGGTCGCGTCGAGCCGACCGAGGCCGCGCGCATCGGCCTGTGGGTGCTGCGGGCCCTGCGCGCCGCGCACACCGCCGGCGTCCTGCACCGCGACGTCAAGCCCGGCAACGTCCTGCTCTCCGAGGACGACGGCCGGGTCCTGCTGACCGACTTCGGCATCGCCCAGATCGAGGGCGACACCACCATCACCCGCACCGGAGAGGTCGTCGGCTCGGTCGACTACCTCGCCCCCGAGCGCGTCCGGGGCCATGACCCCGGCCCCGCCTCCGACCTGTGGGCGCTCGGCGCGACGCTCTACACGGCCGTGGAGGGCCGTTCGCCCTTCCGTCGTACCTCGCCGCTGGGCACCATGCAGGCGGTGGTCGAGGAGGAAGCCGCCGAGCCCCGGCATGCCGGCCCGCTCACGCCCGTGATCAGCGCCCTGCTGCGCAAGGATCCGGCCACCCGGCCGGACGCCGCCGAGGCCGAGCAGATGCTGGCCGAGGCGGCGGAGGGCAGGCAGCCGAACGCGGCGCAGGCGTACGTGCCGACGCAGCACACGCGGTACGAGCCGGAGGGGCGCACGGGACCCACGCAGACCGGGACCGCGGCGCGCTCCGGGCCGGCGTACGCGGGGCCCGCCGCGCGCACCGGCACACAGACCCCGATCGGCACGCCGTACCCCCCGATGGCCGGTCCGAGCGCGTCGACGGCCGCCGGCCCGCCGTACGACACCACGGGCACCGGCACTGCCCACGGCACCCACGGCACCCATGGCACCCGCGGCCCGTCCGCCGCCCGGCCCCCGAGACGCCGGCGGCTGCGTACGCTCGCGCTCGTCGTCGCGCTCGCCGCGATCGTCGGCGGGGGCACCGCGGTGGTGCTGCACGAGTGGGGGCTCCGGGAGGGCGGCGGCACGTCGGTCTCGTCCTCGCCCGACCCCACGGAAAGCGGCGAGCCGGGGCCGGGGGCCGGAGTGCCCGCGTCCTGGAAGCCCGTCGACGACCCGCTGGGGTTCAGGCTCTACCTGCCCGAGGGATGGAAGCGGAAGGTGGTCGGCAAGGAGTTCCAGGGCCTCCAGCAGGTCGACTACTCGCCCGACGGCGGCGAGCACTTCGTGCGCATCGCCGTCGACACCTCGCCCGACTTCGCGAACGCCTACGACCACATGCGCGACTTGGCGGAAGAGCTGAAGAGGCTGGTCGACTACAAGACGGTGTCGCTGGAACGGAACGTGTACCGCGACCGCGACGGCTCCCTGTGGGAGTACACCTGGACCGCGCAGCCGAAGGACGACCCCTTCCCCGGGCCTCGCCGGGCCATCGACCAGGCGTACATCGACCGGGACGGGACGGAGTACGCGATCTACATGTCCTCGCCCGAGGAGGACTGGGACGCCACGCTCGAGCAGTTCTCGGCGGTGCTGAAGGGCTGGCAGGCGAGCAGCCCCTGAGTTTTGTGGCGGCCGGGCGGTATTTGACAGCCTTTGCTGCTTTGCATAGTTGGCCGATCGGCATCCCGGAGTCGATCCGTCCGGTGCGGCATGATGGGGCGCATGGGGACCGAGGGGGCCAACTTCCGTGTGATCGCGGGGCGTTACCGCCTGGAGGAGCGACTCGGTCGCGGCGGCATGGGCGTCGTTTGGCGGGCGACCGACCAGTTGCTGGGACGGGGAGTCGCCGTCAAGGAGCTCCCCCTCGACGAGACGCTCTCCGCGGCCGAGGCCAGGCGGCAGCGTGAGCGCACCTTGCGCGAGGCCCAGGCGGTGGCGCAGCTGAGCCATCCGCATGTGATCGTCGTCCATGACGTCATCGAGGACGACGAACGACCGTACATCGTCATGGAGTTGATCGACGGCGACTCCCTCGCCGACCGGATCGCGACGTACGGGCCCGTCGACGCGCCGGAGGCCGCGCGGATCGGAGCCGATCTGCTGAACGCGCTGCGCACGGCACATGCCGCCGGGGTGCTGCACCGGGACATCAAACCGGCCAACGTGCTCATCGAGAACGGCACCGACCGCGTCGTGCTCACCGACTTCGGTGTCGCCCAGGTGCGCGGCACCAGCACCCTCACCGAGTCCGGCTCGTTCGTCGGCTCGCCCGAGTACACCGCGCCCGAGCGGATGTCCGGGGCCAGAACGGGGCCGGCATCCGACCTGTGGTCGGTGGGGGCGCTGCTGTGCGCGGCGCTGAGCGGTGAATCGCCCTTCCGGCGGGACTCGTTGAGCGGCACCGTGCTCGCCGTCGTGTCCGCCGAGATACGTCCGCCCGCGCAGGCGGAGCCGATCCTGCCCGTCGTCCACGGGCTGCTGCAGCGGGACCCCGGGCGGCGGTTGGACGCGGAGGGGGCGGAGCGAATGCTGCGGGAGTTCCTGGAGACGGGACTCACCAGGGTGCCGAAACGGTTCGGCAGGGTGGAGCCGCGCTACCCCGCGCGCACCAAGCTGGCCACCGCGGTGCTGGTCGCCGCGATGGCCGTGGCCGGGGTGTCGGCGGCGGCGCTGCTGGTGAACGGGGGCGGCGACGGGGGTGTGGTGCCCACCGGTCCGGCGCCGGGGACCTCCGGCGGGCCGACGTCCACAGGGAGGCCCACGGTCACGGTGAAGCCGACGGTCACGGTGAAACCGACGGTCACGGTGCGGCCCACGGTCACGGTGCGGCCGACGGTCACCGTGACACCCACGGCCACGAAGGGTCCCACCGCAACGGCGAGTCGGACCCGTACACCCGGCGCCTCCCCGCCGTCCGGCACCGCCCGCCCGGCGCCGCCCGCGTCCGGCGGCAACCCTGGATGAAGGGGAAATAAGTGGCGACGGGGGTCACGGCTCTGTGACCGGAAAGCGTGCACGCTGGATGCGTGACCGCTTGCCGCGATATGGATGGAGCCATGAGCAGCAACGGGGGAGCCCCTTACCGGTCCGACGAGCCCACGAGTTTTGAACTGCGACCGCCGCGGCCGAACCCGTCCCCGCCCGTGCCCCATCCGGACAACCCGTATGCGGCTCCCGCCGGGGCGGTACCGCAGCAGGTGGCGCCTTCCGCTCCTCCTTCCGCGCCCCCCGCCATGCCCCCCGCCCGTCCCACCGACCCGGCCCCCGGCACCGGACGCCTGATAGCCGGCCGCTACCGGCTCCTCGCCAAGCTGGGGCACGGCGGCATGGGCACGGTCTGGCGGGCCAAGGACGAGACGGTGGACCGCGAGGTCGCCGTCAAGGAGCCCCGCGTACCCGACCACCTTCCCGAACGTGAACGTGCCAACGCCTACGAGCGGATGCGCCGCGAGGCCCGTGCCGCGGCCCGCCTCGACCATCCGGCGGTCGTGAACGTGCATGACGTCGCCGTCGTGGACGACCGGCCGTGGATCGTGATGGAGCTGGTGCAGGGCCGTTCACTGGGGGCCCTGCTCCAGGAGGGCACGCTCGACGCCCGGGAGGCGGCGAGAATCGGCCTGGAGGTGCTGGGCGCCCTGGAGGCCGCCCACGCGGCCGGCATCCTGCACCGCGACGTCAAGCCGGACAACGTCCTCCTCGGCCGTCACGACCGGGTCGTCCTCACCGACTTCGGCATCGCCCAGATCGAGGGCGAGACCAACCTCACCGACACCGGCGGCTTCGTCGGCTCGCCCGAGTACATCGCGCCCGAGCGCGTCCTGGGCCAGCGGCCCGGCCCGGCGAGCGACCTGTGGTCCCTGGGCGTCGTGCTGTACGCGGCGTCGGAGGGCGTCTCGCCGTTCCGCCGCAGCAACACCCCCGCGACCCTCCAGTCCGTCCTCAACGCCACGCCCGCGCCACCCGCCTCCGCGCAGGGCCCGCTCGCCGAGGCCATCAACGGCCTCCTGCAGAAGGACCCGGCCCGCCGCCCGAACGCCGCCCGGACGCGCGCGCTGCTGGAGCAGGCGGCCGACCCGCCGGCGCCGGCCGTCACCCAGGCCGTACGGCTCCCCGAAGCCGCCAGGGCAGGCGTCCGGCTGGGGCGCAAGGCGCTGCTCGGGCTCGGCGCGGCGGTCGTGGCGGCCGCGGTGGCGGCGTACCTGGTGATCGTCGACCCGTTCGCCGGGCCGCTGCCGGACGGCTGGGACACGCATCACGAGAAGGCCCTCGGTGCGACGCTCGCGGTTCCCGCGGGCTACAAGCCGACCCGGCCCGAGGAGACGGACGACGGCCACTGGGTCAGGTACAGCGACGCGAGCGGCGTCATCTGGCTCGACCTGGAGTTGGAGAAGAAGGCCGAGGACTCCACCAACGCCATCGCCGGTTCCGCGGCCGCCGAGATGTACGACGACGACGGCGACTTCAAGCAGAGCGGCAGGTCCGAGGTCGGCATGCCGGCGAACCCGAAGACGGAGCCCGAGGGGACCACGTACCAGGGCAGGAAGGCCGCCGAGAACCTGATCCGCTACACGACGACCGACATCCAGGACCCGCGCCCGCGCGAGATGCGGATGTTCTACTACAGGACCTCCGCCGGCGACATGTACAAGCTCACCGTCAGCTACCCGGGCGAGGGTGACTTCACGGACCGCGGACGCGAGGTGGCGCGGACAGCCATCGCGAACCTGGACATCGACAAGCTCTGAACTGGCCAACGGTCGGCCTCGCAAGGTAGTCATGGGGGATGAGCAACGACGGTGGCGGCACCAGCCCCAACGGCCGGGTGATCGGCGGGCGTTACCGGCTGGTCGAGCGCATCGGCTCCGGCGGGATGGGCACCGTCTGGCGGGCGATCGACGAGCTGGTGGAGCGCGAGGTCGCAGTCAAGCAGCCGAGGCTGCCCGGCGACCCGGAGGACGAGGCCCATCAGCGGGCCGCCCACCGGCTCTACCGCGAGGCCCGCGCCGCCGCCCGCGTCGACCATCCGGCCGCCGTCTCCATCCACGACGTCGTCGCCGAGGACGGACTGCCGTGGATCGTCATGGAGTTGGTCCGCGGTGAGTCCCTGCACGAGGTCCTGCGGCGCGGCCCGGTCGAGGCGACCGAGGCCGCCCGCATCGGCCTCGCCGTCCTCGGTGCCCTGCGCGCCGCGCACGCCGTCGGCATCGTCCACCGGGACGTCAAGCCCGCCAACGTCCTGCTCGGCCCCCACCGCCGCGTGGTCCTCACCGACTTCGGCATCGCGCACATCCAGGGCGAGGAATCCCTCACCGTCAGCGGCGAGTTCGTCGGCTCCCTGGAGTTCATCGCCCCCGAGCGGATGTCCGGCAGCGGCGCCGGCCCCGCCTCCGACCTGTGGTCGCTCGGCGTGCTGCTCTATGCAGCCGTGGAGGGCTGGTCCCCGTTCCGCCGTACGACCCTGGAGTCCACGCTCGCCGCGATCCTGGGGGCGCATCCGCCCGAGCCGAAGCAGGCGGGGCCGCTGGGGCCGCTGATCGTGCGGCTGCTGGCGAAGGAACCGCAGGAGCGGCCCGGCCCGGAGGAGACCGGGGCGGTTCTGGAGGCCGTGGCGCAGGGACGGCCGGTGCCGGAACCGGTGGCGCAGGGACGGCCGGTGCCGGATCCCGTGAGCGGCGCGGCCGGGGCGGGGGCACCGGAGGCGACGGAGCCGCGGGAGGCGGCGCAGGATCCGGGGACGGTACGGCTGCGGGGTACGGCGGCGCCCGAGGGGGAGGGCGAGCCGGAGCCGGAGGCCGAGGTGACGTCCGCGTCGGCGCGGGGGGCGACGTCCGACCCCACCTCCTCGATCCGCGAGCGCGGGGGCCGCCGCCTGCTCCGTCCGGTTCCCGTCGCGGCGCTGGGCGTCCTCCTCGCCGTCGCCACCTGGTTCACCGCGTCCTGCTTCCCCTTCGGCGAGGGCGACGCCCCCAAGCAGACGGTGACCGCCCGCAGTTCGTCCCCGACGACCCCGGAGCGGACCGCGACCCCCGCCCCCGGCACCTGGATCGCGCACCGGCACAAGGACATGGCCGCCGTCCTCTCTCTCCCCGCCGAGTACAAGGAGGCCGCACGGGAGGGCGGCGCGAGCGGCCGGCCCCGGCTCGTCGTCTACGACATCGGCCTCGTCCAGGTCCGCCTCACCCAGTGGGACAGGTCGCCCCGCCCGCTGCTCGACCAGGCGCAGTACGCGCACGAGACCTGGAACAAGTACAACCACGACGCCAGCAGCCAGGCCACCCGCACCGTCTTCAAGGGCTACGACGCCGTCCTGTCGGACACCACCTACGACAAGGAGGAGTCCCCGACCCGGGTCATGCAGTTGTTCGTGGTCACCGGTGACGACCGCATGTACGAACTGCGTGTCGACATGCCCAAGGGCACGCCCTCGGAGCAGAAGGGCACCGCGGTCTTCAAGGGCGCTCGTGACCGACTCGAGATCGAATGACTCGGCGAGGCCCTGATCAGCGCGTTTGTTGCCAGTGAACACTGGCGGCATGTGTGCAGTCGGTGAATCCCTATTACCGACGGGTACACAAAGCCCTCGCTCCGGCATACCCTGCGCCTCATGACGGACGCGCAGGCCCCGGCCAAGACCGGCACCAACCCCCTCGCCCCCGCCCCGGAGGGCGCCCGTACCGCCGCCGACGTGGTCACTCCCGAACTGGTGGCCCAGCTCACCAAGGACGTGGCCGGCTCCGGTCGCACCGCCAACCACACGCCGTTCACCGGCGAGAAGCTGGCCGACCTGCCCGAATCCACGCCGGAGGACGTGCAGAAGGCGTTCGACACGGCCCGCGCGGCCCAGGCGGTCTGGGCGCAGGTGCCCGTGCGGCAGCGTGCCGCGGTCCTGCTCCGCTTCCACGACCTGGTGCTCGAACGCCAGGCCGAGGTCCTCGACCTCATCCAGTTGGAGACCGGCAAGGCCCGACTGCACGCCCACGAGGAGGTGCAGGCCGTCGCCGTCGCGGCCCGCCACTACGGCCGCAAGGCCCCCGCCTACCTCAGGCCGAAGCGGCACGCGGGCGCCATGCCCACGCTCACCCGCGTCACCGAACTGCGCCACCCGCGCGGCGTCGTCGGCCAGATCGCCCCCTGGAACTACCCCCTGGAGCTGTCCGTCGGCGACGCGCTCCCGGCGTTCGTCGCGGGCAACGCGGTCGTGATGAAGCCCGACACCGAGACCTGCCTCACCGCCCTGTGGGCCCGTGACCTGCTGATCGAGGCCGGTCTGCCCGCCGACGTCTTCCAGGTCGTCCTCGGCGAGGGCCCGGTCATCGGCCCCGAGGTCGTCCGGCACGCCGACTACGTCTCCTTCACCGGCTCCACCCGCACCGGCCGCGAGGTCGCCCAGGGCGCCGCCGCCCGCCTGGTCGGCGTCTCCCTCGAACTCGGCGGCAAGAACGCCATGCTGGTGCTGGAGGACGCTGACATCGAGAAGGCCGCCGCGGGCGCCGTCCGCGCCTGCTTCTCCTCCGCGGGCCAGCTGTGCATCTCCATAGAGCGGCTGTACGTCCACGAGTCCGTCGCCGACGCCTTCGTCGAGCGCTTCGCCGCCCGCACCAAGGCGATGCGGCTGGGCAAGTCCCTGGCCTACGGGGCCGACATGGGCTCCCTGGTGGGCGAACGCCAACTGCAGACCGTGACCCGGCACGTGGAGGAGGCGGTGGCGAAGGGCGCCAAGCTCGTCGCGGGCGGTGCGGCACGGCCCGACATCGGCCCGTACTTCTTCGAGCCGACCATCCTCGACGGCGTCGAGGCGCCGATGGCCGTCTGCTCCGAGGAGACCTTCGGTCCCGTCGTCTCCCTCTACCGCTTCAAGACCGATGACGAGGCGATAGAACTCGCCAACTCCACGCCGTACGGCCTCAACTCGTCCGTGTGGACCAAGGACGGCCGCCGTGGCCGCGAGGTCGCCGCCCGCCTGCGCACCGGCACGGTGAACGTCAACGAGGGCTACGCCTCGGCGTACGGCAGTGTCCAGTCACCCATGGGCGGCATGAGGGATTCCGGGCTCGGCCGCCGCCACGGCTCCGAGGGCATCCTCAAGTACACGGAGGCCCAGACGATCGCCCAGCAGAGGCTGCTGCCGATGGCGCCGTCGCTGGGCATGGACGACGAGAAGTACGCGCAGTTCATGAGCCGGAGCCTGCGGGTGATGAAGGCGTTCCGTTTCCGCTAGGGCCCGGCCGCCGAGCCCGCCGTACCACCGCTTTCGACGAGGAGAGCACGTGTCACAGGAGAACTCTGCCCACGAACAGGACGACGGTTCCGGGTACGACTATGACGTCATCGTCGTCGGGTCGGGGTTCGGCGGGTCGGTCACCGCACTCCGCCTGTCCGAGAAGGGCTACCGCGTAGGCGTCCTGGAAGCCGGCCGCCGCTGGACCCGCGAGACCCTCCCGAAGAACTCCTGGGACCTGAAGAACTACCTCTGGGCCCCCAGGCTCGGCATGTACGGCATCCAGCGCATCCACCTGCTGGGCAACGTCATGGTGCTGGCCGGAGCGGGCGTCGGCGGCGGCTCCCTCAACTACGCCAACACCCTCTACGTACCGCCGAAGCCCTTCTTCGAGGACCCGCAGTGGCGTGACATCACCGACTGGCAGGAGGAGCTGAAGCCGTACTACGACCAGGCCCAGCGCATGCTCGGCGTACGGCTCAACCCGACGATGACCCCGTCCGACGTCCACCTGAAGGCGGCCGCCGAGAAGATGGGCGTCGGCGACACCTTCCACATGGCGCCGGTCGGCGTGTTCTTCGGCGACGGAAAGGACGCCGAGGGGACGGTGAGGGCCAGACCGGGGGAGGAGGTGGCCGACCCCTACTTCGGCGGGGCGGGCCCGTCGCGCAAGGCGTGCTCCGAGTGCGGCGAGTGCATGACGGGCTGCCGGCACGGTGCGAAGAACACGCTGAACGAGAACTACCTCTACCTGGCCGAGAAGGCGGGTGCGGTCGTCCACCCGCTGACGACGGTCGTCTCCGTCACGGACGACTCGCAGGGCGGGTACGCCGTGGCGACCCTGCCGACCGGCCGCGGGAAGAAGGGCAGGGGCCGGCTGTTCAAGGCCCGCCGGGTGGTGCTGGCGGCGGGCACGTACGGCACGCAGACGCTCCTGCACCGGATGAAGGCGGGCGGTCAGCTGCCGTACATCTCGCCGAGGCTGGGTGAGCTGACCCGCACCAACTCCGAGGCGCTGGTCGGCGCCCAGACCGACAACCGGCGTTACCGCAAGGCGACCGGCGAGGCGAAGGTGGACTTCACGCGCGGAGTGGCGATCACGTCCTCGATCCACCCGGACGAGAACACCCACATCGAGCCGGTCCGCTACGGCAAGGGCTCCAACTCGATGGGCGGCCTGTCGATCCTCCAGGTCCCTTACGCCGAGGGCCGCTCGCGGGCCGGGGCCTGGCTGGCGAACGCCGCCCGCCACCCCCTGCTGGTCCTGCGCTCCCTGTCCAACCGCCGCTGGTCGGAGCGGACCATCATCGGCCTGGTGATGCAGTCCCTGGACAACTCGCTGACGACGTACCTGAAGCCGGACGGGGTCGGCAAGGGTTTGCTGACGGCCCGCCAGGGTCACGGCTCCCCCAACCCCAAGCAGATCAAGGCGGCCTCGCAGGGCGCGTCGGCGATCGCAGAGTCGATCAACGGCTTCGCCGGCTCCAACGTCGGTGAGCTGATGGGCACCCCGCTCACCGCCCACTTCCTGGGCGGCTGCCCGATCGGCTCCTCCCCCGAGACCGGCGTCATCGACCCGTACCACCGCCTGTACGGCCACCCCGGCATCTCGGTCGTCGACGGGGCGGCGGTCTCCGCCAACCTGGGCGTGAACCCCTCCCTGACGATCACCGCGCAGGCCGAGCGGGCCATGGCGTACTGGCCCAACAAGGGCGAGGCGGATCCGCGTCCGGCGCAGGGAGCGGCGTACGAGCGCCTCAAGCCGGTCGAGCCGAAGTCCCCGGCGGTCCCGGCGGAGGCGTTCGGCGCGCTCAGGCTGCCGTTCCTGGGGATGCCGGCGATGCCACCGAAGAAGGAGGCGAAGCAGTAGGCGGCGTCCCTGTCGCCCTGACGACCCACGGAAAAAGGACCTGCGCCCCCCTCCGAGCGCAGGTCCTTCTCCGTCTCGCGTCGAGCTTCGGCGAGGCTTTACGCCTCGGCACCGCTGCGACGACGCTTCATCGCGAACATCACGCCGGCACCGGCGACGATGGCGACCCCGCCGACGGTGGCGATGATCGGCAGGTTGGAGTCCGAACCGGTGTGGGCGAGCTCGCCGTCCACGTCGACCTCGTTGACGTCGGAGATCGGCTTGCTGCCACCGGTCTGCGGCTTGGCGTCGTCCGGGTTGCCCGGGTCCGAACCCGCGGCGAGGATGTCGAAGAAGTAGATCCAGCCGTTCGGGTCGTCGGCCATCCAGCAGCCGTCGGCGTCCGAGTACTGCGCGAAGCCACCGGTGATGCCGATGGCGTCGGGCACCTTGCCGCTGACGCTCAGCCGCAGCTTGAACGAGGTCGACTGACCGGCGTCGAGCGAGAACGCGGTGAAGGTCGCGCCCTCACCGGCGGCGTCGGCGAGCGTCTGCCAGGAGCCGGACGCCTTGTCGAAGACCTGGACCGTGATCTGGCCGGAGTAGTCGTTCTCGTCCCAGCCGACGGCGGCGACGCCGATCAGCGGCTTGATGCCCTTGATGTCCTGGTCGCCGGAGTTGGAGACGTCGAACGAGAAGCCGGTCCAGCCGCTGCCGGCGACGATCGTCTCGGGCAGGCCCGACAGGCCGCTGCGCAGGTCCTCGCTGAGACCGACCGAGTCCTCGTCCGCGTCCTCGCAGAAGTCGACCTCCTCGGGGGCGCTCTCGCTCGCGCTCGGCGACGGCGTCGCGGCGGGGCTGCTCTCCTCCTCGGACGGGGTCGTCTCGTCGTCGGCCGGGGCGGTGGTCTCGTCGTCCCCGGGAGTGGTCTCGTCGTCGCCGGGGGTGTCGTCGCCCGGAACGGTCTCCTCGTCGGTGGGAGCGGTGGTCGTCTCTTCGTCGGCCGGGGCGGTGGTCTCGTCCTCGGCCGGAGCCGTCGGCTCCTGGTCGGCCGGCGTGGTTTCCACCGTCGTCGGCGCCGTCGTCTCGTCGTCCGTGGCGAACGCGGCCGGCGCGGACAGCAGCGCGAGCGGCGCTATGACGGCCGTCGTGGCTGCGGCGGCCAGTGCACGGCGAAGCTTCATGAAGACCTCAGAAAGTCCGGAGTGCTGCGACTCGCAACACGCGTAAGGGAGGCCTCCGCGTGTGGGGCGCGGGTGTGGCCCTTGGTTCGCAGGGTTTGATCAGTGACCGCTGTGAAAGGTTGTGCCTCGCCTAACAGAATTCTTATGTGTCCTACGTCACAAAGCGCCCTACGGATGCCGGAGCCCTGTCAGAGGCCTGACGTACGCTCAGCTGCCCTGCAGCAGACCGAGAGAGGGCGTACACAACCGTGGCCGACAGATCGCCAGAAGGCTCCGGGCCCGCTTCCGAGGAAGGGGCGGGGCCGTCCGCGTCGTCGATACCCGACGACGTCTGGGAGAAGTTCGTCCGGGACAGCGAGCGGGACATCCGCGCCTCGGCGCCGAAGGAGCCGTCCGCGCGAGCGCGGATGGTGACCGAGCGGCTTCGCCGGCAGGACGCCCGCGGGGAACTTCCGTCCGGGTGGCGTACCGGCCCCGACCGGCGAGAGACGAGCCGGCGGTCCGCCCGGCACCGGCAACTGTGGGCGGCCCTCGCCGTGACCGTCGCCGTCGCGGTCGCCGTGGTGGCGGTGCGGCCTTCCCTGGTCCCAGGCGACCCCTTCGGCGCCGCGGACGGAGCGCAGGCCCCGGCCGCGTCACCGCTCGCCGCGGAGACCGCCGCCCCCACCGCCCCGCCCTCCGCGGGGCCGGGCACCCCCACCCGCGCCCGGCCCTTCGCGGGCTCCCCTGCCGAACGCTGGGCCGGCGGCGCCGACGCCATCGAGGTGCCCAGGGCCAAGGCTCTCCGCGGGGTCTCCGCCGCACGGATCGGGACGGCGCTGCGGCTCACCAAGCGGTTCCTCGTCGCCTCCAACCTCGACCGCGAGGTCCTGTACGGCGCCGAACCGAAGACCGCGCTGGGACTCCTCGACCCGCTGGCGGAGGACTACCTCGCCCGGCTGCGGTCCGGCCTGCGCCGCCCCTCCGCCGAGAACGACCCCAAGTGGTACTTCACCCGTTTCGACCCGGACGAGGTCGAACTCGTGGGTGAGGTGAAGGTGCGCGGCCGCATGACGGTCGAACCCGACGGCGACGAGCGGGGACGGGTCCTCGTGCGAGGTGACTACACCTTCGTCTACCCGGTGGCGAAGGCCGGTGGCGGCGAGGAGGTCACCCGCACGATCGTCCGACGGGCCGTCGAGGTGTACGCCGTCGACCCCGCCGAGTACCAGGCGACCGAGGGGCGCATCCGGGTGTTCGACCTCAGCAGCGAGATCGGCAACGACGCCTGCAGGACGGGTGACGGCTTCATCCATCCGAGGTTCCGGGCCGACCTGGCCGCCGACCCCCGGCCTTCCGGTGACGAGGTCGATCCGTACGACCGCAGCAGAGGGCTGGACGGGACCGGGCCGGACTGCGGCACCCTCACGCGCACCTGACGCGGGGCACGTGCCGACGTCGCCCGGACGGCCGTAACCCGACCGGCCCCGCACCGCTCGCGCCCGGCCGTCCGGAACCCCGCACACACACGCGTCCGAGCCGCCGGGTGAGCCGCCCGGACATGAGAAGGGCCCCGCAGGCGGAGGCCGCGGGGCCCTTCTTTTCGTCAGCACCGACGTCAGGGCAGCGTCGGTGCCTGGGATGCGGCGCCGGGGGGTTGCGCCGCTGGCCTTCGAGCCCTCCGTGCCCCGGGTCGGCGCCCCGGCGCACTCGGCGCGCACGAGCGGTCTCGACCTCTGGCAGTGCGGCGGCGCACCGCGGGGCGGAAGGCAATGCAGTTGTCTGTGGCGGGACTTGCCCGGCGGGACCCGGGGCTTTCTACGCATCGTGCTCGATGGCCGCGGTCACCGCAACCGCTTGACCCAGCCTTGTACGTCTTCTTGCACTATGCACGTCTTCTTACCGTTCCGCCGGTCGGCCCCGGGCGTCCCCGGAGCCGACCTTCTCTTGAGTGACCGGGCTGCTGTCCCCTGCCGTCCGGTCACTTGCCTGGAGCGAGGTCCCACGGCGCACGGGTGATCCGTACGCCTCATCGCTCCAGTGAGCCACGCGTGGTTCTTTCGGGCCCGCCCCTGGCTGGCACGGACACCGGTACCAACGAAGGCGGCCGGGAGGCGTCACGCGCCGTACGGGTGAGGGGAGCCCCGAACTCAGATGCGACCGCGGCACAGTTCGAGCAGCGTCATGGCGAGGGTCGTGCCGGGCTTGCCCAGCGCCTCGCTGTAGTGGTTGAGGACCTCCATCTCCCGGGAGAGGTTCACGCGCCGCCCGCCGGAGGTGATCCGGGCCTCCTGGATGACGGCTGAGACAGCCATGCGTTCCTGGATCAGCCCGATGATCCGGTCGTCCAGGGCGTCGATGCGTTCACGGGCACCGGTGATCACGTCCGCGGCCTCGGTGGTACGGGCGCCGGTCACGTCGATGGCGGTCATTTCGGGGCTCCTCGTGGATGGGGAGGTGCCCCGGAGCGACAGGACCCGGAGAACGGCAGACGCCCCGGGCATTGTCGGCCCGGGGCGCCTGGGAAGTCGCTTGTCAGTTGCTCAAGCAGCACGACCATGGCAGCCGGCGGGCCGGATGCCATAGGTAAAGACGAAGGTCGGGTGCGTGAGCATGCGGTCAGTATGCCGGGTCGTTCGGTGACGTCCAACCCGGTTCGCATCCTGAGACGGGCCGGCAACGGCTTCCCGCCGGCCCGCTTCCCGGCCCCGGGAAACGCGCCCGCCCGACCCGGCGGAGCGCCCCGGTAGAATTGGCCAGCACAGAGACCCCGCCCCACCGCCGGAAGGCTCCCGTGTCACCAGCGACCCCCGCTGCCGCCGCCGCCCCCGACACCGTCCTGGTCGTCGACTTCGGTGCGCAGTACGCCCAGCTCATCGCCCGTCGCGTCCGCGAGGCCCGGGTCTACAGCGAGATCGTGCCCAGCACCATGCCGGTCGCCGAGATGCTCGCCAAGAACCCGGCGGCGATCATCCTCTCCGGCGGCCCCTCGTCCGTGTACGAGGAGGGCGCCCCCCGCCTCGACCGCGCGATCTTCGAGGCCGGCGTCCCCGTCTTCGGTATGTGCTACGGCTTCCAGCTGATGGCGCAGAGCCTCGGCGGGACGGTCGACAACACCGGCGCCCGTGAATACGGCCGTACGGATCTGCACGTGTCGAAGTCGTCCTCCACCCTCTTCGAGGGCACGCCGGCCGAGCAGCACGTGTGGATGTCCCACGGTGACGCCTGCTCCGCCGCCCCCGAAGGCTTCTCCGTGACGGCCTCCACGGACGTCGTCCCGGTCGCCGCCTTCGAGAACGACGAGAAGAAGCTGTACGGCGTCCAGTACCACCCCGAGGTGATGCACTCCACGCACGGGCAGCAGGTGCTGGAGCACTTCCTGTACCGGGGCGCGGGGCTCACCCCGGACTGGACGACCGGCAACGTCATCGAGGAGCAGGTCGCGGCCATCCGCGAGCAGGTCGGCGACAAGCGCGCCATCTGCGGCCTGTCCGGCGGCGTGGACTCCGCCGTCGCCGCCGCCCTCGTCCAGAAGGCCATCGGCTCCCAGCTGACCTGCGTGTACGTCGACCACGGCCTGATGCGCAAGGGCGAGACCGAGCAGGTCGAGAAGGACTTCGTGGCCGCGACCGGCGTGCAGCTGAAGGTCGTGGACGCCGAGGAGCGGTTCCTCAAGGCGCTCGCCGGGGTCTCCGACCCCGAGGAGAAGCGGAAGATCATCGGCCGTGAGTTCATCCGGGTCTTCGAGCAGGCCCAGGCCGAGATCATCGCGGACGAGGGTCCGGCCGTCGAGTTCCTCGTCCAGGGCACCCTGTACCCGGACGTCGTCGAGTCCGGCGGCGGCACCGGCACGGCCAACATCAAGTCCCACCACAACGTGGGCGGCCTGCCCGAGGACCTCGAGTTCAAGCTGATCGAGCCGCTGCGCAAGCTGTTCAAGGACGAGGTCCGGATGGTCGGCCAGGAACTCGGCCTGCCGGAGGAGATCGTCCAGCGCCAGCCGTTCCCGGGCCCGGGGCTCGGCATCCGTATCGTCGGCGAGGTCACCAAGGACCGCCTGGACCTGCTGCGCGAGGCCGACGCCATCGCACGCGAGGAGCTCACCGCGGCCGGCCTGGACCGGGACATCTGGCAGTGCCCGGTGGTCCTGCTCGCGGACGTCCGCTCCGTCGGCGTCCAGGGCGACGGCCGCACCTACGGCCACCCGATCGTCCTGCGTCCGGTCTCCTCCGAGGACGCCATGACGGCCGACTGGTCGCGGCTGCCGTACGACGTGCTCGCGAAGATCTCGACCCGGATCACCAACGAGGTGCGGGACGTCAACCGCGTCGTCCTCGACGTGACCAGCAAGCCCCCGGGCACCATCGAGTGGGAGTAGTCACTCCCGTCAGGTCCGCTTGAGCGTGCGCACCGGCTCTCCGGGCTTCC
The DNA here is from genome assembly GCF_053594495.1 of Streptomyces sp. NPDC001920. NCBI lineage: Bacteria > Bacillati > Actinomycetota > Actinomycetes > Kitasatosporales > Streptomycetaceae > Streptomyces > Streptomyces sp. NPDC001920. The sequence continues at coordinate 338,486 of NZ_JBSFEP010000003.1, forward strand.
AGACCTGGACGACCAGATACGTGTCGTCCTCGACGTAGGTCCGTACGACCTCCGTCAACTCGGTGCGAAAGAGGTGGAACGGCTCCGGCGGTTCCACCTCTTGTCCGTACGCCTTCTTCGTCTCCAGGTCCTCGACCTCGATCGCCCGCCCGCTGATCCGGACGTCCCCGCCGCCCATCGTGGTGCCCTCACCCGGGTTCGCCTGGAGCGCGAAGCGGGGGTCGCGACGCAGGTCGAGGGCCTTGAGCGAGTCCGGCATCATGCCGAGCCACAGCTCGCCGTGCAGGAAGCGCACCTCCAGACCGGTGGTGCGCGGGGAGCCGTCCTTGCGGAGGGTCGCGAGGACGTGGTGGGTGAAGGCGCCGAAACGGTCCTCGACGGTGCGGGCGAGGTCGGGTTCCGCCTCGGTGAAGGTTGCCCAGTTCGCTGTCATACCGTGAGTGTGGCGCCGATACCCGACATCCGCTGTCGGGTATGCGGCCGAGCGGGGACTTCCGCCGTGTTACGCGCGGCATCTTTACAGAACGGCTCTGTTCTCCTGCGCTGACCGCCGGTAACTTCCGCCCCGTACCGCAAACCCAGCGCCGAAGGACGACGCATGCACGGGACGCCCCTCGGGCCCACTCCGCCACCGCCCCTGCCCACCGACCAGCTGCGGTTCGCGATGCCGCCGATGCACGAGTCCGTCGAGGACGAGCGCCGGCACCGCAAGGAGCGGCTCGCGGGCGCGCTGCGGATCTTCGGACGGCTCGGGTTCGAGGACGGGGTCTCCGGGCACATCACCGCGCGCGATCCCGAGTTCAGCGACTGCTTCTGGGTGAACCCCTTCGGGATGCCGTTCAAGCACGTCACCGTCAGCGACCTGGTGCTCGCCAACTCCGAGGGCCAGGTGATCGACGGCCGCTACCACGTCAACCAGGCGGCCTTCACCGTGCACTCCCAGGTCCACGCCGCCCGCCCGGACGTCGTCGCCGTCGCGCACTGCCACTCGGTGCACGGGCGGGCACTGGCGGCGCTGGGGGAGCTGCTGGACCCGATCACCCAGGAGAGCTGTGCCTTCTACGAGGACCACACGCTCTACGACGCCTACTCGGGCGTGACCGTCGACGCCGAGGAGGGCCGCAGGATCGCGGCCGCACTCGGCTCGCACAAGGGGCTCGTCCTGCGCAACCACGGTCTGCTGACCGTCGGAGACTCGGTGGACGCGGCGGCCTGGTGGTTCCTGTCGATGGAACGGTCCTGCCAGGTCCAGCTGACCGCCCGGGCCGCGGGGCGTCCGGTGCTCATCGAGCACCGGCAGGCGGTGGCCACGCGGGAGCAGCTGGGCGGGGATCTGGTGGCCTGGATCAACTACCAGCCGCTGTGGCAGGACGTCAGCCGCAGCGAGCCGGACCTGCTGAGCTGAGCGTCCGTGAACGCCGTGGAACCGCCGCGTGGAGGCGCGCGGACGCCTCGGTCAGAAGCCGCGCAGGACGACCGCCTTCGTCCTCGCGAACTCCTCGTCCGTGAGTACGCCGTCGCGGTGCAGTTCGCCCAACTCCCTCAGGCGGCGCAGCAGAACGTCGTGATGGTCGGCCGGGGGCGGGACGGCGGCGGCCGGTCGGCGGCGGCCGTTCCGCGCCTCGGGGTCGCCGGGGCCGGGGCGGGTGGAGGGGTGCGGCAGGCGGGCGGTGACCGCGGTGGCGACCAGGGCGGTGAGCAGGTCGCGGCGGGCGCTGCCCCACAGGTCCAGGGCGTACGGGTCCTTCTCCGGCGGCAGCTGCGAGGACGCGGTCTCGCGGGTCACGAAGCGCAGGAAGCCGTCCTCGTGGGGGGTGTTGGGCAGCCATGAGACCTGAACGAGGTCGCCCATGGTGATGACACGTGGGCCGGTGGCCCGCTTGACCCGGTCGGAGGTCTCGGACCAGTCGATGCGCACCTGGGTGCCGTCGAACGAGACCGTACCGTCGGAGGAGCGCACGGAGACGGGGACCGGCGGGCCGGGCAGCAGGTACGTCCTGGTCGCTTCCCTGGGGATCCGGTCCAGGAGCAGCGCCTGGCGGATCTCCTCGGCGAGGTACTCGGCGACTCCGGCCCGGTCGATGTCCACCGTCAGCCGGTACGGATCCGCCGCGTCGGGGAGGCGGCCTCCGGTGGCCTGGAGGAGCGGGTCGGCGCCCTCCCGCAGCCGCATACGCAGTCGGCCGCGCTTGCGCTCGGGTTCGAAGGCGACGCTCGCCACGGCCTCCAGGGGTACGGCGATCTCCCCGTACGTCTGCCGGAACAGTGGCACGGAGCGGTGGAGTCCCGGCGTGATCCGGACCGTGGTGCCGTCGAAGGCCCAGGTCCCGTCGCGCTGGATGATCTCGGCCATGGGGAAATTCTCGCAGTCGGGTCAACACGGTGGATTCTTCCTTCACCCGCGCAGGGTGGGCCTGCGGGGCGCGGAGGGGATGACATAGGGCACAATTCGCTGGCGTCGTGCGGGAGTTGCCGGTGGAGCGGTGTCAGCGGACCGGGGCGGCGGGGCGGCCGCCGCGGTGACCGGTGGCCGGTATACGAGACGGGCTGTCGACCGTGGGGCCGTACGGGCTATAAGGCCATGAAGCGGTGGGGTCGTGAGGGTCTTCGGGGTGTCGTGTCGTCGGACCCCGCGGTGTGAAAGTGCAAGGGCTCGAAGGGCGGGAAGCCACGAGGGCCGTGAGGTCATGAGGGTATGAGGTCGCGGGGAAGGCGGGCGTCGGGCGTGGCGGTGCAGGAGGCTGGGCAGGGTGGCACGGCGATGGGCGTGCACGGGGGCGGCTGCACCTGTGGGCACTGTCCGCACGGGGCACGTGCGGGACATCGGCGGGCGGTCGCGGAGTTCCTGCTGAAGCGGGACGAGTTCGCGGCGGGGCAGGGCCTTCCCGCCGCGGTCGCCCACTCGGCGTCGGCCTCCCGGCAGTGGGTGTCCGAGGAGCTGACGCAGTCGGCGGAGCTGGTCGCCGAGCGCGGGCGGGCCGAGAGCGCGGTGTGGCTGGCGCGGCTGTGGTGGCGTACGACGTCGGTCGTCTGGCTGCTGGTCGTGGTGCTGTTGCTGGTGCAGGCGCTCACGGCGATCGGGGCGGGGTGGACGCCGGCCCGTACGGCCGGGCTGCTGGCGGCGCTGGTGACGGCCGGCGCGCTCACCGCGGCGTCGTGGTTCCACCGGGCGCGGGGCGGTGTGCTGGCGCCGGTCATCGGTGAGGACAACCGGCTGTCCACCTCGCGTGCGATGGCCGGGGCGTGGGTGCTGTTCCTCGCCTATGCGGTGCTGGTGCTGGTGGGGCGGCTGGCCGCGGCGTCCGGGCACGAGGAGCGCGACGCGCTGATCGCCGGGCTTGAACTGGGGCGGGGCGCCGGTGTGGTCACCGTGCTCGCCGTGGTCTGCGCGATCGCCGTCCTGGTGCGGCGGGTGGTCGGGGTGCGCGTGCTCGGGCAGCGTCTGCAGAAGGTGCGCGCGGATCGGCCCCGGGCGGCGGATCTGCTGACGGACGACGCGGGACGGGGCACGTTCGCGGACATCCAGTACGTCGTGATCGGCGGGGTCGGGTTGCTGTTCGCGGCGGTGCGGCTGGGCCGGCGGCCGGATCAGTTGCCGGATCTGCCGTGGGGGCTGGCGGCGGTGGTGCTGATCTCGGCGGCGACGTACCTGGCCGGTAAGTATGCGGAGGGCGGCCGGCCGGTGATCCTCTCGGTGGTGCGGGCGCGGGAGGCGGGGGACCTGGACGCACCCATCCGCACCGGGGACGACATCGAGATCCGGGGCGCCGGGTTCGTGCCGCCCGGGGCGCAGACCGCGGACCGGTTGTCGCGCATGGTGGTGCGGATCGGGGCGGTCCATGTGCATGTGCCGTTGGTGCCGGTGGCAGGAGGCTTCAGCAACCCCACGGACGCGGTGCTGAGGGTGCCGGTGCCGGCGGACGTGGAGCCGGGGCGGGTCGAGGTGCGGGTGGTCACCGCGGCCGGGGTGGAGACGAACGGGTACGCGATCGATGTGACGGAGTGACTGTCGCCGTGTGCCGTGTGCCGTGTGCCGTGTGCCGTGTGCCGTGTGCCGTGTGCCGTCTGCCGTGTGCCGTCTGCCCCCGCCCTGCCGCCTGCCCCGGCGGCGAGGCCGGCCGGGTGCCCGCGGTGGCCCGTCTCCGGCGTCCCCGCGGGGTTTCCCCCCGACGGTCCGGGTCGGACAATACGGGTCTGAACTGTTGAGCGGCGCAGTCACTGCGTACGTGTCGTTCTTTTGAGGGGTCACGGCACGGCGGGCGAGAGGCGGCTAGGGGCGATGACTCACCGTATGCATATGGATACGCACATCCCGCCCCTCGACGGCGGCCGTGGCTGGCGGGACACCGCCACCCGTTACGCCCTCCTCCCGCTCCGCGTCTTCCTCGGCGTCACCTTCATCTACGCCGGCCTGGACAAACTCACCGACAGCGCCTTCATGAAGGACGCCGGTTCCGGGTCGATCGGCGACATGATGCGTGCCGTCCGTGACTCCTCTGCCATCCCCGCGCTGGTCGACATGGCCCTGAAGAACCCCGTCGCCTTCGGCTACACCATCGCCTTCGGCGAGCTGGCCGTCGGTATCGGCACGCTCATCGGGCTGTTCGCCCGGCTGGCGGCGCTCGGCGGTGCGCTCATCTCGCTCAGTCTCTGGCTGACCGTGAGCTGGGCCTCCGATCCGTACTACTACGGCAACGACCTCGCCTACCTGATGGCCTGGCTGCCCCTGGTGCTGGCGGGCGCCCCCATGCTGTCCGTCGATGCCGCACTCCGTTCCCGGCGACGGCAGCGGGCCGGAGGCTACCGCTAGCTCGCGTCGGCCGGACGACCGGGGGCGGGGGCATGGGGGGAGCTTCGCCGGTCAGCGAGGTGCGTCCGGGCGGGGGTCGGTGGGCGGTGCGACGGGTGTGGGGCTCGGGCCGCGGCGTCTGCGTATCCCCCGGCTCAGGAGTCCGACCGTGCCTGCCAGGAACAGGCCGCCGACCACCAGCGGGATCACCACGAACCACGGGGTCTCCCAGGCGTCGCCCGCGTCGCCGACATAGACGATCCCGGCCAGGGTCAGGAAGGCGCCGGCGACCAGCCTCCCGGGCTGGAACTCATGACGCAGCACGGCTCACCTCCGCCTGTCCGACGCCCACGCTGAGATCGAGGTCCAGTGTGCCCGCCTCCTTGGTGCCCGCTGTCGGTGTCAGGGTCAGCTCCTTGCGTTTGCCCGGTGCCACGTCCACGTCCCGCTTGTCGTCGCCCGGCAACTGGATGTCCCCCACCCCCACGTCGACGTTCAGCCTCACGGTCACGTCCTTGGGGACGATCACCTTCAGCCGGCCCACGCCCACGTCGGCCCGCGTGGTGACCGTCCCGTCCTCGGTGAACGGCACCCCGGTCAGATCCAGGGTGCCCACACCGGTGCCCAGCTCGTAGTTCTGGCGGACGTCGGTCACGGCCGCCGGCCGCCAGCTCCGCTCGATCCAGCGGGTGCCGATGTCCCCGGGCAGGGCCGCAGAGGCGGCCAGGAGGCCCGCGGTCATGATCGCCAGAAAGACGGAGCCCGCTCCTGTACGGCCCACGAACGCGCTCACCGCTATGCCCAGGCCGATGACGAGCAGCGCGCAGGCCAGCCCCGTCTGCAGGCTGGCTCCCAGGGAACGGTCCTCCCAGGTCGCGCCCGTGCCGAGGGCGCCCGCCAGCAGGGCCAGCAGGAACACCCATCCGCCGATCCAGCGGGGGCCGCGCGGCTTCGGAGAGGACGGGCGGCGGGTGCGTAGCTCCTCGCGGCTGCTCCATGTCGCGCCGAGACCGATGGTGACCGCGGCCGCGACGTCCCGGTCGCGCGAGTCACGAGGGCCCCACAGATATCCCGTACCGCCCTCGTGCGTGCCGTCCTTCACGATCGGGTCCCGCCACCACGAGGGGTAGGCGGCGGGCACCGGCGGCGCCTTGGCCTCCGGCGGGGCGTCGGCGACGGCCTGGGCGGCCAGCGGGTCGGGATCGGGGGTGCCGCGATTCCGCGACCAGTACCCGGCGCCCGCCAGCAGGACGGACAGGACGACGGCGAACGCCAGCACACCGCCGTTGCTCAGCATCGTCAGGAACACGCCGCAGCCGATCAGCGCGAACAGCACGGCCGTCAGCGCCTGGCCGTCCACGCGGCCCGTCAGCAGCTTGCGCACCTCGTTCTCGTCCTCGTCGTCGTAAGGGACGAGGAGCCAGGCGAAGCCGTAGAAGAGGAGGCCTATGCCGCCGGTCGCGGAGAGCACGGCGAGGGTGATCCGGAAGATCACCGGGTCCATGTCGCACTGCCGTCCGAGGCCCGCGCACACACCGGCCAGCGTCTTGTACCGCCGGTCGCGGCGGAACCTGTGCGGCGGGTCGAGTGGGCCCGCCCCCGCCGGCGCTCCCGCCCCCGCGTCCCGGTGCGCGCGCGGTTCCTCACCCGCGGCGCTCGCGGACGCCGCGCCGGACGCGGTGCCCGCGGTGGGCACGGCGTCCGGCTCGGGCACGGAGTCCGCGGCGGGCTGGTGATCTGTCATGTGTCCATGGTGACGGGCGGGTCGGCTCGACGGGAGTCGGAACGACCCTGGTCGGACCCTGATATCGGCCCTGAGGCAGGTGCGGGGGAAGCGTTCGAGTCGACCCGCCCCGAAGATCAGGGGCGTCTAGGGGATCGACCCTGATGCTCCGCTCGGCCGGCCGTGTGAACATCGATGACATGCCGGAAGCCGCAGCAGCGCCCCTCTCCGAACCGCGGCCGCCGCGCAAGCTCTACCGCAGCAGCGACGGACGCTGGCTCGGGGGCGTGGCGCGGGGGCTCGCCGGGCATCTCGGCCTGCCCGTCATCTGGGTGCGCCTGGTGTTCGTCGGCCTCTTCATGGCGGACGGCCTCGGTGCGCTGCTGTACGCCGCGTTCTGGTTCTTCGTGCCGCTCGGCCTCGGCGGTGTCGACGCGCACCGGCCGTCCCCCTTCGCCACCGAGACCGCGGCCGACGGCCGCCGCAGACTCGTCGCCCGCAAGCCGGACAGGGGACAGATCGTCGCGCTGCTCCTCATGGTCGTGGTGGCGATGATCTTCGTCGGCAGCGTGGACCTGGGCAACGGCGCCAAGGCGTACCTGCTGCCCGCCGTGCTCGTCGGCGCGGGCGTCGCCCTGGTCTGGCGCCAGGCGGACAACGCCCGCCGGGCCCGCTGGATGGAGGTGGGCCGACGCCGGCGCACCCTCACCCTGCTGCGTGCCGCGGCCGGCGTCGTGCTGGTCACGGCCGGCGTCTCCGGCATCTTCGTCCTGCAGGGCTCCGCCGCCCACCTCGGCTCCGTCCTGCAGGCCGCCCTGGCGGTCCTCGTCGGGATAACGCTCCTCGCGGGCCCGTATCTGGTCCGGATGACCCAGGACCTGTCCGAGGAGCGCCTGATGCGCATCCGCGCTCAGGAGCGCGCCGAGGTCGCCGCGCACGTCCACGACTCGGTCCTGCACACCCTGACCCTGATACAGCGCAACGCGGAGAACGCGAGCGAGGTCCGCCGCCTCGCCCGCGCCCAGGAGCGCGACCTGCGCACCTGGCTGTACAAACCGGAGGGCACCGGCAAGGACGAGGCCGACGAACCCACCGACCTCGCCGACGCGGTCCGGCGCAACGCGGCCGAGGTCGAGGACAAGCACGGCGTCCCCATAGAGGTCGTGGTCGTCGGCGACTGTCCGCTCGACGAGAAGATCGCGGCACAGATGCAGGCCGCGCGCGAGGCGATGGTGAACGCCGCCAAGTACGGTGGCGAGGGCGGCGCCGTGCAGGTCTACGCCGAGGTGGAGGGGAAGACCGTCTTCGTGTCCGTCCGGGACCGCGGTCCGGGCTTCGACCTCGACTCGATACCCGCCGACCGCATGGGTGTCAGAGAATCGATCATCGGCCGCATGGAGCGCAACGGCGGTACGGCCCGGCTCCGGGCGGTACCCGGCGGCGGCACGGAGGTCGAGCTGGAGATGGAGAGGGCGGAGAAGACGTCATGAGCGAGCCGACCGAGGCGAACGAGCCCGTGGAGTCGACCGGCGGGAGCACGGGCGACCGGCATGTGCGCGTGGTCCTCGTCGACGACCACCGCATGTTCCGTACGGGCGTCCAGGCCGAGATCGGCCGGACCGAGCAGACCGGCGTCGAGGTCGTCGGCGAGGCCGCGGACGTGGACCAGGCGGTCACGGTCATCACCGCGACCCGTCCCGAGGTGGTCCTCCTCGACGTGCACCTGCCCGGGGGCGGCGGGGTCGAAGTGCTGCGCCGCTGCGCCCCGTTGATGGCGGACACCGAGCAGCCGGTCCGCTTTCTCGCGCTGTCGGTCTCGGACGCGGCCGAGGACGTCATCGGCGTGATCCGAGGCGGCGCCCGCGGATACGTGACGAAGACGATCACCGGCACCGATCTGATCGACTCCATCTTCCGCGTCCAGGAGGGCGACGCGGTGTTCTCGCCGCGCCTCGCCGGGTTCGTCCTGGACGCGTTCGCGTCGACGGACGCGCCGCCGGTCGACGAGGACCTCGACCGGCTCACCCAGCGCGAGCGCGAGGTGCTGCGCCTGATCGCCCGTGGCTACGCCTACAAGGAGATCGCCAAGCAACTGTTCATCTCCGTCAAGACGGTCGAGTCGCATGTCTCGGCGGTTCTGCGCAAGCTCCAGTTGTCCAACCGGCACGAGCTGACACGGTGGGCGACGGCGCGGCGCCTGGTCTGAGCCCGTCCTGCCCTGGGACCGGCCCGGTTCACCCCTCATGCCACCCGCGTGGCCCCGGCGAACGGCATCTCGTCGAGCGGGGCGATCCGGACCGGCGCCGAGGGGTTCGGGGCGTGGATCATCTGGCCGTCGCCGATGTAGAGGCCGACGTGGCTGATGCCGGAGTAGAAGAACACCAGGTCGCCCGGGAGCAGTTCGGAGCGGGCGACGCGGCGGCCGGCGTCGATCTGGGAGTAGGTCGTGCGGGGCAGAGAGACTCCCGCCGAGCGGTAGGCGGCCTGGGTGAGGCCGGAGCAGTCGAAGGCGTCCGGGCCGGTCGCGCCCCAGACATAGGGGCTGCCGAGCTTGGAGTAGGCGTACGAAATGGCGGCGGCGGCGCGTGCGTTGGGGGCATGGGTCGTGGTGGAGCCGGAGGGCGTGAGGGCTTCGCGGGCGGCGAAGGAGCGGTCGGCGCGGTCCGTTCCACTGCCCTGGAGCTGCGCCCGCTCTTCGGCGGTCAGCCGGGCGAGCAGGTCCCGGGCCGTGGCCAGCTTGCCGGTGATCGTGTTCTTGTGCCGTCGAAGTTCGGCCTGGCGGGACTTGAGCGAGGTCAGTTCGACGCGTGCCGCCCCGCGCAGTTGCTCGATCTCCCGGAGCTGGTTGCGGACGCTCGCGACGGAGGTCGCCTGCCGGTTGCCGGCGCGTTCGGCGAACTCCGCCGAGTCCAGGTAGCGGTCGGGGTCGTCGGAGAGGGCGAGCTGGAGGGCGGGGTCGAGGCCGCCGTCGCGGTACTGGGCCGCAGCCATGGAACCCAGGGTGTCCCGAGCCGAGTTGAGCTTCGCGGTTCGGCGGGCGGCCTCGTCCTGCAGTGTCCTGATGCGCCGCTGTGCCGTGTCCGCCTGCTCCTTCGCGCCGTTGTACTTCTCGGTGGCGACCTCCGCCTCCTGGTACAGCTTCTCCACCTTCGCCTTGACCTGCTCCGGTGTCGGTCGTGGCTCCGCGTGTCCGGTTCCGTCGAAGCCCGTCGCCGTCGCCGCGCCCGCCAGGGCGATCGTCCATGCCGTGCGGGCCGTACTGCCGCCGACCGAGCGTTGACGGGGCTTTCGGTGCGCTGCCACGTGGACTGCACGTCCTTTCGTACGACCGCCTCGTCCCGTGCGTCCGCGTGGGAGGCGGACGCACGACGCCCCGGGCGGAGCGGTGGACGCACGAGCGCCTGGGGAGCGGACGTACGGCCGCCGGGGGCGGGATACGCGTCCGGCGACGGCCCACACAGGGGGAGCGGGCCGCCGCCGGACTTTCTCGGCGGTGGTGTCCGACTGCCGCCCCTGGCCCGGGCGGCGGTGGGGAGCCGGTCACCTGGTGAAGGACGTTAAACCTCACTGTGACGGTTCGGTAACGCGTTGTACGGAAGTGCCGGGAGCGGACCGGTGGTGACCGTAAGTGAGCGTGATTCCGGGACGGCGGCGTCGGGTTCGCATGGGGTGCTGACCGATGTGGCGGTTCCGGGAACGGTGGGGGTGATGGGGTGCTATGGGGCGCATATATGCGCGCTCCAGGAGGCGGGAGCGAGCGGCGGACGCTGAGGGGGCCACTCGGCGGTGACGGTGAGTGAGGGGGGGCGAGTCAGGTCGGATGGGCGAGGGCGGAGGAGTGAGTGGGGCGGTGTGGGGTGGTTTCGCGGCGCTGATTAGGCTCCGGCTCCATGGACGTACTCATCCACCTCTTCGTCGGCCTGCACATCATCGGTATCGCCGCGCTGCTCGGTGGTTTCCTCACCCAGATGAAGGCGATGGGCCAAGGTGCCGCCCGGTTCGTGCCCGCGATGCTGCACGGCGCGCTGACCATGCTGGTCACCGGGGTGATCCTCGTCGGCCTCAATCAGGCGGACGACCAGTCCGTCGACAACATCAAGATCGGCGTGAAGCTGGCGCTGCTGATCGTGATCCTCGGGCTGGTCTATGTGAAGCGGGACGAGGAGAAGGTCGACAAGCGCCTGTTCGCACTGGTGGGGCTGCTGACCGTGGCGAACGTCTTCATCGCCGTTCTGTGGACATGACCTCGGCGTAGGACCGCACCGCGACCGCCGGCCACGCCGCCACGGAGGTCCACAGTGCAGGACCTCGCCGGTGCCTTGAGCCGCGGGACGTCCACGGCGGCGGCCACGGAGAGGGCTGGCGGCGCCCTCGCCCTCTCCGCGCGGGCTGGCGTCAGGCGGGGCGGACCACGCTGTGGATCGACGACTCGCCGTCGTAGTAGATCGACTCCTCGCGGACGTACGTGCCGGGCTTGGGGGCGTGGATCATCATGCCGTTGCCGATGTAGATGCCCACGTGGGTGACGTCGTCGTAGAAGAAGACCAGGTCGCCGGGCTGGGCGCTGGAGAGGGGGACCGTGGTGCCGGCCTCGACCTGGTCGTAGGTGACGCGCGGGATGTCCACGCCCGCGGCCTTCCAGGCGGCCTGGGTGAGGCCGGAGCAGTCGTAGGAGTCGGGGCCGGTGGCTCCCCAGACGTACGGCTTGCCTATCTGGGCGCGGGCGAAGGCCAGGGCTTTCTCGGCCTTGGTGGCGTACGAGGAGTCGGGCGCCGGTGCCTCCGAGGCGCCCGAGTCCGCCGACTCGCTGCCCTGCTGGGCGGCCTCCTGCTGCTGGGCGGCCTCCTGGCGCTGACGCTCGGCCTCCGCCTGCTGCCGGGCCAGTTCCGCGGCCTTGCGCGCCGCCTCTTCCTGCTTGCGCTTCTCGATCGCGGCGAGGCGGGCCTTCTCCTCGGCCGTCAGCTTGGAGAGGAGTTCGCGCGCGTCGGAGAGCTTCCTCTGAACGGTGGTCTTGGCGGCCTGCAGGTCGTTCTGCGACTCGGTGAGCGTCTCAAGGCTCCGGGTGGCCTCCCGGCGCTTCTTCATCGTCGCCGACTGCTGGGTGAAGTACTCGTCGACCGCCTCCTTCTGACGGCCGGTCATACGGTCCATCAGCTGGGACTGGTCGAAGTAGTCCTGCGGGGTGTCCGCCAGGAGGAAGGTCGCCGTGTCGGGGGCGGCGGCTCCGGTGCGGTACTGGGCGGCTGCGTTGCGTCCCAGCTCCTCGCGCGCCTCGTTGAGCTTCTGGGTGCGCTTGGCGACGTCGTCGAGGAGGGCGCTGACGCGCTTGCGCTGCTTGGAGGTCTTCTCCTTGGCCGCGTTGTACTTCTCGGTGGCCGACTCCGCCTGGCGGTAGAGGTCGTCGACCTTCTTCTCGACCTCTTCGAGGCTCGGCTTGTCGTCCGTCGAGGGGCTCGCGTTGGCCGACTGGGACAGCAGGGCCACGGAGGTGAGGGCCGCCGTGGCGAGGGCGGGGGTCCGTATGCCTGCTACGCGCGTACCAGCGGGACGCGACTTGCGGTGCGACGCCAAGGGAGGCGACTCCTTCCATGTTCCGCCTACCGAGTTAGCTGTCGGGTTCGGGCGGGTGGTTCGGAAGGGTTGCCCTACGGCCTTCCCTGTACGGGATGTGGCCGATTCACCCCAATTTAGGTGGGTCCCCGGCTCCGGCTGCGCGGTGGCACGCCGGACTCGACGGAGGCCGCGCGGCCCGGCGACGTTCGCCGGAGGGGGTCGTACGGCCTGCCGGGCACGGTAGCCAACTCGTGTGGCCCCTGTGAAGGTTGATGTTCGATATGCCCGATACATTTTCGTGACCTTGAGTCAGGTGGGCCTGGTCGAGGGTCGATCGGTGGGTGGTTGTGGGGAGTTGTTCAGGTTCGGGGAGAGAAGTGATGTCTGTCTCTTTCTGGTCGGGTTCTCCGTCGTGGCTTCCCGCCGCATTCCCGGTTCTCGTCCGGTCCTCTTCTGGTTCTATGTCCGGTTCTCGTCCGTCGTGGTCCTCGCCGTGGTCGGGTAGCTCGATCGTGTGGTCGTCGGCCGTGGATTCGGGTGGCCGGTGTCGGTTGAGGAGTGCGACCGCTTACGGCGAGTGGGTACTGGTCGCAGAGCGTGAGGGAGTCGTGGTGGAGAGTGCCTGGAGTGCGGGCCTGGGCGGGCTCCGGGTGCGGAATCCGGCGATGTTCTCAGGGCGGGGGCGGGCTGTCAGTGGGGCGCCCTAGACTCGGAGAGCGATGAGCAGCCTCTTTGACGACAGCTTCCTGGCGGACCTCCAGGCCCCGCGGGCCCATGAGGAAGAACACCCGCCACCGCCCGAGGACGATCATGCTCCGGAGCCGGTTCCGGACGATCTGTTCGGCGGGAAGTTCGACGTGCCGCCGGACCGGGACGCCTACTACCGCGACGGTGCTCCACGCCCGGCGCTCGACGCGGCCGCGCTCCTGGAGGGGCTGAACGAGAACCAGCGTGCCGCCGTCGTCCACTCCGACACCCCGCTGCTCATCGTGGCCGGTGCCGGCTCCGGCAAGACCCGGGTGCTCACGCACCGCATCGCCCATCTGCTGGCCGAGCGGAACGTGCATCCGGGGCAGATCCTCGCGATCACCTTCACCAACAAGGCCGCGGGCGAGATGAAGGAGCGCGTCGAGCAGCTCGTCGGCCCACGGGCGAACGCGATGTGGGTGATGACCTTCCACAGCGCGTGCGTGCGCATCCTGCGGCGAGAGAGCAAGAAGCTCGGGTTCACCTCGTCCTTCTCGATCTACGACGCCGCCGACAGCAAGCGGCTGATGGCGCTCGTCTGCCGGGATCTGGATCTCGATCCCAAGCGGTTCCCGCCCAAGTCCTTCAGCGCCAAGATCAGCAATCTGAAGAACGAGCTGATCGACGAGGAGGACTTCGCCGCGCAGGCCACCGACGGCTTCGAGAAGACCCTCGCCCAGGCCTACGCCCTCTACCAGTCGCGGCTGCGCGAGGCGAACGCCCTCGATTTCGACGACCTGATCATGACGACGGTCAACCTGCTGCGCGCCTTCCCGGACGTCGCCGAGCACTACCGCCGCCGCTTCCGGCACGTCCTCGTCGACGAGTACCAGGACACCAACCACGCCCAGTACGCCCTCGTGCGCGAACTCGTCGGCACCCGCGAACACCCCGTCGACGTGCCGCCCGGCGAGTTCGACATCCCGCCCGCCGAGCTGTGCGTGGTGGGCGACGCCGACCAGTCGATCTACGCCTTCCGAGGCGCGACGATCCGCAACATCCTCCAGTTCGAGGAGGACTACCCGGACGCGACGACCATCCTGCTCGAACAGAACTACCGGTCGACGCAGACGATCCTCAGCGCCGCCAACGCGGTCATCGAGCGCAACGAATCCCGCCGCCCGAAGAACCTGTGGACCAACGCGGGCGCGGGCGCGCGCATCACCGGCTATGTCGCGGACACCGAGCACGACGAGGCGCAGTTCGTCGCCGAGGAGATAGACCGACTGACGGACGCGGGCCACGCGAAGGCCGGCGATGTCGCCGTCTTCTACCGGACGAACGCCCAGTCCCGTGTCTTCGAAGAGGTCTTCATCCGGGTCGGCCTGCCCTACAAGGTCGTCGGCGGTGTGCGGTTCTACGAGCGCAAGGAGGTCCGGGACGTCCTGGCCTACCTGCGGGTGCTGGCCAACCCCGAGGACTCCGTGCCGCTGCGACGGATCCTGAACGTGCCCAAGCGGGGCATCGGCGACCGTGCCGAGGCGATGATCGACGCCCTCGCCCAGCGGGAGAAGATCAGCTTCCCGCAGGCGCTGCGGCGCGTGGACGAGGCGTACGGCATGGCCGCCCGGTCGACCAACGCCGTCAAGCGGTTCAACACGCTGATGGAGGAGCTCCGTACGATCGTCGAGTCCGGCGCGGGACCGGCGACCGTCCTGGAGGCGGTTCTCGAACGAACCGGCTACCTCGCCGAGTTGCAGGCCTCGACCGACCCGCAGGACGAGACCCGTATCGAGAACCTCCAGGAACTCGCCGCCGTGGCCCTGGAGTTCGAGCAGGAGACGGGTGAGGGCGACACCTCCGGCGGGCTGGCGGACTTCCTGGAGCGGGTCGCGCTCGTCGCCGACTCCGACCAGATCCCGGACGAGGAGGAGGACGGCTCCGGCGTCATCACCCTGATGACCCTGCACACCGCCAAGGGCCTGGAGTTCCCGGTCGTCTTCCTCACCGGCATGGAGGACGGCGTCTTCCCGCACATGCGTGCCCTCGGTCAGACCAAGGAGCTGGAGGAGGAGCGGCGCCTCGCCTACGTCGGCATCACGCGCGCGCGTGAGCGGCTCTACCTGACCCGCTCGTCGATGCGCAGTGCGTGGGGGCAGCCGTCGTACAACCCGCCCTCCCGCTTCCTGGAGGAGATCCCGGCGGCGCACGTGGACTGGAAGCGGACGGGGGCGAGCGCGCCCATGTCCTCCGGTCCCGCGGCCGGCGTGGCCGCCTCGCTGTCGTCGTCCCGCTCGCGCTCCTCGGCGTCGGGCGCATCGGGCTTCGCCACGCGACGCACCTCGGAGAAGCCGGTCGTCCAGCTGGCGGTCGGTGACCGGGTCACCCACGACCAGTTCGGCCTCGGCACCGTGACGGGCGTCAAGGGCACGGGGGCGAACGCCGAGGCGACGATCGACTTCGGGGACACCAAGCCGAAGCGGCTGCTGCTGCGGTACGCGCCGGTGGAGAAGCTGTAGCGGCGGACACGTGTGCGCCCCCGCCGTGGAGCGGGGCGCACAGGCAAGTCAGGGGCCGCGGGCGCCTCTTACGTGGGGTCGACCCCGTGGCTGCGCAGCCAGGGCAGCGGGTCTATGGCCGAGCCGCCCCCGGGACGCACCTCGAAGTGCAGGTGCGGGCCGGTGGAGTTGCCGGAGTTGCCGGAGTACGCGATGGGATCGCCGGCCTTGACCGTCGTACCGGAGGCGACACGGTAGCTGGAGAGGTGGCAGTACCACGTCTCCGTGCCGTCCTTCGCGGTCACGATCATCATGTTGCCGTAGGCGCTGTTCCACTGCGTGCGGACGGTGCCGTCGGTCGCGGCCATGACGGTCGTGCCGTAGGAGACGGGGAAGTCGATGCCGGTGTGCAGGGACATCCAGTTGATGCCGGACTGGCCGTAGTAGGCGCTGAGTCCGTGCTGCGCGACCGGAAGGGCGAACTTCGGGCGCAGCCGCTCCTTGCGGGCCGCTTCCTCGGCGGCCTTCCGCTTCTCGGCCTCCTGCTGGGCCTTGAGGTCGATCCGCTCCTGCGTACGGCTGACCCGGTCGCCGAAGTCGTCTGCGCCGGCGGCGAGGGTCTCCAGCTGGGCGTCCAGCTTGTTGTTCGCGGTGGACGGCTTCACGGCCTCGCCGTCCGAAGCGGTCGTCACCGTTCCCTGGTCCTCGGTCAGGGTGCCGACGGAGGCGGCCGCGATGCCCGCGACACCCATCACACACGCCGAGGGCACGGCGATGGTCAGCAGCGCGGAGCGCTTGGGCGGCGTACGGCGGCGCGAACGCGTCCCGCTGCGGGACGCGGCGCGGGGGGAGGGAGCCGGAGCGGCCTCCTCCTGGTCGTCGAGGAGCGGTGCCACCTCGGGGAGTTGACCGGTGGAGGTCAGCTCGGTGTCGTCGTGGGCGGGGTCGTCGTAGCCGGGCTGCTCGATCTGCTCGAAGTGGGCCGTGGCCTGCTGATCGAAGGATTCTGCTGACTGCTCGTACTCGCCGCCCGGCTGCACGGTGGTGTCGGTGCCGCCGTCGGAGTTCCACTGCGTGGCGTCGTACGTCCCCGTCTCGAAGGTCTGCGTGCCCCATTCCCAGTGCTGGGTCTGGTCCGCCGGGGCGCCGGACTGGTCGGGCTGGAGCCAGGCGCTCGCGTCCCACTGGCCCGACGTGTCGTGACCGGTGGCCTGTTGCGGGACGAACGACAGCTGCTGGTGGCCGGTCGTCCACGCGGTGGTGTCGTACGCGCCGGTGTCGTAGGCGGCGTGGTGCTGGGCCGCGTAGGCGTCGTGGTTCAGGATCTGCTGGCTGCCCGTGGACCACTGCGTCGCGTCGTGCGCGCCCGTGTTCGCGCCGGGAAGGCTGCCGAACAGGGGGTCCGCGTCGAAGGTGGAGGTGTGGCCCGCGGCGTCGAAATGTGTGGCGTCGTAGGCACCGTACGTGGTGGAGTCACCGTAGTGGGCCTCCTGGGCGCCGTACGACGCGTAGTGCGCCGTGGCGGCATCGGAAGCCGGAGCCGGGGAGGTCATTGTCCCCGACGGGTGACGATCGTTCACCAACTTCTCTCTCGCCTCGACGACAGGGGCTGCCAGAGCAGTGCGGCGACTGTACCCGGCGGTACGCGGGCACGACAATCTTCGGCAGGTTTCACGCGCGCAGGAAACGGGCATTCGGCCGTGTTTTGGCGGACTGCGGGCGCGAGTTTGGCCTTGTGTTCGAAGATTGTTCGACGTTGCTCGGCTGTCCGGCGGCTGTGCGGCGAGTCGGAGTCGGCTGTGGAGACCTGCTCAGGTGGCCGTCCGCGGCCGAGGGGACGGGCCGTTCACGCCACGGTCAGGCCGTCCGCCTCCCTGTCCGCTTCGGCTCCCGGTCCGGCGGTGTCCAGGGCCTGCCGTATCCCGGTCGCCACTGCGGGGTGCACCGGCAGGGCGAGATGGCCGATGCCGCTCACGCGGATGTTCTGCGCCAGCAGGTCAGGGTGGTCGATGCAGGCCGTCTCGAGCGGGACCATCAGATGGTCGAGGTCGCTCCAGAAGCTCACGAAGCGGGTACGGCAACCGGGCGCCGGGCCCGCCA
The DNA here is from genome assembly GCF_053594495.1 of Streptomyces sp. NPDC001920. NCBI lineage: Bacteria > Bacillati > Actinomycetota > Actinomycetes > Kitasatosporales > Streptomycetaceae > Streptomyces > Streptomyces sp. NPDC001920. The sequence goes on from NZ_JBSFEP010000003.1 coordinate 355,836, forward strand.
GCTCCTCCAGGACCGGTGATCCGGGGCGCATCTGACGGACGATCGGGTGCGCGTTGGCCAGCGGGACGACCCGGGTGCCGGAGTGCGGGGTGCCGAGCGTGACGAGCATGCGGACCCTGAGGTCACCGCCGAGGCGCTGGACGTAGTAGCGGGCTATCAGCCCACCGAGGCTGTGTCCGACCATGTCCACCTGACGGCTTCCGGTGCGCTCGCAGATCTCCTCTATGTGGCGGCCGAGCAACTCGGCGGCGGCGCGTATGTCGCACGTCAGGGGCGAGTAGTTGAGGGACTCGACCTGGTGCCTGCCGTGCTGGGCGAGGCTGCGCCGCAGCAGGACGAAGACCGAGCGGTTGTCGATGAAGCCGTGCAGCAGGACGACGGGGGGCCGGGTCTTTGTGGGCAGGTGTGCGGTGTCCTCCGTGGGGAGTGCGGGGGCGGCCCGGCGCTCCTGCGTGATGCCGGACGGATACAGGAGCAGATGCCCGGCGAGGATCGCGATCTCCAGGGCGGTCGCCTTCAGCAGGGCTACGGAGAGGCCGGCCAGCCTGCTCGGGAGCAGGCGCCGACAGACTGAAAGAAAGGGGAAGACTGCCCCGGTGACCTTCATGGCCGACCTCCTTGCGGCACGCAGGAGGACGACTCCGGCCCCCGTGTGCCCTCGTGGAAGTCGCTGCGGAGGTGATCGGCGAAGGTACGGAGAGCGCGTGGGGCAGGCGAGGCGTGTGGCGTCGTGGTTCGCCGGCCCTGGTGGCCGTGGTGCGTCGATCGCCTGACGGGGTGCCCTGCCGGTGTCGGCTACGAGGCTCCCCGCTGTCGTGCCTGACCTGCCCTGCGTGCCCTTCGTGCCACCGTCGACGCGCCGCACCGTCACGGCGCGCGGCCTGCGGCGCGTGGTGCGGCGACCTCGTTGCGGCTCCCGTTGCGCGTGGTCCCGCTGCGACGCGCGTGCCGCGGACTGCTGCGGCCCGTGTGCCGCAAAGATGTGGAACGGTGCGCGGCGAACGTGTCCCACCGTGTGATTTCCCCCTCGGTCCGCACCGCGAAACTGCCGGTTGCGGGATGCTGGAGATAACGTTCGTTCACTTCCTCGGGCGGCGTGGCCCGGGGCGTCCGTGCCGGGGACGGTACGTCCGGCGCGTGAGCGGCGGAAAGTGCGATACACGCACCATGTATGGCATGTGCGCCCTGTGCGGCATAACTCATATATGAGCGGTACTTGTCGGTACGGATGGATGTAGTCGCTTCATGGAGGCAGTGATGGGTGTGGCAGCCGGTCCGATCCGCGTGGTGGTGGCCAAGCCGGGGCTCGACGGCCACGATCGAGGAGCCAAGGTCATCGCGCGGGCGCTGCGCGACGCCGGTATGGAGGTCATCTACACCGGGCTTCACCAGACACCCGAGCAGATCGTCGACACCGCCATCCAGGAGGATGCCGACGCCATCGGCCTCTCGATCCTCTCCGGAGCGCACAACACCCTCTTCGCCGCCGTGATCGACCTCCTCAAGGAGCGCGAGGCGGAGGACATCCTCGTCTTCGGCGGCGGAATCATTCCCGAGGCGGACATTGCGCCGCTGAAGGAGAAGGGCGTCGCGGAGATCTTCACGCCCGGCGCGACGACGCAGTCGATCGTGGACTGGGTGCGGGCGAACGTGCGGCAGCCCGCTGCCTCCGGCGGCTGAGCCGGCTTCGGGCGCGGGCCGGCGGACTGACCGTCGGTGGGGTGACCGTCCCGGGCAGGCGGCCGCCCCCCAGGTCTCGCTCGGGCTCCGGTTTCGGTCCGGTTCCTGTTCCGGTGCGGGGTTGGGACCGGTTCCGGTTTGCGTCCGGGGTCGGTTTCGGTTTCCGCCCGGGGTTGGTTTCGGTCCGGGGTCGGTTCCGGGCGGTTCCGGTTTGCGTCCGGGGTCGGTTTCGCTTCTTGGGGGCCCACCCCTCACGCGTCGGACGAGCTGGGTGGCGGTCCCATCTCCTCGATCATGGCTGCCCGCAACCGCAGCGTCGTGACCAGCCGCTGGAACGCCTCCGCCCAGTACCCCCCGGCTCCCGGCGACGCGTCCTCCGCCTCGTCGGGTACGGCCAGCAGGCCGTCGAGACGGCTCGCCTCGGCCGGGTCGAGACAGCGCTCGGCCAAACCCATCACACCACTGAAACTCCATGGATAACTCCCCGCGTCCCGCGCGATGTTGAGCGCGTCGACCACCGCCCTTCCCAAGGGCGGCGCCCACGGGAGCGCACACACCCCGAGCAGTTGAAACGCCTCCGACAGCCCATGCGTAGCGATGAACCCGGCGACCCACTCGGCCCGCTCGGCGGAACCCAGCGTGCCCAGCAGCTTCGCGCGCTCCGCCAGGGACACGGCCCCCGGACCTCCGGCCTCGGGCGCCGACGGCGACCCGAGGAGCGCTCTCGCCCACTCGGCGTCCCGCTGCCGGACCGCCGCCCGGCACCACGCCGCATGCAGCTCGCTCTGCCAGTCGTCCGCCACGGGTAGCGCCACGATCTCCTGAGGCGTGCGCCCACCGAGCCGCCCCGGCCACACCCCGAGCGGCGCGGCCTCCACCAACTGGCCGAACCACCAGGACCGTTCACCCCGCCCCGCCGGAGCCTTGGACACCACACCGTCACGCTCCATGCCCGGGTCGCACTCGTGCGGTGCCTCGACACTGATCGTCGCAGTGTCGTGCGTGTGGTCCAGTGCCACGCACGCCCCCGCGCGCACCGCCATCCGTGCGGCGAGCGCCGAGCCCGGCAGCGCGGAGAGCAGCTCCGCCGCCGTCGCCCGGACATTGCGGCTCCGGTCGGCCAGCGCCTGCTCCAGGAACGGCTCGTCCCGCGAGCCCAGCCCGGTCCGCAGCGAGTCGAGGAACATCAGCCGGTCCTCGGCCCGCTCCGTCGCCCATGTCGTGGTCAGCAGCTCGCGTGCGGCGGCGGGCTCCTGGGCGCGGATCGCGCAGAGCAGGGCGACCCGTTCGGCGAACAGCCCTTCCTGCCACAGCCTGTACACCTCGCCGGAGTCCCCGAGCGAGGGCAACGGCGCGCCCCCGCCGGGTGTCGCACGCAGGGCGAAGCGCCACTCCGGGTTCAGCCGGGCCAGCCACACGGCCCGGGGGCCCGCGAAGCTCAGTGCCGCCGGCCGCAGATCCGTACGCCCCCGCGCCGCGTCCAGAAGGGCCGGCAGCGACTCAGGGGGCGGCGCGAAACCTCGGTCGTTCGCCGCCGCGAGCCACTGGGGCAGCAGCTCCATGAGGTCCGGCGCCGTACCTCGACGGCCGCCGCCCCCGGTGCCGGGGCGATCGGCCAGCAACATGGCCAGCCGCCGGGCCGCCGCCGGGGGCAGCACCGGTCGCGGGTCCTCGGGGGCGGGCTGTGGCCGCCGCGCAGCCCGCGCCGGACGAAGACCGGCCCGTCGCCGTACGGTCTCCAAGGCCGCCGCGTCCAGCAGCGCCACCGGCGCCTCGCGCCCCGGCGCACCACCCGGTGGCGTGCGCCGGTCCGTCCCGAGCAGCGCCGCCGTGACTAGTTCCTCCCAGGCGTCCGGCGCCGACGACGTCACAGGAGTCACAGGAGCCATAGGAGTCACGGGAGCCATAGGAGCGGTAGGACTGGCCATCGGTTCATTCCTCTCTGCCGTCGTGGGGTCGCTCCGTGCCGCCCCGGGGTGCTGAGGAGCGGTCGGAGGCGGTCGCTTTGCGGTCGCTGTCGCCCAGCGCGTCGCTCAGCACAGAGGCACCGCCTCTCCCGCCCCCTGCGGCCAAGCCGTCAGCGGGGTGAAGCCGCCGTGTCCGCACTCGCCGAACACCTTGACCGGAGCCCCGCCCGACAGGGCGACCAGACGCCACAGGCCCGGGCGGGCGCGGGCGGACGGGGTGAGCGGCAGGGCCGTGTCCGATTCGGCGTCCGCCAGCTGCCAGGAGTCCCCGTCCGGAGTCGGTATGACCCGGTCCAGCGTCACCGGGACGGAGTCCAGCCAAGGGTCGGCGCGCAGTGCCTCGCCGTACCGGGCGGCCGCCTCGGCCGTCGTCACCCCTGGCGGCCGTGTCTCCGCGGGTACGGGCGGTGCGAACCGCTCGCCCAGAGCCGCCCGCAACTGCCCGGCGCCCGGGTAGGCCGAGACCTCGGCCTCCAAAACCAGCCCCACCGGCAGCGCCAGCTCCGGGGCACGGCCGGCGGCGCCGTAGGACAAGAGCAGCGCGGTGCGGTCCGAGTCGGCGCCGTACAGCCATATCCTGCGCGTCGTCAGTTTGGTGTCCGCCGTGTCGTACTGGGCGAGGACCAGCCATCGGTCCCGCACCGGCTTGCCGTCCGCGGACGAGGGCAGGCCGACGCGGGAGCGGACCGTGTCCGACAGATCCGCGGGCAGTTCCTCGCGGCGCAGCCAGCCCTGGTCGAGAAGGTGGAGGAGGGCGCACTCCTCCAGCAGACGCACCGGCCAGCCGGGGCCGGATGCCGGCACGGTCCCCAACTCCCGTACCCGTGCCGCCAGTCCGGGGGCCTGGGCGTCGACCATACGGGCCGCCGTCTCCTCCCACAGGCCGTACCCGGCCTGTTCCGCACCGGCAAGGCCGCCGCGCAGCAGGTCGGCCAGACGCTGCTCCAGCTCCGTGGCGCCCGCGGTGACCCGTTCGGCCCGGCGCTCCGACCTGCGCCGCGCCGCCTCGGGGTCACCGGATGCGGGAGGGGAACCGGACGTGCCCGCCGTCCGCTTCTCCTCCGCCCGCTGCCTTCTCCCCTTGATCCACTGCTCCGCCCAGTCCGGCGGTGACCCGGGCGGCACCGCGCCCTCGCCGCTCGCCCAGAGCAGCAGCAGCCCGAGCGCGTGCTTGCACGGGAACTTCCGGCTCGGGCAACTGCACTTGTACGCGGGCCCGGACGCGTCCGCGATGTCGATGACCGTCTGATACGGCTTGCTGCCACTGCCCTTGCACAGCCCCCACACCGTCCCCTCGTCGGAACTCCCCGCCTCGGACCACGGTCCCGCCGTGCCGAGTTTGCTGCCCGCTTTGCGTGACGCGGAGTCAGGCGCCAGTGCCAGCACCTGGTCCGCGGTCCAGCGCACCCCCTGCTGAGTCATGACACCGAAGGTAGATCCCCCCACTGACAATCGGTCGGCGCCGAGGCACCGCAAGCGGCGTCGCGAGGACGTTTTCGCAGGTCGGAACGGATTGTCAGTGGCGTGGTGCAACGTGGATGCCAGATCCGAAACGGCTGAACCGGCCGAGCTGGAGGGGGACTTTGCCATGCCTGTGTCCGTAGAACCGATCACCGTCGAAACGGGGGAGCCCGCGGCGGCCGACGCGTTGCGACCGCATGCCGAGGACGCCTTCGCCGAGGAGCTCGCGGCGCTGGCCGCGCAGGACGACCGTCCGCGTCCGGCCCGTTGGAAGCTGTCACCGTGGGCCGTGGCCACCTATCTGCTCGGCGGCACGCTCGCGGACGGCACAGTGATCACGCCGAAGTACGTGGGGCCGCGCCGCATCGTCGAGGTCGCCGTCACCACGCTCGCCACCGACCGCGCCCTGCTCCTGCTCGGCGTGCCCGGCACCGCGAAGACATGGGTCTCCGAGCACTTGGCGGCAGCCGTCAGCGGGGACTCGACGCTGCTGGTGCAGGGCACGGCGGGCACACCGGAGGAGGCGATCCGATACGGGTGGAACTACGCGCAACTGCTCGCGCACGGGCCCAGCCGTGACGCCCTGGTGCCGAGCCCGGTCATGCGGGCCATGGCCGAGGGGATGACGGCGCGGGTCGAGGAGCTGACCAGGATTCCGGCGGACGTGCAGGACACGCTGATCACGATCCTTTCGGAGAAGACGCTGCCGATACCGGAGTTGGGGCAGGAGGTGCAGGCGGTCCGGGGGTTCAACCTCATCGCCACGGCCAACGACCGTGACCGTGGCGTCAACGACCTCTCCAGCGCCCTGCGCCGCCGCTTCAACACCGTGGTGCTGCCGCTGCCGGAGAGCGTCGAGGCCGAGGTGGACATCGTCTCGCGCCGCGTCGACCAGATCGGCCGTTCCCTCGATCTGCCGGCCGCACCCGACGGCACCGACGAGATCCGTCGCGTCGTGACCGTCTTCCGTGAGCTGCGCGACGGAGTCACCTCCGACGGCCGCACGAAGGTGAAGTCGCCGAGCGGCACGCTGTCGACCGCGGAGGCGATCTCCGTCGTCACCAACGGCCTCGCCCTGGCCGCCCACTTCGGGGACGGGGTGCTGCGATCCGGCGACGTGGCCGCGGGCATCCTCGGCGCCGTCGTCCGCGATCCGGCGGCCGACCGGGTCGTCTGGCAGGAATACCTGGAGGCGGTGGTACGCGAGAGGGACGGCTGGACGGACTTCTACCGGGCGTGCCGAGAGGTGAGCGCGTGAACGACGACCTGGGGTGGGGCCGCCCGAGCGGGGGGTCCAAGGCGGGTGGATCCAAGCCGGGCCGGTCGGTGGCCGGGGCGGCCCGTTGACGCGGTGCCGCGAGGGCGGACGGACGAGGCCGGGCGGGTGGGCCCGAGCCAGTGGGCCGCGGGTGCGGCACGTGGCGGCTGCCCCGAGGGGGTGACCCGCCGACTCGCGTCACAGGGCGCGACCGGGTGGTGGGCGACGGCCGGATGCCGCAGCTGTGACGGCGAGTCGGCGCACGGTGGTGCAGTGACGGCGAGTCGGCTCGCGATGGTGCTGTGACGGCGAATCGGCTCGCGATGGTGCTGTGACGGCGAATCGGCTCGCGATGGTGCCGTGACCGCGAGCTGTTGCGCGGTGGTGCCGTGACGGCGGTCCGTGACCGTGAGGCACCGCGCGGTCGGGGCCGGCAGGAGGGGCGATGAGGGAACACGTAGGTGAGGGGGTTCGGTGTGACAGGTGTGGAGAGGGCCGAGAGCCGGAGCGCCGGCGAGGCCGGCAGCGGTGCCACGGGGGCGGGTACCCGCCAGGCGGACGACGCGCGGACGGGGACCCCTCGACCGCAGCCGCCACGGCGTCGAACCCGCCAGGACCACTGCTGCTCGGCGTGCGGCACCACGGGCCCGGATCGGCTCGGGCCGTGCGGGCGGCGTTGGAGGCCGCCCGGCCCCGGATCGTGCTGATCGAGGGACCGCCCGAGGCGGACGCACTGATCCCGCTCGCCGCCGACGAGGCGATGCGACCGCCGGTCGCCCTCCTCGCCCACGCCGTGGACGAGCCCGGACGCTCGGCCTTCTGGCCGCTGGCCGAGTTCTCCCCGGAGTGGGTCGCGATGCGCTGGGCCCTGGAGCACCAGGTCCCGGCCCGCTTCATCGACCTGCCCGCCACACACACGCTGGCATGGGGGAAGCAGGACGAGGCCACGGCAGGCGCGGGGCCCGGTGAGAGGGATGAGCCGGATGCCGGTGCTCAGCCGGGGTGCGGCGGCGCCCCGGAGGGTGGGCCCGCTGACACCGACGGGACGGGAGGCTTGGTGCCGGCGCCCGGCGCGGCCGACGACGGTACGCCGGACGAGCGCGGCCCCAACGCCGACGTCCGACTGGACCCCCTCGCCGTCCTGGCCGAAACCGCCGGTTACGACGATCCCGAGCGGTGGTGGGAGGACGTCGTCGAGCACCGGGGGTCGGGTGACGGGGACGTGTTCGCCCCGTTCGCCGGGCTCGAGGAGGCCATGGGGGCGCTGCGGGAGGCGTACGGGAGCGGGGGACATGAGCGGGATCTCGTACGCGAGGCGCAGATGCGGCTCCAACTTCGCTCTGCGCAGCGAGAGTTCGGCGACGAGGTGGCCGTGGTCTGCGGGGCGTGGCACGTTCCGGCGCTACGGCGGAAGAGCACCGTGGCCGCCGACAAGGCGCTGCTGAAAGGGCTGCCCAAGGTCAAGGCGGACATGACCTGGGTGCCGTGGACGTATCGCCGGTTGGCTCGGGCCAGCGGGTACGGGGCCGGCATCGACTCTCCGGGGTGGTACGGGCACCTCTTCGGCGCGCCGGACCGGCCGGTCGAGCGGTGGATGACCAAGGTGGCCGGGCTGCTGCGTGACGAGGACCGGATCGTGTCCTCGGCGCATGTGATCGAGGCGGTGCGGTTGGCGGAGACGCTCGCGGCGATGCGCGGGCGGCCGCTGGCGGGGCTGAGCGAGACGACCGACGCCGTGCGGGCCGTGATGTGCGAGGGCTCGGACGTGCCGTTGGCGCTGGTGCGGGACCGGCTGGTCGTGGGGGACGTGCTGGGGGAGGTGCCGCGGGCGGCGCCGGCGGTGCCGTTGCAGCGGGACCTCGACCGGCTTCAGCGTCGGCTTCGGCTCAAACCGGAGGCGCTGGAGCGCGAGTTGGAACTCGACCTGCGCAAGGAGAACGACGCCGGACGCAGCAGGCTGCTGCACCGGCTGCGGCTGCTCGGCGTCGCCTGGGGTGAAGCGGTCGAGTCCCGGGGGAGCACGGGCACCTTCCGGGAGACGTGGCGGCTGCGGTGGGAACCGGAGCTGTCCGTACGGGTCGCGGAAGCCGGGGTGTGGGGGACGACCGTACTGGCCGCGGCGACGGCCAAGGCCGAGGCGGACGCCGTCGCCGCGCAGGGTCTGGCCGATGTCACCGCTCTCGCCGAGCGCTGCCTGCTGGCCGAACTGCCGGACGCGCTGCCCGCGGTGATGCGGATCCTCGCCGACCGGGCCGCCCTCGACACGGACGTGGGCCGGCTCGCCCAGGCCCTGCCCGCGCTGGTCCGCTCCCTCAGATACGGCGACGTGCGCGGCACGGACACCGGAGCTCTCGCGGAGGTCGCCGCGGGCCTCGCCGAGCGCGTCTTCGTCGGCCTGCCCCCGGCCTGCGCGGCGCTGGACGCGGAGGCCGCGCAGGAGATGCGGCGCCATGTGGACGCGGTGCAGGGAGCGGTGGCGTTGCTGGAGGACGGGGCGGGGCCGGTGACTCCGGGCGGCCCCGGACATCCGCCCGCTCCCGGTCACGGTGGCCTGCGCGGCCGCTGGCACGGGGTGCTTCGGGTGCTGTCGGCGCGCGAGAGCGTGCCCGGTGTCATCCGAGGGCGTGCGGTGCGGCTGCTGTTGGACGACGGGGAGTTGGCGCAGGAGGAGGCGGCGCGGCTGATGGGGCTGGCGTTGTCCCCGGGGACTCCGCCGGCGGATGCCGCCGTGTGGATCGAGGGGTTCGTCGGCGGGGGCTCGGGCGGCGGGATGCTGCTCGTGCACGACGAGCGCCTGCTCGGGCTGGTCGACGCATGGCTGACGGGGGTGCCGGGGGAGGCGTTCACGGATGTGCTGCCACTGCTGCGGCGCACCTTCTCGGCGTACGAGCCAGGAGTGCGGCGGACGTTGGGTGAGCTGGTCCGTCGTGGGCCAGGACAGCGGAGGAGCACGGGTGCCGGGGGCTCCGGCATACCCGGCTTCGGCGCCGGGCTCGACGCGGAGCGGGCGGACGCAGTGGTGCCGGTGGTGCGGCTGCTGCTCGGGCTGGACCAGATGGAAGCGGAAGCGGCAGAGGACGTCGAAGGCGGCCTCGGCGACAACGACCTTGCGGGAGTGACGGGATGACAACTGACGCGGTGAAGGCACCGGCAGTGCGGGTCGCGGCGGTCGGCCTCGGCGGGCGACCGGCCGGCTGCGCGGCGCAGAGCCGTCCGAGGACGACGACGGTGCCGGTGATGCCGCTGTGGGAGCGGGCTCGTGAGGGGGCGTGGCGATGACGGCGACGATGCCGGTGGTTCACCTGGCGAGGCGGCGTCGCAAGGGAGTGTGCTGATGACGACCGAAGCGTCGGATCCCGCCCAGGAGAGGCTGCGGCGGTGGCGGATGGTGCTGGGCGGGGACGCCGCCGACGGCACCGGATGCGCGCTCTCCGGACGGGACGCGGCGATGGACGGGGCGCTGTCCGCTCTCTACGGCAAGCGGGACAAGGGGCAGTCCGGGAAGGACCGGTCGGCCGGGCTCGGGGCGTCGGCGCCGTCGGTGGCCCGGTGGCTCGGGGACATCCGGACGTACTTCCCGTCCTCCGTCGTCCAGGTCATGCAGCGGGACGCCATCGACCGACTCGGGCTGTCCACGCTGCTGCTGGAGCCGGAGATGCTGGAGGCGGTCGAGGCGGACGCGCACCTCGTCGGCACGCTGCTGTCGCTCAACAAGGCGATGCCGGAGACCACGAAGGAGACGGCACGGGCCGTCGTACGCAAGGTCGTCGAGGACCTGGAGAAGCGGCTCGCCACCCGTACCCGGGCCACTCTCACCGGTGCCCTCGACCGCAGTGCCCGCGTCGACCGGCCACGTCACCACGACATCGACTGGAACCGCACGATCGCGGCCAACCTCAAGCACTACCTGCCCGAGTACCGAACGATCGTGCCGGAACGGCTCATCGGGTACGGGCGGGCGTCGCAGTCGGTGAAGAAGGAGGTCATCCTCTGCATCGACCAGTCGGGGTCGATGGCGGCGTCGGTGGTGTACGCGTCCGTGTTCGGAGCCGTGCTCTCGTCCATGCGGTCCATCAGCACGCGGCTCGTCGTCTTCGACACGTCCGTCGTCGACCTCACCGATCAGCTCGACGATCCCGTCGACGTCCTGTTCGGCACCCAGCTCGGCGGCGGCACGGACATCAACCGGGCGCTCGCGTACTGCCAGTCGCAGATCACCCGGCCCGCGGAGACGGTGGTCGTGCTGATCAGCGACCTCTACGAGGGCGGCATACGCAACGAGATGCTCAAGCGGGTCGCGGCGATGAAGGCGTCGGGGGTGCAGTTCGTGGCGTTGCTGGCGCTGTCGGACGAGGGGGCGCCCGCGTACGACAGGGAGCACGCCGCCGCGCTGGCGGCACTGGGCGCACCGGCGTTCGCCTGCACGCCGGACCTGTTTCCGGAGGTGATGGCGGCGGCCATCGAGAAGCGGCCCGTTCCGGTGCCGGACACCGACTGACGGACGGAAGAGGAGGGATGAAGGCGCCGAGCAGCCTCTGTCCAGGTGGAGGCGGACGGCAAACGGCGAGGATCCCCGGTGATTTGTCGACGTGATGACCACCGGCTCGGGCCAGCAAAACGGACATGAGTACCCATCGGTAACGGGGGGCTTGCGCGACCTCGGGAGGGGCGTGCAAGGATCGCTCTCTCTTCAGCGGTGCGCCCGCGCGCCGCTCGTCCGTACCGTTTCGCGCCGACTCGTTGCCGTCACGTGTACCTCGTTCCGCCGCACGGGAGGACCCGTCTCGTCTTGACCTGGCCAGCCGCTTCGCCTGTCGCCGCTCTGCGTGTCCTGCGCACGGCGGCCGGGCGTCGTGCGCTGCAGGCGGCGTTGCTGGTAGGCGGTTTGTTCGCGCTGGCGTTCCTCTGCGGCGAACGGGCGTACGCGGCGGACCGGGTGCCGGTCGGCGGCGGCACCGTGTCGTCCCCAGCCTCCGTGCCCTCGTACGCCGTGCCCGCGGACGCCGTGCCCCCAGCCACCGTGCCCTCGTACGCCGTGCCCGCGGACGCCGTGCCCCCAGCCACCGTGCCCTCGTACGCCATGCCCGCGGACGCCGTGCCCTCGGCCTCCGTCGGGTTCGAGCCCGCGCTGTCGGCGTCCGGGAGCACCCTGCACGCCGTGGACGACGGTGAGTCCACCGCCGCGGCCGCCGGCGATTTTGTCGGCGTGCCTCTGCGGCCCGTGACCGAGCGCGTCGTCGAGCCGGTCGGCGCGTTGGTCGAGTCGGTGGTCGAGGGGGCGCACGAGGCGCCGCAGGTGCCGTCCCTCCCGGGCTTCGACGCGCCGAACCCGCCCGGCTTCCCGGGGCTGCCCACCATCCCGGACCTCCCCGACGGCCCGGGGCTCCCCGGGCTCCCCGGGCTGCCGGACGCCCCCGCCACTCCCGGCCTCCCCTCCCTCCCCGACACCCCAGGTCTCCCCGACACCCCAGGTCTCCCCGACACCCCTGGCATCCCCGATCTGCCGTCCTCTCCTGACACCCCCGGCCACACCCCGCCCGCCCCCGTCACCGCGACGCCGCGGCCGGAAGCGGCGGTGTCGGCGCAAGACGGCGGTCGTGCGGACGAGGGGCGCTCCCGTGCCGCCGTGACCGTCACCCACGGTCCGCGGTACGGCGCCGGCGCCGCCGTGTCCAGTGCCTTCGCTCGCACCGACGCGCACCGCACCGCGCCCGCGGCGGACGTCCCCGACCACCGGGTGTCGGCCGAGCGTCCCGGTGTGACGGGCAACCGTTCGGCTGGCGACGGCGGCGGACCGCGGCACGGGGACGCGCACGCGCTGTCGGTGACTCAGCGGGCGCCTGTGCGGCTGCTGCCCGGCGACGCGGCGCGTGCCGACGCGGACGAGATCCGGGACAGGCACCGGGACATACCGGTTTCCCCCGCCTAGGCCGGCAGGCCGGCTGGACCTGCCTCCCCGCCGCGGACCTGCCGCGCGGGGGGTGGAAACAGGTCTGCCCGCCCGTCCGGAACCCGGTTCCCAACGTCCTGAGGACATTCACCGGGCGTCTTCCGGACGCAAGCCGCCGGAGCCGTATCCGCTCCCGCTGGTCCTCGATCCCCCGGACCGCGACCGGAACCGGCGCCGCAATGTCCCCAACCCGTCCGAAGCCCCGGAGCCTCGCGCATCCGCCGAACCTCCGGAGGCCTTCGGAGCCCCAAGATTCAGGGATTCGACGTACGCATGAACAAGAACATCCGCCGTTCGATCGTCATAGCCGCCGGCGTCACCGGCGCCTGGGCGCTCGGTTCGACCGCCGCCAACGCGGACGAGCTGCCCGCCTCCTCCCTCTCCGCAGCGGACACCGTCGCCGACGCGAGCGACGCCACGGCCCATCACCCCGATTCCGCCGACCTGCTCGACGCGGCCGACGGTGTCGTCTCCGACGTGAGGGGCACGGTCTCGGACGTCGCCAGCGGCGCCACCGGCGCGGTCACCGCCACGACCGAAGCGACCGGCACAGCCCGCACGACCGGCGCGACCGGTACGACCGGTACGACCGACGCGGCTCGCAAGGCCCAGCAGGCGCCGACGAGCACCGCCGACCAAGCCCGCCGCTACGTCGACGCCGAGGTCACCGTCCCGTCCTCCACCGGCACCTCCCTCTCCACCTCCGCCACCTCTCCGAAGGCCACCCAGGCCATCCAGGGCGCCAAGGCCGCCCGCGCCGACCGGGCAGCGGAGCAGATCGCCCGGCACACTCCGCGGCCCTCCCAGACCATCGACTACCTCTTCGGCCCGCTGGCCGCGTTCGCCCCCGAGCTGGAGCAGGCGCTCGCTGCCGCGCAGTCGAAGCTGCAGGGCACCCAGGCGGCGGCGCGTTCGCAGGCGGGGGGAGTCGAGGGCGTCGTACGGGCGAAGACGCAGTACGCCGTGGCCGGCGCGGGCCGCACCGGAGCGGGTGTGCAGCAGGTCGCCCAGGCCGCCGCCGCGCACGTCGACGGTGAGGCCAAGGGCACGGCGACGGCCGCGCGGGCCGCCGCAGCAGAACGGGCCGCCGCCGTCGAGACCGCCGCCGAGGGCTCCGTCTCCGCCGTCCCGAGGCACGTCACCGGCGTGGTCACCGGCGCGGTCACCGGCACCGTCGGCGGCGTCGAGCAGCGGGTCGTCGGCACGGTCGCCACCGTCCCCGGCACGGTCGCCCCGGTGGTGGAGCAGACCACCGACGCGGTCGTCCCGCCGATCGCCGGCCAGGCCGTGCACGGCGTCCTGCCCGTCGCCGGGCACGCCGTCAACGGCGTCACCCCGGCCGCCGGGCACGCGGTCGCCGGGATCCTCCCGCTCGCCGGGAACGCGGTGGACGGCGTGCGGTCGGTGGCCGCCGGGGCGGTGACCGGGGTGCGGCCGGTCGTCGGCGGGACGGCTGACGGCGTCGTGCCGGTCGCGAACGGGGCAGTGACCGGGACAGCCGGGGCGGCGGGGCACACGGCCGACGCCGCGACCGCGCTGGCCTACGGCATCGCAGCGCAGGCACGGTCGCTGGCCACCCAGGCCGTCGCGGGCGTGGGGCCGATCGCCGTCGATGCCGTCCAGGACGTGCGGTCGCCGGCCCACGGCGCGGCCGGCGGTGTGGAGCACCTCGCGTACGGCACCGTCGCCGACGTCCGGCCCGTGGCCGCCGGTACCGTCTCCGGCGCCGGCCACCTCGCCGCCGACATCGTCTCCGCCACCCGGCCGGCCGTGCGGGGCGTCGCCGCCGACGTGCCCCGGTACGCCACCGGCCTGACCGACCAGGCCGCAGCGGATGTCACCGGTGCCGTCCTGCCGCCCGTCGCCGGCACCGCCGTGCACGGCGCGATGCCGGTCGCCGGTCAGGCCGTCGGGGACGCGGGCGCGCTGGCCCACGGAGCGGTCGGTGACGTCCGGCCCTTCGCGGGCGGGGTCGTCGGCGAGGTCGATCCGTTCGTTCACGGGGTGGCCGGGCAGACGGTTCCCTTCGCCGAAGGCGTCACGGAGGAGGTGCGGCCGTTCGCGTACGGCGTCGCCGGCGCCGCGCAGCCCCTGGTGCACGAGGTCGTGGACACGGCACAGCCGGTCGTGACGGGCGTCGGCGGCAGCGCCACCAGCCTGGCGTACGGCGTCACGGGCGACGTGCGGCCCTTCGCGGACGGGCTGGCCGGCGAGGCCGGCCCCTTCGCCCACGGCGTCTCGGGCCAGGTCGCGCCCTTCGGTGAGGACCTGACGGGCACGGTCCGGGACTCGGCCGGCCCGCTGGCGGGCAACGCGGCCACCGGCGTGCAGGGCGTCGCCGGGTCGATCACACCGGACTACGCGCAGGACCCGCACCCGGGAGGCGCGTACCGCATCTGACCGGACCGAACCGGACGTCGTACGACGGCCTCGGCCGCGTACGACGCTCCGCCGCCCGGCGGCGCGAGCCGCTCCGCCGAGGCGAACCACGACTCCGCGGGGCAGACGGCCCCGAACGGCCGAAAGCCGTCGGTCCGTCCGGCCGGAACCCCGCGGAAGGGACGGGTGGTCCCCATTGGGGTGGGGGCCACCCGGCCGGTGCCCCGAGGGGTGGCCCATTCGCGCCCCTTCGGGCTGTTCAGGGGGCCTCACCGGGTCAACCCCAGCCCGGTGAGGTCCTCGCCCGTCACATCACCGAGAACTCACAGTCGGCACGCCGTGCCAGAGATCTTTGCTGATCGCGGCATCATGTGACAGGTATCACCGCTCAGGTGTGACCCGCGATTTAGAGGCCCCCCGCAAGCAGCGATAACCTGCGAGACGGACATGCCGCGCGCTCGGACACCGTGTGCGCCTCCCTTGTGACAGACAGCGGTCGGACGTCACGTTGCCCTCGCGGCACGCCCACGCAGACAACGAACCGCGAGATCACTGATAGGGACGGAAGCGCGTGGACCTGTTCGAGTACCAGGCGAGGGACCTCTTCGCCAAGCACGATGTACCGGTGCTGGCCGGTGAAGTCATCGACACGCCTGAGGCGGCCCGCGCAGCCACTGAGCGCCTCGGTGGCAAGTCCGTCGTCAAGGCACAGGTGAAGGTCGGCGGCCGCGGCAAGGCCGGTGGCGTCAAGCTCGCCGCGAGCGCGGACGAGGCGGTCGCCCGGGCGACCGACATCCTCGGCATGGACATCAAGGGCCACACGGTCCACAAGGTCATGATCGCCGAGACGGCCCCGGAGATCCTGGAGGAGTACTACGTCTCCTTCCTCCTCGACCGTGCCAACCGCACCTTCCTCTCCATCGCCTCCGTCGAGGGCGGCATGGAGATCGAGGAGGTGGCGGCCACCCGTCCGGAGGCCGTCGCGAAGATCGCGATCGACGCCATCGACGGTGTGGACGAGGCCAAGGCCCGCGAGATCGTCGAGGCCGCCAAGTTCCCGGCCGAGGTCGCGGACAAGGTCGCCAACGTCCTCATCAAGCTGTGGGACACCTTCATCAAGTCGGACGCCCTCCTCGTCGAGGTCAACCCGCTCGCGAAGGTCGCCTCCGGCGAGGTCATCGCCCTGGACGGCAAGGTGTCGCTCGACGACAACGCCGAGTTCCGTCACCCGGAGTACGAGGAGCTCCACGACAAGGCCGCGGCCAACCCGCTCGAGGCCGCCGCCAAGGAGAAGAACCTCAACTACGTCAAGCTCGACGGTGAGGTCGGCATCATCGGCAACGGCGCGGGTCTGGTCATGTCGACCCTGGACGTCGTCGCGTACGCCGGTGAGGCCCACGGCAACGTCAAGCCGGCCAACTTCCTGGACATCGGCGGTGGCGCCTCCGCCCAGGTCATGGCCAACGGTCTGGAGATCATCCTCGGCGACCCGGACGTCAAGTCCGTCTTCGTCAACGTCTTCGGCGGCATCACCGCCTGTGACGAGGTCGCCAACGGCATCGTCCAGGCCCTGAAGCTGCTGGAGGACCGCGGCGAGGAGGTCACCAAGCCGCTGGTCGTCCGTCTCGACGGCAACAACGCCGAGCTCGGCCGGCAGATCCTCACCGACGCCAACCACCCGCTGGTGCAGCGCGTCGACACCATGGACGGCGCGGCCGACAAGGCCGCCGAGCTGGCCCACGCCGCCAAGTAAGCACTCAGGACGAGGACACCAACACACCATGGCTATCTGGCTCAACAAGGACAGCAAGGTCATCGTCCAGGGCATGACCGGCGCCACGGGCATGAAGCACACCAAGCTCATGCTCGGCGACGGCACCAACGTCGTGGGCGGCGTGAACCCGCGCAAGGCGGGTCAGTCCGTGGACTTCGACGGCACCGAGGTACCCGTGTTCGGGACCGTCAAGGAGGCCATCGAGAAGACCGGCGCCAACGTCTCCGTCATCTTCGTGCCGGAGAAGTTCACCAAGGACGCCGTCGTCGAGGCCATCGACGCCGAGATCCCGCTGGCCGTCGTGATCACCGAGGGCATCGCCGTGCACGACTCGGCGTCGTTCTGGGCGTACGCCGGCAAGAAGGGCAACAAGACCCGCATCATCGGCCCGAACTGCCCCGGCATCATCACCCCGGGCCAGTCGAACGTCGGCATCATCCCGGGCGACATCACCAAGCCGGGCCGTATCGGCCTGGTCTCGAAGTCCGGCACGCTGACGTACCAGATGATGTACGAGCTGCGTGACATCGGCTTCTCGACCGCCGTCGGCATCGGTGGCGACCCGATCATCGGCACCACGCACATCGACGCGCTCGCCGCGTTCGAGGCCGACCCCGAGACCGACCTGATCGTCATGATCGGCGAGATCGGTGGCGACGCCGAGGAGCGGGCCGCGGACTTCATCGCGAAGAACGTGTCCAAGCCGGTCGTCGGCTACGTCGCGGGCTTCACCGCGCCCGAGGGCAAGACCATGGGCCACGCCGGCGCCATCGTCTCCGGTTCGTCGGGCACCGCCCAGGCGAAGAAGGAGGCCCTGGAGGCCGCGGGCGTCAAGGTGGGCAAGACGCCCACCGAGACGGCGAAGCTGGCCCGCGAGATCCTCGGCGGCTGACCTCACGCAGGCGCCGCCCGGCCGTACGCCGGTGGGCCCGTTCCCCGCACGGGGACGGGCCCACCGGCTTTCCGCGTACCGGGCCGGACTCACCGCGGCTGTGGTGCCAGGCGTTCCGGGCCGTGCCGGGCGTCCGCGCGAAGCTTGTCCCGCAGCTTCTGCTGTTTCGCCGACAGCGGCCCCGGCGCCACCTTCGGCGGGACGCCGAGCACCGTCTCCCCGGGCGGTACCGGGGGTTCGTAATGGGTCGGGGCCGTGCGCAGCGTCAGTGCCGTCGTGCCGATGAGCGCCACGGTGAACGCGATCGCCGCGCGGGTCCAGAAGCGGGCCCGGCGTTCGCTGCCGTCGCGTACCGTCGCCGGCTCGGCCGCCCGCAGGCGCTCCGTGGCGGCCAGTTCGGCCAGTTCGCGGTGGAGTTCCTCGGGGTCGGACAGGACGGGGAGGCGCTCGGCGACGGTGGCGCGGGCGTGCAGGAGGCGGTTCGCGGCCGCCAGGGTGCTCGCCTCGGTCTCGGCCGCGGTCTCCGGCAGGTCGAGCCCCACACCGTCGTAGAGCAGAAGTGTGCGGCGCTGGGGCGGCGGGAGCGTGAGGAGTACGTCCATCAGGGCGCGGTGGGATGCGTCGGCGGGCGGGGGCTCGGGGTGCCGGTGGCGGGGGCGGAGCCGGTGCCAGGGGGACAGGGCGCAGTCGTACGCCGTCGCCCGCACCCAGCCCGCCGGGTCCCGGTCGCGGGCCACCTCCGGCCAACGCTGCCAGGCCAGCTGGAAGGCCTGCTCGACCGATTCGCGGGCGAGTTCGCGGCGTCCGGTGAGCAGGTAGGTCTGCCGTACGAGGGCGGGGGCGCAGAACGCGTAGAGCGCGTCGAAGGCCTGGGCGGGGGTGAGGGGGTGTTCGGGGTGGGCGGCACTGGGGGCGGACGTGGACCCGGCCTCGGGCTGACCCGCCGTCACCTCCCCTTCGGGCTCCCGCCTCTGCGTCTGCCTCTTCGCCGCGAGATCGTCCAGCAGCCGGGTGTACGCCTCCCTCCTGGGGCCGCTCGGTGACGTACGGCCCGTCTCCCACGCGCGCACCGTCTCGCGACTCACGCCCACGCGCGCGGCGAGCTGAGCCCGCGTCATGGAGGCGGCCTCACGCAGGCGTCGGCGTTCCTCGGGCGGGGGGAGCGGGGTTGCAGGGCTCTGCGTCACCGGACACCCTTTCGTACGAAAAAGTACATAAACATATATTGAGCGACACATCGGAGCTTTGCCCGTTACGCCGGAAAAGCGCGTGTCGTTGGGAGCATGGCGAACGTGATCGAGATGACCGCTCGCCGTACGTCCCTGCTCGCACGCATGCGACACCGCTCGCCCGGACTTGGCGCCAGCCTGCTGAGCGGCGCTGTCGCGGCGGGGCTCGGGCTGGGTGTGTTCGCCGTGCTGGTGATGGTGCTGTGGGTCAGTTCGCCCTACCCCGACAGCGGGCCGGGGGGCGCGCTGCGGATCGCCGCGGTGCTGTGGCTGCTGGCCCACGGTGCCGAACTCGTCCGCGCCGACACCCTTTCCGGTGTTCCCGCGCCGGTGGGCGTGACCCCGTTGCTGATGTTCGTGCTGCCGGTGTGGCTGGTGTACCGGGCGGCACGGGACCAGGCCGCGGACGGCGGCGAGGGAGAGCTGCTGGTGTCGGGGCGTACCGCGTGGGCGGGCGTCGTGCTCGGGTACCTCGGGGTCGGTGTGAGCGCCGCCGCCTACGCCACGGGGGGTGATCTGCGGCCGGCATGGCTGTGGACCGGGTTCTTCGTGCCGCTGCTCGTGACGGGGGTGGCCGGGGCAGGGGTGTGGACGGCGTGCGGTCGGCCGCCCGAGGTGGTGGAGGAGGTACTGCTCGCGTTGCCGAGGCGGGTGCGGCGGCTGGTGCCCGGCGTGCGGGCACGGGCCCGGCTCGGGGTCGCCGCACGGGCCGCGGGGGCCGGGGTAGCGGCGCTCGTCGGTGGCGGGGCGTTGCTCGTGGGCGTCTCGCTGGTGTGGCACGGCGGGGCCGCGCGGACGTCCTTCCTCCAGCTGTCGGAGGGGTGGTCGGGGCGGTTCGCGGTGCTGATGCTGTGCGCGGCCCTCGTGCCGAACGCGGCCGTGTGGGCGGCGTCGTACGCCCTCGGGCCGGGCTTCGTTCTCGGGGTGGGGCATGCGGTGGGGCCGGTTTCCTCGGCGCCGACGCCGTCGCTGCCGCCGTTCCCGTTGCTGGAGGCGGTGCCGGGAGCGGGCGTCGGGGTCCCCGTGCAGTGGGCGGTCGGGGCGGTGCCGGTGGCGGCCGGGGTGGTGGTGGGGTGGTTCGTCGCGGGCGTGGCGGTCCACGGGGGGTCCCGGACGGAGGACGGCTCCGCCTACGAGGGGCCTCGGACATCGGGAGGCCGGGCGTCCGGCGGGCCCCGGACGCTCGGGGGGCGAGTGACCGGAGGGCCGCGGACGAACGGTGGCCGCGCACCCGAGGGGCCGCGGACCAAGGGTGGCCAGGCGGCCGCGAAGTCCCGCTCCACGGCCGCCCAGGCGCCTGCCGCCGTCTGGTCGTGTGGACGGACCGCCCTGGTGGCCCTGCAGGCCGCGGTGTGCTGCGCGGTCTTCGTCGGGGCGCTGGCCGCGCTGTCGGGCGGGCCGCTGGGGGTCGGGGCGCTGGCGCAGTTCGGGCCGGTGTGGTGGCAGGCCGGGGCGGCGGCGCTGGGGTGGGCCACGGTGGTGGCGGTTCCGGTGGCGGTGGTGGCGCGATGGTGGCGGGCCCGCTCGGTACCGCGGCCGCGTGCGGACCGGGGGAGCGAGGCTCAGGATGCCCGGATCGGCAGGCACCGGGTGGAGGGGGCGGCGCAGAGCGAGCCGGGGGCCGACGGGCGCCGGCTGCGGGAGCGGCTGCCGTTGGTCGGCCGGTGGCGTGCGCGGGCGGCGGAGACGGGCGAGACGGCGTCGGCGGGATCGCGGACGGAGAGCACCGTCTATGACCAGGAGGCGCTGGTGAGGGCGTCCGCGCGGGAGCGGGCGGTGCCGTCCCAGAGCGGCGCCGTGGAGGTGCGGTCCAAGGGACGCGACAAGGGCGGCAGACGCGTGGCGCAGGCTCAGGACGCCTCGGGTGAGGTGTCCGACCAGGAGATCCCGTACCTGGAGTACGACCACGACACCACGTTCGAGCCGCACGGCTTCCCGTCCGCCGACACCCCGGCGGAGCCGCCGGAAACGCGGGAGGCCCCAGGATCACCGGAAACCCCGAAAGCCCCGGAAACCCCGGAGCCCCCGGTGGCCCGGGACGCCCTGGCGGGCCCGGAAGGCGCGGACGGTCCGGGCTGCCGGCAGATCCCAGCCGGGAAGGGGATCTCGGCCGGGAAGGGGATCTCCGCCGGGATGGGAATGCCGGAAGCCTCGGACGCCCCCAAGCCCTCGGGTTCCGCCGAGACTCCGAACCCCCCGCATCCCCTTGCGGACGCGAAGGTCACCCAGAACCCGGAGGTCCCGGCTGCGCCGGAGAACCGGATCGCCCCGGATAACCGGACCGCCCCGGAGGCACCGGAGGACCGTGACGTCCCGAAGGCGCAACCGGACGCGGCCCCGGAGTGAGCAAACGACGGACAGCCGACGGGGCGTTCGCAACCCGGGGCAGCCCCGCCCGGGCCCCGAGCCGGTCTCAGTCGGTCGTCCCCAGGACCCCGCGCAGTTCCTTCGGCAGCAGTTCGTTGCACGCCTGCTCGGCCTCGTGGGTCAGGGCGTCGTTGGTGCACGTGTAGTAGTCGCTGTAGACCACCTGCGCGGTGAACCCGGCGGCGACCACCGCGATCGCGAGGGACGCCGTGACCAGACCGCTGATCGCCGCTGTCGTCTGAGGGCGGCCGGTGGTCCGGGCCGCCGGGGTGTCCGGGTCGGGGGTGCGGGTCTTGGCGCGGAGGCTGCTGATGCCCCAGTACAGGGCCAGTGCGCCCAGCAGCAGGGCCACGTACGGCCAGCTGAACAGGGCGAAGAAGAAGGCCCACATGCCGGAGAGCAGGGCATAGCGGGCGCGGCGCTGCGCGGGGTCGGTCGGGTCCCAGCGCATGCCCGTGCCCGGACCGCCGCTTCCGGGGCCCTCCTGGCCGCCGCCCCGCGGGCGCTCGCCGAAGCCGCTGGAGGAGCGTCCCGGCTGGCGGTCGCTCCACTGGCTGCCCCAGGGCGCGTTCCCGTCGCCGTCGCCCGAGTCCCGCGAGCCGTCCTCCCCCTCGGGGCGCCGCGGCTGCCACGGGCGGTCCGGCGTGCCCTCGGGCGGTGGGGCGAAGGGGTTGTCCTCCTGCGCCGGGCCGCCGCGGCCCCCCGCGTCGCCGTTCTGCCCGCCCGAGGGCGCGTCGGGCGGTGAGGCGGGGCGCTCTCGCAGCAGCACGCCGCTGTGCTCCCCTCCCTGCACCGAATGCTGGGGGAGCGTGAGGAGTCGCAGGCTGCGGTCCGGCATCAAGTGAGCGTCTTCCCCTTGTGAAAGCGGCTGGATACGACCGTGTACCACCGGGGACACGGCTGCCCCTGGCAGTCGGCCCCGGCTGTCTCGCGTTTGAGCTGTCACTGCGTGAACGCACCGCACACCGACCGCGTTCCCGAGCCCGCTCCCGGCAGACGGTACCTGCCGGCCGTGCCCCCGTCCCATGGGGGCTGCCCGGTGTGCCGGTATCGTTGCTGACGGTCGGCTGCTTCGTAGACTTCCCCGTATCGCGGGGCGCGATGCATTCGTATGAACGTACAAACGGTGAACCGTGAGCGTCCATGCCGCCGCCCACGAAGGAACGCACCCCCGAGAAAGGGCCCCCACCGTGGCCGCCAAGCCCGTGGCCAAGCGCCTCGTCGTGCTGGTCTCCGGATCCGGCACCAACCTCCAGGCGCTGCTCGACGAGATCGCCGCCGTCGGCCCCGAGGCGTACGGCGCCGAGATCGTGGCCGTGGGCGCGGACCGCGAGAACATCGAGGGGCTCACGCGCGCCGAGCGCGCCGGGCTGCCGACCTTCGTGCGGAAGGTCAAGGACTACGGCAGCCGCGCGGAGTGGGACATGGCACTCGCCGAGGCCGTCTCCGCCCACGAGCCGGACCTCGTCGTCTCGGCCGGGTTCATGAAGATCGTGGGCAAGGAGTTCCTCGCACGCTTCGGCGGCCGGTTCGTGAACACCCACCCGGCCCTGCTCCCCAGTTTTCCCGGCGCCCACGGCGTCCGTGACGCCCTCGCGTACGGAGCCAAGGTCACGGGCTGCACCGTCCACTTCGTCGACGACGGCGTCGACACCGGGCCGATCATCGCTCAGGGCGTGGTCGAGATCCGGGACGAGGACGACGAGAGCGCTCTGCACGAGCGCATCAAGGAAGTCGAGCGAAGGCTGCTCGTCGAGGTCGTGGGGCGGCTCGCCCGCAACGGCTATCGCATTGAGGGACGAAAGGTAGTTATCCAGTGACCGCCGAGAGCAACAAGCGGGCCATTCGACGGGCGCTCGTCAGCGTCTACGACAAGACCGGTCTGGAAGACCTCGCGCGCGGCCTGCACGAGGCGGGCGTAGAACTCGTCTCCACCGGCTCCACGGCCGCGAAGATCGCCGCGGCCGGTGTCCCCGTCACCAAGGTCGAGGAGCTCACCGGCTTCCCCGAGTGCCTGGACGGCCGCGTCAAGACGCTCCACCCGCGCGTGCACGCCGGCATCCTCGCCGACCTGCGGCTGGAGGACCACCAGCGGCAGCTGGCCGAGCTGGGCGTCGAGCCGTTCGGCCTCGTCGTGGTCAACCTCTACCCGTTCCGCGAGACCGTCGCCTCCGGGGCCACCCCCGACGAGTGCGTCGAGCAGATCGACATCGGCGGCCCGTCCATGGTCCGCGCCGCCGCCAAGAACCACCCCTCCGTGGCGGTCGTGACCAGCCCGTCCCGCTACCCCGACGTCCTCGCGGCCGTCCGCGACGGCGGCTTCGACCTCGCCGCCCGCAAGCGGCTCGCGGCCGAGGCGTTCCAGCACACGGCCGCCTACGACATGGCCGTCGCGAGCTGGTTCGCCTCCTCCTACGCCCCCGTGGACGACTCGCAGTTCCCCGACTTCCTCGGCGCCACCTGGGAGCGCGAGAGCACCCTCCGCTACGGCGAGAACCCGCACCAGCCGGCCGCCCTCTACGTCGACGGCAGCGGCGGCGGCCTCGCCAAGGCCGAGCAGCTGCACGGCAAGGAGATGTCGTACAACAACTACACGGACACGGACGCCGCCCGCCGTGCCGCGTACGACCACGCCGAGCCCTGCGTCGCGATCATCAAGCACGCCAACCCCTGCGGTATCGCGATCGGGGCGGACGTCGCCGAGGCGCACCGCAAGGCGCACGCCTGCGACCCGCTGTCGGCGTTCGGCGGCGTGATCGCCGTCAACCGCCCGGTGTCGAAGGAGATGGCCGAGCAGGTCGCCGAGATCTTCACCGAGGTCATCGTGGCGCCCGACTACGAGGACGGCGCCCTGGAGGCCCTCACCAAGAAGAAGAACATCCGGGTGCTGCGCTGCCCCGAGGGCCCCGGCAACCCCGTCGAGGTCAAGCCCGTCGACGGCGGCGTCCTCCTCCAGGTCACCGACCGCCTCCAGGCGGACGGCGACGACCCCGCCAACTGGACCCTCGCGACGGGCGAGGCGCTCGGCACCGAGGAGCTCGCGGAACTGGCCTTCGCCTGGAAGGCCTGCCGGGCCGTGAAGTCCAACGCCATCCTGCTCGCCAAGGACGGCGCCTCGGTCGGTGTCGGTATGGGCCAGGTCAACCGCGTCGACTCCTGCAAGCTGGCGGTCGAACGGGCCGGGGCCGAGCGCGCCCGCGGTTCGTACGTCGCCTCGGACGCCTTCTTCCCGTTCCCGGACAACATCGACGTGCTGGGCGAGGCCGGGGTCAAGGCCATCGTCCAGCCCGGCGGCTCGGTCCGCGACGAGCTGGTGGTCGAGGCCGCGCAGAAGGCGGGCATCACGATGTACTTCACGGGGACGCGGCACTTCTTCCACTGACGGGCGCCGCCGAACCGGCCGTCCACGCCCGGCTCGCCGGCGCTGTGAGCGCGCTCGGTCAGCATGCACTGCACCCGGGCGACGCGTTGCCCCGTGTCGCCGTGGACGGTGAGTTCCGTGCCGGTCTCCGGTCCTCCCCCGAGGGGACCGGAGACCGTGCGCGTACGGGAGCGTCAGCAGGTGCGCAGCCCCGGGACGGCCCCGTAGTTCACGCCGCCGGAGACCTTGTTGGCGGGGAACCAGCCCCAGCCGCCGTTGCTGACGTCGGTGTCGGCCTGGGTCCACAGCCACCAGTCGTTGCGGGCGTCGCCGACCGGCGGGTTCTCCTGGCCGGGGAACTTCTTCTGGCAGACGAACCAGTTGTCGCCCGCGTTGAGCCAGCCCGCGACGGCGCCGTTGAACATGACGTTGCCGCCCTGGTAGTTGTGGCAGTAGCGGGAGTTGTTCGGCCCGCTGCCCCAGCAGCCGTCGGGTGCCGCGGAGGCGGCCGTCGGAGTCAGGGCGACGGCGCCCGTGGCGAGTACGGCCGCCGCGCCGAGCGTGGCGAGCATGCGCTTCATGGTCGGTGTCCTTCCGGTTCTGCCACCCCCGTTGGTGGACACGGACCACGATGGCGCCGGCCCGCGACGGGCGGTACCTCGTAACTCTCAGGGTCACTTCTTCCCGGGCGGCGTGTACTCCTTGAGCCAGTGGGCGACGCGGTCGGCGTAGTCGCGGTACTTCGGGGGAACGCCGCCCGCGCCGTTCACGACCCTGGTCGATGTGCGGTAGGCGGTCGCGAGCAGCACCCGGCGGTCGCCGGACAGACCGGTCCGGTCGAGGCGCGGTTCCATGAAGCACAGGTAGCGGCCCACGGCCGGGATGGACTCGGCGGGGGACAGGGGCGGCCTGGGGGTCTCGCGTGCGGGGACGCCGTCGGCGCGGATCCACCAGCGCAGCAGGCTCGGCGTCCAGCGGGCGATGCCGTACTCGCCCTCACGCCCCGCGTCCGGGTCGGACAGGTCGGGGTCGAAGCCGCTCTCCGCCTTCAGCAGGGCGGCGATCAGCGCGGGGGTGACCTCCGGCTGGACGCAGTCGTGGGCGGAGTCGACGATCAGGCGGCGGTAGGCCACCGGGACCCCCTTGTCCGTACGGAGTTCGGAGGCGCCGTAGGTCGCGGCCGTGACCTTCGTGCCGGCGCCGCCGGGCGCCCCGCCCGCTTTCGGCCCGCCGTCCGCCCAGGTGCTGACGCCGTAGCCGAGGGCGGAGACGGCCACCACGGCGGTCGCGGCGGCCAGCATCGCCGTACCGCGTGGGCGGCGGCGGGGCAGCAGCGCCCGGGTCAGGCGGGGGGAGCGGCCGGTGCCGGCCGCGGCCTCCACCCGGCGCAGCAGGTCCTGGGTGCCGATCCGGTCGGCGTGCGTACGGGTCAGGCAGTCCCGCACGATCTCCCGCCAGACGTCCGGAAGTTCGGGGGAGAGCCGCAGGTCGTCGGTGCCGCGGGCGTAGGCGGCGGCCGCGTCGCGACGGGCCGTCGCAGTGGCGCCGGGCAGCGGGAAGGAGCCGGTCAGGAGCAGATGGGTCAGAACACCGAAGGCCCAGACGTCCGCCGAGGGACGGATACGGCGGCCCCGCTCGCCGATCTCCGACCAGAGCAGCTCCGGAGGCGTGTAGTCGGGCGTCGAGAAGGCGGGCGTGTAGGCGTGGGTGCCCTCCAGCTCGGCCGCCATGTTGAAGTCGGCGAGCCGTGCCGAGCCGTCCCGCATCAGCAGCACGTTGGCCGGTTTCAGGTCTCCGTGCACCCAGCCGGCGTGGTGCAGTTGCGCCAGCCCCTCGCAGATCTGCGCGAGCAGGGCGGGGCCGGCGGCGGGACGCGGCTCGGCCGTGAGCAGCGCCGACAGGGAGCCCTCCGCCTTCTCCAGCACGAGGACGGTGGCGCCGTCGAGGGCGGGGCGGGCCGGGTCGTCGACGGTGAGGGTGCCGTACATCCGGATCAGCCGGGGCTGCCGGAGCCGACGGTGCAACTCGACCTCGCGGTCGACGAGTTCGCGCAGGTGGGTGAGCTGGCGGGGGGTGCCGGTGCCGGTGGGCAGGAACTTCAGCGCCACCGTCCTCGGGAGCGCCTCGGCGAGGTCCTCGTCGGCGGCGACACGCCTCCCCACGTACACACTCCCGAACGCCCCGGTGGCGATGGGCTCCCGCACCTCCCAGGCGCCCACCCGGTACCCCTTGGGCACCGGCACGGCGTACGGCTCGGTCACCGGTCCGCCCG
Source organism: Streptomyces sp. NPDC001920 (assembly GCF_053594495.1). Taxonomy (NCBI): domain Bacteria; kingdom Bacillati; phylum Actinomycetota; class Actinomycetes; order Kitasatosporales; family Streptomycetaceae; genus Streptomyces; species Streptomyces sp. NPDC001920. The sequence goes on from NZ_JBSFEP010000003.1 coordinate 382,426, forward strand.
GCCGGACGCGCGGCCGGGCGAAGCCGTCCGCAGGGGCTCCCTCAGCACGACGAGGTCGTCCTCCCGCACGAGATCGAACCGGAGCGCCAGCGAGACCAGCGACTCCTTCTTGCCGTTGAGACGTGGGCCCGTGTCCGCCGTCTCCGGGCCGGGCTTGAGCCGCAGCTTCACGGCGAGGTAGTCGATGTTCCACTGGACCGAGGCGCGGGACGCGGCGGGCCAGTTGGGGCGCAGGCGGTCCACCACCTGGTCGACCGTGGGCAGCGGCGCGTGCGGTTCGCCGCGCAGGCGGGGTTCGCACAGGGCGGCCAGGACCGCGAAGTAGCGCTTGGTGCGGTCGACCGAGAAGGCGGGGGCGGTGGTCGCGCCGTCCAGACCGCCCTCGGAGCCGATGTAGTCGTGGCGCGGCGCCCACACCTCGATCGGCAGCAGGTCACCCGCCGCCGGCAGCACGATCCGCGAGAACTCGAAGGGGATGGGCGCGTCGAGGCGCCCCGGCCCGGCCTTGATGTGCTCGCCGGCGCCCTCCGGGTTCTCCACGACGTAGGTCTGTTCGCGGCTGAGGTTGCTCAGTATCCAGAACGCGCCCTGCGCGGTGATCTCCCCGGCCCTGCGCGAGACCCCGTCGTGCGCGATCGTGAGGTCGTTGCCGGAAGCGGAGCGCCCGAAGCCGAGCCGCTCGCCGGGCGCCAGCCGGATGGGGGTGCGGTGGTTGTCGTCCTCCGTGGTCGGCGGAGGTACCACGATGATGCTGTACAAGGTGTGTCTCCCCGTGCCTGACGGCTATGCCGTCAGAGTAGGGCGACGCAGCGGGGCCGTGTCCCCCTCGAACGGGTGAGACACGGCCCCGGCGGCTGTTCAGCGCGAACCGCGCTCCCGCGCAAGGAGTTGGTGAGGGCCCGGCGAGGAGCCGTGGGCGGCCTCAGAAACGCGGGCGCTTGAACCACTCGGCGCTGGCGCGCTTCGCGGAGAAGACGATCAGCAGGATCGCAGCGATCATGATGAGCAGTCCGAGCCCGTAGGCGGCGAGCATGAATATGCCGGTGATGACGGCGAACGAGCCGTAGACGATGGAGCACACGCGGACGGCGTTGCCGCCCTTGGCGTACTGCAGCAGCAGCACGACGCCGAGGATCGCGAACACCGTGGCGAGCCCGACCAGGAAGACGACGAAGCCCTTGCCCACGTCGGCGATACGTTCCGCCTCCGTGTCACCGCTGATGCCCGCGTCAGCCATCTCCCGGTCCCACCGGGAGAGAACCCAGAGGTACCCGCCCGCGACGATCACGTGGGCGAGCGCGACCAGGCCCAGCATGATCCGCGCGGCCTTGGCGCTGCCGGGCATCGCGACCGGACCGGCCGGCGGGTAGCCACCGTAGGGCTGCACCGGCGGAGCGGACGGGTAGGCGCCGTACGGCTGCTGCGGCGGGACCGAGGGCGGGCCCTGCTGCGGGTAGCCGTAGCCGGGCTGCGCCGGCTGCTGCGGCGGATTCCCGTAGGGGTTGTTCGAGTCGCCGAAACTCATCGTGGTCTTTCCTCCGTTCACCTTCTTGCGTGGGGACGCGTGACACGGTTCGGAGGAAGGCTGTGCGTCTGCGGTTCGTCCCCCCGGTGCTGCCCGCGGCACTGCGGAACTCATCGTTCTTCAGCGCCTCGTGGTTGTCCAGCGGCATTTCGTCCGCGGACGGAACGGATCCGGCGTAAAAGACGAACCGGGCTGTCTCCCTCCTTTCGAGAGGAGGGAGGACAGCCCGGCCGGGGTGCGTCCCGGTGATGCCCGCGGGCACCGCTCAGTTCTGCACGACCATGGTGCTCGCGGCCTTGTCGTGCCATCCCTGCTGGCGACCCGACTTGTCCCAGAACGGGGACAGGTAGACGAGGAGCTGGCCGATACCGCAGGCCAGGCTGCCCACGATCGGGATGATCCAGCGGATGAACGAGGAGCCCAGGCCGGGCTTCTGGCCGGTGTCGACCTTCACGACCCGCAGGCCGACGGCCATCTTGCCGAGAGTGGCCCCCACCAGACCGACCATCAGCCACTCGTACAGCAGGCCGATGAGCGCGAGGACACCGACCACGGCGCCGATCGAGGCCACGATGTTGGTGCTGGCGTCGTTGATGCAGGTGTTGTAGTCGGCGGCATACGGGTCGCAGTCCTGCGCCGCGCTGAAGGAACCGGCGACACCGATGGCGGCGAGGACGAAGTAGATGATGCCGAAGGCCACGCCGTCGATCAGCCGGGCGCCGAAGCGGCGGCCCATGGAAGCGACGCGGGGCGTGCCCGGACCACCGGGGTAACCCGGCTGCTGCGGGTATCCGTAACCCCCCTGCGGCGGCACGCCCTGCGGCGCCTGCGGGTAGCCGTAACCCGGCTGCTGCGGGTAACCGGGCTGCCCCTGCTGGGGGTACCCGTAGCCCTGCTGCGGGTTCTGTGGCTGACCGTAAGGTTGGTTGGGCGAGCCGAAACTCATGGCCGGAATCCTCCGTTGCAAATGCGGGGACGGTGCGGCATTACACGGAGGAACGTCATAGTTTGAGCGGTTTGCCCCCCGAGTGCGATCCGCGAAACTGCGCCGCTCATCGTTCTAGGTACGGTGCGATTTTGTCCAGTCTGCGGCGGAAGCTGTTGTGCAGATGCAATCTTCGTATTCCCGCCGCGCCGATACGAACCACTGTCCGGGCCCGATTGGAACCGGGCGGGTCCCATCCGGGAGGATGGGACCCATGACCGCCCAGATTCTCGATGGCAAGGCCACCGCAGCCGCGATCAAGTCCGATCTGACCGCCCGCGTGGCGGCGCTGAAGGAGAAGGGCGTCACGCCCGGCCTCGGCACGATCCTGGTCGGGGACGACCCCGGCAGCCAGAAGTACGTCGCCGGCAAGCACCGCGACTGCGCCCAGGTGGGCATCGCCTCCATCCAGCGCGAACTGCCGGCCACCGCGACCCAGGAGGAGATCGAGGCCGTCGTCCGCGAGCTGAACGAGGACCCCGCCTGCACCGGTTACATCGTCCAGCTGCCGCTGCCCAAGGGCATCGACGAGAACCGCATCCTCGAACTGATGGACCCGGACAAGGACGCGGACGGCCTGCACCCGATGAACCTCGGCCGCCTGGTCCTGAACGAGCCCGCCCCGCTGCCCTGCACCCCCAACGGCGTGCTGACCCTGCTGCGCCGCTACGGCGTCGAGATCAAGGGCGCCGAGGTCGTGGTCGTCGGCCGCGGTGTGACCATCGGCCGCCCGATGCCGCTGCTGCTGACCCGGCGCAGCGAGAACGCGACGGTGACCCAGTGCCACACCGGCACCCGTGACCTGTCCGCCCACCTCAAGCGCGCGGACATCATCGTCGCCGCCGCCGGCTCGGCCCACCTGATCCGCCCCGAGGACGTGAAGCCGGGCGCAGCCGTCCTCGACGTCGGGGTCTCGCGCAGCGCCGAGGGCAAGATCGTCGGTGACGTCCACCCGGGTGTCGCGGAGGTGGCCGGCTGGATCTCCCCGAACCCCGGCGGCGTGGGCCCGATGACCCGGGCGCAGCTGCTGGTCAACGTGGTCGAGGCGGCGGAGCGCGGTGTCGGCTGAGGGGCGCGCCGACAGCGCGGAGGAGATCGAGGTCCGGGATCCGGTGAGCGCACCGGACGCGGACGGTGTGCCCCGCCGGGTCACCCGCCGCTTCCCGCTGTTCACCCGGGACACGGCGCGCCCCGAGGGCGGTGGCCGCGCCGCGCCGGGTGACGCGCCGGCGCCGGCCCGGCAGTGGCCCGTCCTGCTGGTCCTCGGCCTGGTCGGGATCGGACTGATGATCACCGCGCTCGACGTCTTCCGGGCCGGCACGCTGGTGATCGGCGCCGCCCTGCTGACCGGCGCGGTGCTGCGCTGGCTGCTGCCGAGCGTCGGCATGCTCGCCGTGCGCTCGCGCTTCACGGACATCGTGACGTACGGCGTGCTGGGCCTGGTCATCGTGCTGCTGGCGCTGATGGCGCAGCCGGACCCGCTGCTGAAGGTCCCGTTCCTCAAGGACGCGCTGCACTTCACGGTCGAGAACTGAAGCACCCGCCCGCGACGGCGGCCCGTTCTCCCCTCCGGGCGAGAACGGGCCGCCGTCGGCGCTTCCACCGCCGGGCCGCCGGGAACCAAGGCGCCGCTCCGCGTCGTCACCCGATCGGGTCTGGTTCGGAGGTGAGTGATGGGTGCCTGGCAGCCGCTGCCCGACGGTCTGCCGCCCGAGGTGCGGCATTTCGTGGAGCAGTTGCGGCAGCTCAAGGACCGTACGGGACTGAGTCTGGTCGCGCTGGGTGCGCGTACCGCGTACAGCAAGTCCTCCTGGCAGCGCTACCTCAACGCCACGCAGCCCCCGCCCCGTCAGGCGGTCGCCGCGCTGTGCCGGGTGGCGGGGGTCGAGAAGGCCGAGGCGGAACGCTTCGGCGTGCGGTGGGAACTGGCGGTGCGGGCGTGGCCGAAGGCGGCGACGGCGACGGTGCCGACGAAGCCGGAGGGCGACCGGCACGACCGGGGCGACCGGCACGACCGGCAGGGCCGGCGTGAACAGCCCGAACGCCCGCAGCAGCGCCCGGGGCACGAGCAGTGCGAGGGGGCCGAGGGGGCCGAGAGGTACGAGGAGTACGAGGAGTACGAGGACGAGCCCACGCTCCCCTGGTGGGACGCGCCGCCGCAGGAGCCGCGGCCGCCGTCCCGGCGGTTGCTGGTGGTCGCTCTCGCGCTCGTCGTCGTTCTGGCGCTGACGGCGGCGATCGGGGTTCTGGCACTGGGCTGAGCCCGGTGTGGCAGTCGTGTCTGACTTACCCGGATGCGTCACATGTGACGCCAGCGATCATTTATGTGCGTTCTGTGTGTCGATGTGTTGACAAATTCGCGCATCTGCGAGGAAGTCGTTCGACAAGCGGGCTAGCGTGGTCGTTCGGGACGGTCCGGGGCGTCCCGCGTGTCTGCAAGGGCTTACTGCCAGGGTTGCGTCGGCCGGCCGGGGGCGCCGGTGGAACACTGGACGCGGTCGATCGGGCGTGCAACGGTGCATGCCCACGGCCCCAATGCTCCCGTGCGCCCCCACCCCGGGAACTGAGATCCTTACTGGGCGCATCCCTGTGGGTAGCCACATCGGGGACTCGGCAGAGGGCGTCACGCGCGGGGGGAACGCGAGAAACACCAGCACGAACCGGGGGGAAGAGGGGGGAAGCAATGCCTCGTTGGAAGGACTTGCCGGATGAACTCGATCCGCAGGTCAGGGAGTTCGCGAGCCAGCTGCGGCGGCTCGTGGACCGCAGTGGTCTGAGCATCGCGGCGGTGTCCGACCGCACCGGATACAGCAAGACGTCCTGGGAGCGGTATCTGAACGGGCGGCTGCTCGCGCCCAAGGGCGCGATCGTGGCGCTCGCCGAGGTCACGGGCACCAACCCCATCCATCTGACGACGATGTGGGAGCTCGCCGAGCGGGCGTGGAGCCGTTCGGAGATGCGCCACGACATGACCATGGAGGCGATCCGGATCTCCCAGGCGCGCGCCGCGCTGAGCGAGTTCGGGGCGCCCCCGGCGAACGCCAAGGGGAACGCGAAGGCGGGCAAGGCGGTCCGCAAGGGCGGCAGTGTCACGGCGACCCCCGGAGTGGCGGGCCCGGCGGGTGTGGCACCGACGGTGCCGCCCTCGGTGCCGGTGCAGCCGACGGCGCCGGAGGTGCGTGACTCGGCGGTGCGGGGGTCGGGGGGTGACGTCCGGGAGGACGGCTCCTCCGAGGGCAACTCGTGGGGCCTCGCGGGGTATCGGGGGCCGTCGCCGACGGGCGGCCGTACGGCGATGCCGTCCGGAGCGCCGGGAACGGCCGGGACGCCCGGCGGCACGGGGACGCCCGTGCCGGGGACGCCGAGTCCGTACGGTGAGCCTCCGCGGGGGCCTCGTGCGGGGCGTGGGGCGTCCGGCGGCGGTGGCAAGCGGCGGCTGACGATGTTCCTCGCGGGGGTCGTCGGTGTGCTGGTCGTGATCGCGGCGGTGTTCTTCTTCCTCGACGGCGGCCGCGGCGGCAAGAACGAGCAGGCCGGGAAGTCGCCCTCGCCGTCCGTGACGACCGACCCCGATCTGCCCGCCGGGGTGAAGTGCAGCGGCGACTCCTGTACCGGCAAGGACGCGGAGAGCATGGGTTGCAGCGGTGACCTGGTCACCACGGCCAAGACCGCGACCGTCGGCACGGCCGTGGTCGAGGTGCGCTACAGCGAGGCGTGCGGCGCGGCGTGGGGCCGTATCACCCAGGCCACGCAGGGCGACGAGGTGGTCGTGACGGCCGGCAAGGCGAAGCAGAGCGGTTCGATCACCGTCGCCGGTGACACGATCGCTTACACGCCGATGGTGGCGGTGAAGGACGCGGGCGACGCCACGGCCTGCGTGACGCTGGCAGTGGGCCAGGAAGGGTGCACGCAGTAGAACGCGTGCCGACAGGACCCGGGGGCCGTCCGGTCCCCGGGGTGTGGCATTGAGGGACACGGGTTTCTCGGGGTCCGGGCGCGGGGGCCCGCCCGGCAAGGCCCGGGTGTCGTGGTCTTCCCTCGCAGCCTCTCCCATCCCGGTGTGGCTGCGGCCGGGAGGCTCCGGGGTGGTCCGGGTGGAGACCGGGGAGCGGTGCGCCGTGAGGGGGATGAGGGGCGCGCGGGCCGGATGAAGGGGGGATTTCGGGGCGGTGGTTTCCCGGCGCTGAAAGTTTTCGGGATGAGCAGGAATGGGCGTCGGGAAAGTGGGCACGCGCAACGTACCCCCACGGGAGTCCGGCAATCGGTACCCCCACCCGGCGGCCGCTCCAGTCCCCCCTCTCCCGGACCGGGCGGCCGCCCCCCTTTTCGCCGCAGCGGCGGCCCTTCTGTGGGGTGGGCCACACGGACCCGGCCGTCCGTGATCCCGGATGCGCGATAGCCTGACCGCTGGATCTATCTTGACGCCAAGAGATCGATCATCTGTACGTCCCACCCCTCGGGGCGGGGACGCCCACCGCCAGCTGTCATACGGAGAACGCCATGACCCGCACTCCCGTGAACGTCACCGTCACCGGCGCGGCCGGCCAGATCGGTTACGCCCTGCTCTTCCGCATCGCCTCCGGCCAGCTGCTCGGCGCGGACGTGCCGGTCAAGCTTCGGCTCCTTGAGATCACCCCGGCACTCAAGGCCGCCGAGGGCACCGCCATGGAGCTCGACGACTGCGCGTTCCCGCTCCTGCAGGGCATCGACATCACCGACGACCCGAACGTCGCCTTCGACGGTGCCAACGTCGCGCTGCTCGTGGGCGCCCGTCCCCGCACCAAGGGCATGGAGCGCGGTGACCTCCTGGAGGCCAACGGCGGCATCTTCAAGCCGCAGGGCGCGGCCATCAACGCCCACGCCGCGGACGACATCAAGGTCCTCGTCGTCGGCAACCCGGCCAACACCAACGCGCTCATCGCGCAGGCCGCCGCGCCCGACGTACCGGCCGAGCGGTTCACCGCGATGACCCGCCTCGACCACAACCGCGCGCTGACCCAGCTGGCGAAGAAGACCGGCTCGACCGTCTCCGACATCAAGCGGCTCACCATCTGGGGCAACCACTCCGCCACCCAGTACCCGGACATCTTCCACGCCACCATCGCCGGCAAGAACGCCGCCGAGGTCGTCAACGACGAGAAGTGGCTGGCCGACGACTTCATCCCGACCGTCGCCAAGCGCGGCGCCGCCATCATCGAGGCCCGTGGCGCCTCGTCCGCCGCGTCGGCCGCCAACGCCGCCATCGACCACGTGCACACCTGGGTCAACGGCACCGCCGACGGCGACTGGGTCTCCATGGGCATCCCGTCCGACGGGTCCTACGGCGTGCCCGAGGGTCTCATCTCCTCCTTCCCGGTCACCACGAAGGACGGCAAGTACGAGATCGTCCAGGGCCTGGAGATCAACGAGTTCTCCCGCACCCGTATCGACGCCTCCGTCCAGGAGCTCGCGGAGGAGCGCGAGGCGGTCCGCTCCCTCGGCCTCATCTGAGTCACCCCGCACGACGGCCGCAGGCCCCGCTCCGGAGCGTCCCGGGCGGGGCCTGCGGCCGTTCGCCGACTGGTCAGGGCCTTGGCCCTCCACCACTCGCAGCGAGTGCTCGCGCGCCTGACGCAGCGCCCGTCGGGCGTGGCCGCCTGCCTCGTCGTACCGGTCCCGTCGCCGATGTGACAGGGCCAGGCCCAGCAGACCGTCCGGCTCGGTCCGTCGGCCCCGTGCGCCCCGGGCCAGGCCGGGAGGACCGAGGGCCCGCCCGCCTCCGGCGCCCCTCCGCCGCGCACCCGTCAGCCTCCGGCACCCGGTCGACGCACACGAGTGCGCGGTGCGCGGCGGCGGACGCGGTGAGCACCCCGGCCCGGGTCAGGGGCGCCCCGGAAGCCGCACCACGGCGGAGGCGTCGTCGGTCCGGGCCACACGCAACCGGGTCAACTCCTCAGCCCCCGCGGACCGTTCCAGGGCCTCGACCGGCACCACCCGGCGGGCCGCCATGAAGGCGCGGTCGGTACGCCCCCCTGCCGCAGCCGGCCCAGGTCGCCGCCCGCGCGGCCGGACGGGCCATGATCCCGCCCCCGCGACCTGCGCGTACAGGTTTCCCCAACATTCCCTCACGCCCGTCCTGGAAGGCTGACCGTGTCACACGGGGCCGCGACCACGGTGGCACCCCTCACGATCCGCGAGCGCAACCACCGCAGGGCATCGGAGCGACAGCCGTGAAGGTCTCGACGTTTTCCCCTCCCACACATCTCGCGGGGCGCACGGTCCCCTCACCTCCCCACCACCACGTCATCACCGCTGTCACAGCCCAAACCCGAGTTTGCGCCAACTCTCCGTCGACTGGCCGAACTCCGGCGCCGATACGCCCTGTTGTTCGAGCGTCGGGTCTGACCTCACGGTCGATCCCCCGGTCGCGGACGTGGCGCGTGTCACCTGCCGTGGATGCGGAGGCGCAGGCTCCGCGGGGTCGGGATGGCCGCGGGGCGACCAGCCTGGCATTCCGCAACTACCGGCCGGTACCCCTGGTATGGCGCAATCCGCTCGTCCCGAACGTTCGCCCTGCCACCATCGACACCCATCGAAATTCCAGGCGTCCGGACTGCGGCGGGGGGCTGGCCATGGGGCTGCTCGGAAATGAGCTGGCGTTCGCGCACACGCTGACGCCCCAGGAGCGCGAGAGCGTCATGGCTCTCGGCAATCGGAAGAGCTACCCGGCCGATACCCATCTCCTCACCGAGGGTGACCGTTCCAGCCATGTCGTGATCGTAATTCGGGGGTGGGTGACGGTGTCCGTGGCGACGGACCGCGGTGCCACCCGGCTGATACTCGGCCTGCGCGGACCGGGTGAACTGCTGGGCGAGATGGCCGCGTTGGACCAGCACCCGCGCAGCGCCACCGTGCGCGCGCTGGGCCCCATAGAGGCCCAGGTCATATCCGGGGACGCGTTCCGTCGCTTCCTCGCCCTGCACCCCCGGGTCAGCGGCCTGGTCATACGCCAGCTCACCTCCCGGCTGCGCAGCGCCGACCAGGAGCGGTCCGCGCTCGCCTCGCTCACCGTGCTGCAGCGCCTGGCCGGCCGACTGGTCGAACTGTCGGGAGTCGACCCCTCCGGCCCCTACGCCCCTTCCGGCGCGGGCCGCCCGAACGGCACCGCCGTCTCCGGCCCCGTGGTCCACCTGGCCCAGGACGAGTTGGCCGCCACGGTAGGAGCCACCCGCGAAGCCGTCGCCAAGGCCCTGCGGCTGCTGCGCACCCAGAACATCGTCCGCACCGGCAACCGGATGGTGGAGATCCTCGACCCCGCGCTCCTCGCCCTCCTCGCGGACGGCCATCAGGAGTAGACCCACGCCTCGCCGTGTGTAAACGGCTACAGACGCCTCTCGTCCCGGGCCCGACCCTGAAGGGACGGCCCTCCGCGGACCACCGCCGTCGCCCAGCGTCCTGGCCGGCTCCGCGGACCACTCATCGGCAGGACGAACCATCACTTCGGCAAGCGAACGGAAGACGCAGGGGGCACGGGTGAACCACGACGCATCAGAACTCACCGAAGCGCACTACGAGTTGGTGATCAGCGTCGACGCCAGACGGTCCGGCGAGTACGACGACGTCGACAAGCCGCGTATGCGCGCCCGGATCTACCGGGTGCTGGAGACGGCCTTCACACACGCCAAGGTGGCGCGCGAGGCCGTGCACCTGGAGGACCGCGGCGACGGCGTGCTGCTGTCGGTGCCGGGCCGGATCGCGGCGAGCCGGCTGCTCGGTCTGTGGCTGGTCGAGGTGCACGAGAAGCTGCGGGACGAGAACCGTGACCTGGCCGTTCCGCTCGGGCTGCGCATCGGCATGCACGTCGGACCGGTCCGGCACGACGGCCGGGGCATCAGCGGACGCGCCGTCGACCTGGCCTGCCGGCTGGCCGACTCCTCCGTCGCCCGGGACCTCCTCGACGCCGAGAAGGCCGACCTCGTGCTGGTGACCTCCGGGTCCCTGTACGAGGAAGTGGTCAGCGCCGGTGGCAAGTTCATCGAGCCCGCGCACTACGCCCCGGCCCGGCTGCGGCTCAAGGAGGGGGAGGTCACCGCCTGGTTCCACCTGCCGGGACGGCCCGCTCCGGTGATCCACCAGGCCGTGGCCGGCCCTCCGCCCGCCCTCGCCGAGGCCCTCGCAGACGCCCCCGGCGACGGCGGCGAGGAAGACTTCGAGGTCGTGGACATGACCGGTGAAGCAGCCCCTGACCTCGGCATTCATCCGAAAGTCAGCCGGGACACGTTCCATAACGAGCACAACGTCTACCACGGCAACGTGCGGATGGGCGGCGGCGCCACCCACCACGGCACCGAGCCGCGAAAGGGCTGAGGCGGGTGAGCGACGACGAGCAGGCGGGCGGCGGCGCCGACGACGCCCCCGAGCAGCCCGGCGCGGCACGGTCGTCCGACGACGACAAGAAGGCCGGTGACGGCAAGCGCGGGGCCGGCGACGGCAAGCGGGCCGGGGACGACAGGAAGCAGGACCGGGACGACCGGTCCCGGAACGACGACGGCGCGTCCGACGAGGAGAAGTCCGCGCAGGACGAGGAGGCGGAGAAGGAGAGGGAGCGGCAGGAGGAACGCGAGCGTGCCGCCGGGCGGTTCAAGGAGCGCACCCGTGACCCGCTCGCCGACGACCAGGGCGAGGACGGGCCCACCGATCTCGCCGCCGCCGCGCGCACCCGCCGGGCCACCCGGCAGCTCTTCGACGTCCGCCGGGACCTGATCAGCTTCGCCCACTCACGGCTCCAGAACGCCCACATCGGCGACAACTTCAACCTGCTGCTGGGCACCGGCCGGACCGGCGCCGGCATGCGCAGCGGCCCCGTGCCCGAGGAGGAGCTGCTCAGGCTCCGGCGGGCCCATGTCGAGCCGCAGGGCTATCTGCGGCTGCGCGCCGCGCTGCGCGCCCGGCGGCTGCTCGTGCTCGGCGCCGCGCCCGGCACCGGCCGTACGAGCACGGCGCTGTCGCTCCTCGACGAGGTCACCGTCCCCCAGCTGTCGGCTTCGCCCGAGCCGGGAGGCGACGGCGGCACGCCGGGCGGCGCGGCACCCGAGACCACCGCCGGCCCCCGGGTGCTGCGGGTCGACCCGGAGGGCGGGCCGCGGCAGCTGGCGCAGATGCTGGACGGCGAGGGCGAGGAGAACCGGCGCGGCACCGGCTATCTGCTGGAGCTGTCGCTCACTCGGCCCGGCGCGCTGCCTCCGGACGAGATGGACCTCGACGAGCTCGCCGCCGCCCTGTCCCGCCGCGAGGCGTTCGCGGTGATCGTCGTGACGGTCGGGTCGGCGGCCAATCCTCTGCTGGCCGGGCGCTACGGCATGCTCTGCCCGCCCGCGCCCACCGACGAACTGCTCGCCACCCGGCTGCGCGAGCGGCTGGAGGAACGGGCCGCCCGGACCCGGGAGGACGACACACCGCTGGAGGACCTGCTGGCCCGCGCGGAGGACCTCGCGGCCGGGGACGACGTCACGGAGGCGGTCGGGCTGGACGATCTGCGTCCCGCCGAGGCCGAGTTGCTGGCGTCCCTGCTGGCCGGGCATGTCCTGGGAGACGTCTCCTACGAGGAGTTGCTGTCCGGCTGCCGCAGCATCGCCGCCGAGCAGGCCCAGGAGTGGTTCGCCGGAGTGGACCGCGCGTTGACGGCGGTTGCGGACCAGCCGGAGCGGGCGGACCGCGGCGCGATGCGGTCGGGGGCGGCGACGCTGTTCCACCCGGTGGCCTTCCGGATCGCGCTCGCCGTGCTCGGCGGAGCCTCGCACAGCGCCGTGGCCACCGCCGCCCAGCTGCTCACCTGGGAACTGTCGGTGCAGTCCGACCCCGACAACACCCCGGCGCGACCGTTGTTCTGCGACGACCCGGAAGCCGACGTGGCGCTCTCCCGCGCCGAACTCACCGACGGCAAGGTCGAGGTGGAGGGGCACGACGTGCCCGCCCGGCTGGTCTTCTACCGGGGGTCCGCCCTGCCGTCCGCGGTGCTGACCGAGCTGTGGGACCGGCACTTCCCGGTCCGGGCGCCGGTGGTGCGCTGGCTGCGGCAGCTGGCGGACGACCCCCGCTCCCAGGTGTGGATGCGTGCCGCGGTCGCGGCCGGGGAGCTGTGCGTACGGGACTTCGACCACGGCTACACCGAGCTGGTCCGCCCGCTCGCCGAGGCGACCACCCACCGGCGGCTGATCTTCGCGGCCACCACGCTGGACCAGACCGCCGGTCACGCCTCGCACCGCAGGACCGTGCACAAGCTGATCGGCGACTGGAGCAGGAAGGGCACCCCGTCCCAGCGCTGGACCGCCGCGTGGACGCTGGGCTACGGCAACGCCGCGGCCACCACGGACGACGCCCTGGACGCCCTGGCCCGGATCGGGGTCCGGGACGACGGCGAACTGGTCTCCGTCGCCTCCCACAACGTCGTACGGCTGCTGGTGCTCCCGGACGCCGCTGAAGTGCTGGCGCGGATGGCCGAATGGACCCACCACAAGCGCGAGCCGTACCAGGACCTGGGGCTGGCCGCCACCGTCCGGCTCGCCCTGACGACGGTCGACGAACTGCTGATGGATCCCGACTCCCTGGCGGACGACTGCGCTTCGCCGTGGGGGGACTGCGGGGACTGGCCGCTGGTGCTCGCGCTCGCCGCCGTCCGGCCCGAACTCGTGGATCCGATGGCGGACCTGATGTGGTCCGCGCTGAACACCGCACGGTCCAAGGACGTGGCGATGGACGCGCTGGAGCAACTGCTGCGCTCGGCCGAGCGCAAGGACGGCACCGAGTGGACCCGGCCGGGGCTGGCGGAACTGCTGCCCGCCCTGGCCACGGAGGAGCACGACCGGCGGCGGCTGGACTGGCTGCTGCGCCGCATGATGAACGACCCGGAGAAACCGCTCCCCGAGCCGAAGGCGCGCGACCTGTGGTGGCTCGCCGTCGAACCGCGGGAGAGACCGCGCCAGGCAGTGCCGCGCCAGGACAGGACGCGTCGGGACAGGACGCGCGAGGAGGAGAGGTATGGCTGAGAACGAGGACGGGGCGGCCGGTGCGGACGGGTCGCAGAGCAGCGCGTCGGTGGGCCCCGCGGGTCCGTTCCTTCGGGACTTCGGCACCCTGGCGGACGGCTACCCGCGGGTGAGTCCCCGCTCGGCGGTGGTGCAGTTCTACCGGAACGGCGGCTACACGGTGAAGCGGGCCAACGGCGTCCAGCACGTCGACAAGCCCGTGCTGGCCAGACCGCACAGCATCTGCGAGATCGCGCTCGGCACCTATGTGACGCCGCTGCAGATGGAGTTGCCCGCCGCCGGCGGCACCACCTTCTTCAAGGCCGAGGTGGACATCGAGTGGTCCGTGACCGATCCGCATCTGGCCGCCCTGGAGGTCGTCACCGATGTCGCGGGCCGGCTGACCTCGCCGGTACTGGAACGGCTGCGCGAGGTCACCACCACCTACCGGGTGACCGAGGCGGAGCAGGCCAACCGGGCCATCACCCGTGAGTGCGCCGGCGGCCGGTGGGCCGACCTGGGGTCCGAACTCGGGCTGAGGGTACGGCTGTACGTGCGCCTGCGGGTGGACGACCGGACCATCGAGCACGCCGATGAGGAGCGCAACGCCCATGCCCGGGCCAGGATGCTCCGGCTGCGGCAGGACTCGTACCGGCGCATGCTGCAAGGCGGGGATCTGGAACAGCTCAGCTTCATGCTGGCGGCCGATCCCGAGGGTGCCAAGGACTTCCTGGAGAAGATCCGCCAGGAGGGAAGGCAGGACGAGAAGGACCGGGTGGCCCGGCTCTTCGCCATGGCCGCGAGCGGCGAACTGGCCACCGCGGACGTGGAGACGCAGGTGCTGAACCTGCTCAACCGGGGCGACGGGCGGCCGGTGCTGGGGCCCATCGGGACGGCGCCCGTACGCAGGTCCCGGGAACTGGAGGCGTCCGCCGCCGACCGGCCCTTCAACCCGGACTGGGCGTCCGACGAACCGCCCAGGCGCCCGCCCCACCGGACGGCACCCACCCGAGGCGGGTCCGAGCGGCATGGGCCCGGCGGACGGGAACGGGACGGAAGCGAGCCGTATTCCGAGGACGACACCGCCGACACCGCCGACACCGCCCACGCCGCCTACGACGAGCCGGGCACCCGCACCCGGCGCCGCGGCCACCGGCCGGACTCCTACCGGCCGGAATCCTACCGGCCGGACTCCTACCGGGCCGACGGCCGCGACGACGACGGCTTCGACGAGCCGCGCACCGCGGCCCGGCAGCGGCCGTACCGGCAACATCCCTACCCCCAGGACCCGGACCACGACGACGAGCCGCGCTCCCGCGGCCGGGGTCCGGCCCACCGGTCCGAGCCGTACCGCACCGACGCGGACGCCTACGACGACGGCGGCCCCGCCGGGGGGCGCCGCCGCCCTCGCCGGCCGGAACTCTCCGCCGGGGAAACGGACTTCGACCGCGAGGCGGACGAGCGCCGCGACGGCCGCCGGGGCCCGGCCCACCGGTCCGAGCCGTACCGCACCGACGCGGACGCCGACCACGACGGCGGGGGCCCTCGGACGTATCGGCCGGAGCCGTACGACGCGGACGGTGACCCCGATCGCGACGGCGGGGGCCGGCGGACGTATCGGCCGGAGCCGTACCCCCCGCAGGACGAGCGGGAGTGGGACCGGCCGCGCCGCCGCAGGCGGGCCGAGGACGACGGCTGGTCCTGGGCGGAGGAGGACCGATGACGGCCGACGACCGGGCCGGGACTTCCCCCGACCCGGCCGTGACCGTGCCGGACGGGGGTCGGCACTGTCACGACCGGGCGGGGGAGCGCATCGCCGAGCGGCTGCTGACCACGGTCCGGGAGGACCTCGGCCGCGCCGACTCCAAGGCGGCGGTGCTGCTGTCGGGGACGCTCGCGCTGCCGGCCTTCCTGGCCGGGTGGCGCGGCACCCCCGCCTGGGACGGGATCGCCGACGTGACGCTGGTCCTGTCCGGGGTGTGCTGGGCCGTCGCGGTGGCCGCGCTGGTCGGGGCGCTCATGCCGCGCACCGGCACGGTCCGCGGCGGGGACGGGCTGACGTACTTCGGTGACCTGGTGGGGCCCCGTGACGTCGCGGGGCTCTCCGCCCGGGTCGACGAGGCCGGGAGCGATCCGGCCAGGTGGCTCCTCGTCCAGGCCGTGGACGTCAGCTCGATCCTGTCCGCCAAGTACCGGGCCATCCGCTGGGGCGTGGGCTCGCTCGCCCCGTCGGCGGCCCTCGCCGTGGTCTGGGGGCTGACCGCGGGCTGATCACGGACGGCGCGCGCGACACCGGTGTACCACCGCCCGCACGCCAACGCTTCACCGCACATGACACCGGCACGCACCAGGCACGCCGCCCGGCGCGTCACCACCTACGCACCACACACGAAGCACGATCCACGCACACGTGCGCCGGCACGGATCCGAAGCACACACCGGCGCGAACCTCACGCACGAAATTCGAGCACCAACTTCACGAAGACCAAGGGGACGGCCGTGGGAAGAGTCACGGGAAAACGGCAGACAGGAAGGCCAGGGGTGCGCCGCGCCGCGGCCTCGGTGCTGGGCGGCACCGCGGTGTTCGTGTCCCTGCTGGCACCGGCCGGTCAGGGCCCGGTGCCGGCGGCGGAGACCACACGCGCGTTCCCGGCGGTCAACTACGCGGTGGCCGTCGACGAGTCGGCCAGCCTCGCACCCGAGGACATGAAGGCGGAGAAGGCCGCGGCCAAGCGCATCGCGCTGGGCGACGTCTCCTCGTCCTCACAGGTCACGGTGTTCGGCTTCGCCGCCGCCGAGAAGCGCGGCCAGCGCGCGGTGGACCCGGTCTGCCCGCGCACCACGCTGGACGCGGCAGGCCGCGAAGAGGTCGGCAGGTGCGTGGACGAACTGCGCAGCCGCAAGAAGAGCGAGGGGACCGGCACCGACCTACCGACCGCCATCCGGCAGGGCATCGACGACCTGACCGACGGCTCGGACGCCTCGGTGCCCCGGGTGCTGTTCCTGCTGACCGACGGCAAGATGGACGTCAGGCACAGCTTCAAGTACGGCGACCCCGCGCACCGCGTGGCCGAGGGCGAACGGCAGCTGGCCGAGGCGCTCGACGAAGCCGCCGCGCAGAACGTGCAGATCTGGCCGCTGGGTTTCGGATCCGACCCCGACAAGAAGCAGCTCGACCAGATCGCCGCCGGCGGCTACCAGAAGGGCTGCGTGGAGCTGCCCTCCGCGAAGCCCAGGGCCCACAAGGTCGACGGGGCGAAGGACGTCGGCACCACACTGGAGAAGATCTTCGCCGCCGCTCACTGCCTGCGTCACGAGGAGGGCCCCAGCAAGCGACCGCCGGCCACCCTGGAGATCGGCATCTCGCCGCTGGCGACCGTCGGAAGCATCGTCGTCGACAAGGGCGACCCCAAGGTGAAGATCACCTACATCGACCCGGCGGGCGACGAGGTCCCGACCTCCGAGGAGACGTTCAAGAAGTCCCGGTTCGAACTCGCGGGCGCCACCGGGACGGTCGAGGCGCTGAAGATCGTCGACCCGCTGCCCGGCACCTGGAAGGTGAAGGCCGAGGCCCCGGAGGGCCACCGCTCGCTGCCCGTCGCCGTCAGTGTGCTGTGGCAGGGCGAGCTGCGCGGCGCCATCACCATGGACCCGCCCTCGCCGCAGGCCGGCGAGAAGGTCACGGTGACCATGCGGCTGCAGACGCGCGAGGGCTACGAGATCAAGGACCCGCGCGACTACGAGGGTCTGCGGGTGCGCAGCGAGCTGACCGGGGACGGCTTCGCCCCGCTGGAGCTCGACCTCGCCGACGACGGCAAGGCGTCCGACCCCGAGGCGAGCGACGGCTCCTTCACCGGCACCGCGACCATCCCGCAGAAGGCCGACGGGACACTGACGGTGAGCGCCACGCTGACCGCCTCGGGGCTGAGCGCCGACACCCGCAGCGAGACCGGCGAGGTCGCCCCGGGCGAACTGCCCGTCAAGGCTCCGCTCGAACTGCCCGAGGGCGACACCCACCCCGGCGGCACGGTCACCGGCACCCTGGACGTCAGCAACACCACCGACACCCCGCACAAGCTGCGGCTGTCCGTCGCCGACGTCAAGGACGGGCTGCTCTCCGTAGAGCCGAACGAGATCACCCTCAAGGCCGGCGAGCGCGGCACCCGCAAGGTCACGGTCAGGGTCTCCCCCGAGAGCGCCTTCGGTGACCGCCTCGGCGACGGCCTCGACCTCTCCGGCACCTTCACCGTCGTCGACACCACCGACGACCGCACCCTCGAACGGGCCCCCGTCTCGGTACGGGTCACGCCCGAGCCCGGCATCTGGGCGAAGTACTGGTGGGCGTTCGTCGCCGGCGCGGTCCTGATCGGGCTGGCCGCCGCGGCTCTGCTGGCCTGGCGGCGGCTGCGCCACCGCCAGAAGGACCCGTACGGCCTGACGCTCCAACTGCTCTCGGAGGACGGCCGCGTCGTCAACGAGCACCTGGCGGGCCACGGCAACAGCAAGCAGTGGTACGAGTTCACCGTCGTCGAGGCCCACCGCAGCCCGCGCATCGAACGGCGCCCGCACGGGCAGTACGCCGTCCAGCGCAGCCGCGACGGGGGAGCGGTGCTGCGCAAGCAGGGCAGCGGCCGCACCCCGCTGCCCGCGAACGGCCAGGCCCAGCTGACGGACACGCTCAGCCTCGCCCTCGGCGAGGACACCCGGCCCGGCCGCCGCGACCGCCGAAGGCCGCCCACCGCGCCGGCCGGTGCCGGCCCCTCGACGGGGTCCGGCCAGAGCGAGAGCGACAGCCCCTTCACCTCGTACCTGTGACGCGCACACCACGGACGTACCGAGCACGAACCTGCGGCCGACTCGGCCGTGAAGCGGGGAGGAACCCATGAAGATCTTCCAGCCGATGCTCTTCGTCGGCCTGGGCGGCACCGGCGGCCTGGTCGGTGCCGAACTGGAACGCAGACTGCGCGCCGAACTGTGCGGCCCGGACGGCATGGCGCTCAGCCGGCAGAGCGGCCACGCCCCGTACCAGCTGCCCGACTGCCTTCAGTTCGTGTACGCGGACTACAGCGAGAGCGACCTGCAGCGGCTCCCGCAGTTCAACGTGGACCCGTCGCTGCGGGCCGCCTACGCCCGTACGTCCCGGGCCACCCACAACCTGCTGCCGAACTTCGACGCCTCCCCGGAAGTCACCAAGATGCTGCGGGCGGTGCTGCGCGACGAGGTCGCCGAATGGCTGCCGCCACGCGTCGACGAGCCGAAGGTCACCCCGCTGCACGCCGGCGCCGGCCAGCTGCCCACCGTGGGACGGGCGGCCCTGTTCGCCACGCTCCGGCACAGCCTCGCCCCGGTCCTGGAGCCGTTGCTCCAGGCGATCGACGCCATCGCCAAGTCGGCGGGCGAACTGAGCGAACTCGGCGGTGGCAAGGTCAACGGCTGCGACGTGTTCGTCGCCTTCTCGGTGGCCGGCGGCACCGGCGCCGGGATCTTCCTGGACTACCTGCACCTGATCAACCACGCCTTCCAGCTGCGCCGTTTCGACGGCGTGAAGATCTACCCGCTGGTCGTCATGCCGTCGTCGTTCTCCGCCGCCACCGGCGGCGGACGCGAGGCCGAACTCAACGCGGCCCGGGCGCTGGTCGACCTGTTCCGGCTGGTGGACACGCAGAACGCGCCGTCGGAGGGCCACGAGATCGGCGACCTCGACCAGGAACTCGGGATCGGCATCCGCTACCCGGGCCCCACGTCGATCCGGCTGCGCACCGGCATCCTGCCGACGGCGTTCCTGTTCAGCCCCACCGCCGGCATCCGCGCGGACGACCTGCGCCGCTCCATCGTCTCCCTGGTGATGTCACTGATCGGCACCGAGCTGGGCGACGGCCGCTCCCGGGGCCGCAAGACGGCCGCCGACGACGACTACCAGACCTTCGCCGCGAGCTTCATCAACCGGGGCGTGCAGCGCAGCGCCCTCTCTCCGACCGGCATCGGCCGGCAGGGCGTCTCCACCAGCCTGGTCGCCTCCATGACCGCTCCGATGGACCAGCTGGCCGACCTGGTGGCCGGGCGGCTGCTCCGGCTGGCGGTCACCGACCTCGCGGAGCGGCCGCGCCCGGAGCTGCGGGACCAGGCGGTGCCGATGATCGAGCAGCTGTTCGCCGACTCCCACCTCGAAGAGCTGTGGGAGCGCCGGCAGTTGCAGGTACCCGACCCCGATCCGCTGCCGCGCGGCGGCAAGAACATCGAGCAGGCGCTCGGCGAACGCATCACGGACATGCAGCGGCTGCTGTCCGACCTGCGCGGTCAGGCGGAGCGCGCGGCCATCGCGATGGCCGACCGGTTCGCACCGCGTCCCGCCATCGAGAAACTGCTGCAGACCGTGGACCCCTTCCTCGCCGAACGCGTCGTCAGGGGCGTCCCCGACAGCGACGAGCCGATCGCCCGGCTCGGCTTCCTCGGCATGCTGGACCATCGCGCCCGCAACCCGCAGCGCCCGGCCGGGGTGACCGAGCAGCCGCCCAAGATCCCCCGGATCAAGGGGCAGTTGGGCGGTCTGGCGCCGGCCCGCTGGGGCGACGACGACGTGCAGGCGGCCCTCCAGGAGCAGAACGCCTGGTACCAGTGGCGCTGCCGGACGATCTGGCACGAGGCCTGGCGCGACCAGCAGCAGCACTGGCAGCCCCACGCGGACGCGGCCGGTACCGACCTCGGACGGCTGGTGAACGCCTTCCGCAGGCACAGCGACCAGGAGAGCAAGAGCGCCCAGCAGAAGGCCCACGAACTCTACGAGGACCGCACGGGCATCTCGTATCTGCTGCCGCCGCAGCGCACCCTCAACCACTTCTACGAGGACGTGGTCGTCCGGCTGGTGCGCCGGGAGGGGCTGCGCGAGACCGACGACGAGGCGGCACTGCTGCTCAAGCTCGTCGACGGCGACACCTGGCGCCAGGTCCACGGGATCAGCCGGCGCGACCCGGAGGGCGCCGTGGCCCGGGTCAAGGGGCAGCTGGAGGCCCGGATCACCCGGCTGTTCGCGGAGAGCGGCGCCCATCTGGAGGAGCGGCCGCTGCTGCCGTCGATGGGCACGCTGCTGGCCGCGGCGGCGGGCGACGCCGACGCCAAGGACCAGGTCAGCAAGGAGGCGCTCGACCTGTTCGACCGCAAGCTGGCCGGGCTGCTGCCGGTCGGGTTCACCCCGGAGGGCACCGGACTGCTGCGGGTCCTGGTGACCCATCCGCGGGTGCAGGCGGTGGAGGATGTGCAGGAGTTCCTCGGCAAGACGCTGCGGCTGCCGGCGGACGCGAAGAACTCCGTGGAGTACCGGGGCGTGGAGAGCGACTCCATCACCGTGGTCCTCTTCCGCAGCGAGATGAGCCTCACCCAGGTGCCCGAGGCCCGCAAGGTGCTGCGCCAGTGGGCCCGTGCGAAGGACAACGAGCAGGCGCAGGACGTGCTGCGGTGGCGGCAGCGGCTCGGCTGGCGGGACAGCTGGATGGTCAGCGCCGAGGAGGACCGCCGCGTCATCCTGCACCGCCTGCTGTGCTGCATGTGGAACGGCCAGGTCGACGTCGTCGACGGCGACCCGTCCTCGCCGGACCGGATCCGGCTGCGGCTGCACCCCGAGAAGGACGCGCACGTTCCCGGCGTACGGCTGCGGCTCGGGGACTTCCCGGGCGGCGTCTCCAGCTGGGCCGAGCTGCTGCGGTCGTACGAGCGCTGGACGGTCCTGGACGACGAGCGGATCGTCGAGGACTACTGCCGGGAGCTGATGGGGGCTCAGCCCCTCGGGCTCGCCCGGGCCGGCAGCGAACCGCATCCGCTCTTCGTCGACCTGGTCGAGAAGGTCGCCCCGCGTCAGCTGGAGCTGCTGGCGGAGCGCCGGGAACGGGGCGGCGAACGGGTCGAGGGCTGGGTGCGCCCGCTGTGGGAGTTCTGGGCCGAGACCCTCCCCGCCGCCCTGGACACCGAGTTCGGCGACCAGCGAGCCGTCCAGCCGACCCTGCGCACGCTGCTGGAGCACGTCCGCGGCGGCAGTCCGGGCGGACCGCGCGACCGCGAGGGCTACTCCGCACCCCGGCGCCCGAAGCCCGACGAGGACGACTGGGGCACCACCCCGGTCCCGCCACGCGGCCGGACGCGCGACGACTACGACAGGCCGCAGAGCGGTGCCCGGGGGAGCGGTCGGCGTGACGAGTACGCCGACGACGACCACGGGGGTGCCGGCGGGGAGCGCCGCCGGGACGAGTACGACAGGCCGCAGAGCGGTGCCCGGGGGAGCGGTCGGCGTGACGGGTACGCCGACGACGACCACGGGGGTGCCGGCGGGGAGCGCCGCCGGGACGAGTACGACGACTACGACAGGCCGCCGGCCGGTGAACGCCGGGCGGGGCAGCGGGACGGCGGGGACGTCTGGGGCGCCGGTGAGGCCGGGCCCCGCACCGGTGGCCGGCACGACGACCACGAGGACCGGGACGCCCGCGAGGACTACGGCAGGCCCGGCGGGGAGCGCCGCCGCGACGACTACGACGACCCCGACCTGGCCGGCCCCCGGGGCGAGGGCGGGCGGCGCGCACCGTGGGAGGACGAGCCCGGCGACCCCGACCGCCGCGCCCCCTGGGACGGTGACGCCCAGTGAAGAGGAACCAGCCCCCGCGCATCGTCATCCACCTCGACCTGCGAATCGGGGCGGCGGCGCTGAACAGCCCCTCGGCCCTGCGTGCCAGGGTCGCCCAGGAGCTGGGCCGGGCCGGGGCGGCGGAACCCGACGACCTGCTGTTCCTGGTGGTCGACACCCCGGCCGGGCTCACCGACCACCAGACGCAGTACGAACTGCTCACCGGCTACCGGGCGGTGGGCGACGTCGGACTGCTCGTGCTCCTCGTGGGGAGCGCGCCCGGCTCGTTCGCCGGCGTGGAAGGGGACTTCCAGCCCGACCGGCGGCTGCTGCGGCCGGCGGTGCTGCGGAAATCGAGGGCCGGACTGCTGTGGGTCGGTGATCTGCGCTCCGCCCGCACCGCCCGGGAACAGCCCGCACCCGACGACCCGGACGCGCTGGCGGTCCTCGTGGACGTGCTGTCCGTCCCGGACGTCTACCTCAGCGTGCTCGACAGCGTCCAGGCGCTGCCCGAGGCCGTCGCCGCGCCCGGCGTACGGCTGCTGGAGCAGGACCTGCCGCCGGAAGTGCGCGACCGGGCCTGGCGCGACGCGCTGACCCGGTTCGCCGGGGCGGACGACGACCTCGCGCCGGATGTGCTGCTGACCGCCTCGTCCGGAGCCGACCTGCCCGAGCCGCTGCGCCATCTGGTGGCGGGCCGGGGCGGCCGGGAGGTCGGGCACCGGGAGCCCGGCGGCATCGCGGACGAGGCCTACCGCGCCTGCGCGGACGCCCTGCACTACGCCGACGACGCGCTGGCCGGGCTGCGGACCCTGCCCGGACTGGTGCGGGCCTCCCGCCGGGAGACGTTCGAGACGGAGGTCGACCAGGCACGCACATCGCTCGACGGCTACCGCGACCTCGTCGCCACAGCCCTGCGCAGCGGAGGCGGCACGGCACCCTCCGCCGCCGAGGCGGCCACCCGGCTGGCGGCCCTCGGGCTGCGGGTGCCGTCGGCCGAGGGCATGGGTGAGCGGATCGGCGAGGGTCTGCGGGAGTTCGCCGTGAAACTGCTCGGCCAGGGACTCGCCCTGCGCTCCGTGGCCCAGCGCTTCACCGGGCTGGCCGGGCGGGTGGAGCCGCTGCCCAGCTCGGCACTGCTGCCGAAGTTCGCCCCGCACTCCGCCGAGGCCGTGGCCCGGCAGACGGCGGGCGTGACCGGCACGGCCGCGCCCGGGATGCCGGTGGCCGGCCCGTCGGCCGCGGCCGGAGCGGGACTGCTCGGGGCGCTGTGGTCGGGGCCGTTCCTCGCGCTGGCGCTCGTCGTGCCGCTGCTGTTCTCGGGTATGGCGATGCTCGGGGCGGCCCGGCTGCGGGGGGCGGGACGCCCCAGCCGCTGGGCGGTGGCTCCCCGGGTCGCGGCGTTCGGCGGCGCCGCCGTCGGTGCGGCCGTGGGGTACACGACCGAACCGCCGCTCTGGGTGGGCACCATCGGCCTGCTGCTGGCGGGCGGTGTCGCGCGGGAGACCGTACGGCGGCTCTGGCGGGCGGCGGCCGACGCCTGGGCGCCGGGGCGTACGACCGCCGTGCTGCGCCGGGCCCTCGACGGCCTGGACGCCCTGCTGGCCGAGGCGGTCCGGGAGCACTGGGCCGTGGAGGAGCGCCTGTACTGCGCCGACGCCGCACGTTCGGTGGCCGGCATGCTGCGGGCGACGGCGGCCGCGGCCGAGGCGGAGGCGGCGCCCGAGCCGGCCCGGCGCGCGGCCACCGGGGCGTTCGACTCCTTCGGCGCGTCCGGCGGGCCGGCCCCCGTCGACGACGACTGGCTCTTCAGCGAC
Source organism: Streptomyces sp. NPDC001920 (assembly GCF_053594495.1). Lineage (NCBI taxonomy): Bacteria > Bacillati > Actinomycetota > Actinomycetes > Kitasatosporales > Streptomycetaceae > Streptomyces > Streptomyces sp. NPDC001920. The sequence goes on from NZ_JBSFEP010000003.1 coordinate 406,364, forward strand.
CCCGAGGTGGAACCGGAGGACGCCTACGCCGGGGCCGACGAGGGGGAGAGCGACTGGGCGAGCGTGTACGCCTGGGAGGACGGGGGGTCGTGGGACGGGCCCGCCGAGGAGAAGGAGCGGGACGAGGGCCACGAGAGCTCCGGGGGGAATCGTCCCAGGAGCGTTCCGCGCTGGCTGGAGCGGGAGAGCGGTGAGGGCGGGCCGGAACTGGTCTCCACCCTGTCCGCCGATCTGACGGACGCCGCCCTGGAGGCCATGAAGCACTACTGGGGTGCCGTCGAGCGCGGCCAGGCCGGTGCCCGTGCCGTCCGGCGCACCGAGGAACGGGTGCGCGAACTGCTGGCCACGGCCCGCCACCACCTCCGGCACAACGGGGTTCTGGCCCCGCCTCCGTTCGCCGCGCCGCGCCGGGTGCGTGCCTCGTCGGCGAACCTGCTCGGCACCGACCCGTACGGACTGGCCGAGCTGGTCGGCGCGCAGGCGGACCGGCAGACCGTGGTGCAGCTGTCCACCCCCGAGCAGGGCACGCTGCTCAGCCGGGATCCACAGGCCGCGGTGTGGCTCAGGTTCGCGCCCGCGGCGGTCCGCGACGAGGTCGAGAAGTCCTGGCGGACCAGCGGTTCGGTCCACCCCGAGGAGGTCCTGTGGACGTCGTCGGGCCGGTACGCCGGACTGGTGCGGCTCACCCCGCTGCGGATGGGCGTGGTGCACACCGTCCGCCCCCGGCACGGTGCGGGACCCGACGGGACGGACACGGACGACGTCACGACCGAGCCGTACGACCGGCCCGGACGGGGCGCGGGCAGGGACCCGTACGACCGGGCGGAGCCGTACGACCGGGCGGGCGCGGACGACTGGCTCGATTCGGACGACTGGTCGGGCTCCGACCGCCCGGGCGACCGCGACCGAGGGGACGGCGACCGCTGGTGACCGGCAGCCGGCGTCCCGGCCCACCGCACACCGTCCCGTACGGCCCCACGCACAGGTACGAACGAAAGGACCACCGGTGACCAGCACCACGCAGGCACGCCCGCCGGGGTCGGGTGAGCCGCCTCCGGACAAGCTCGCCTTCACCGAGCCCTCGGGTCGGCGGCGCGTCACCCCGGTCCGGGTCGGCCGTGAGTTCCGCCGCGACCGGCTGCTGCCCCAACTGCTCCGCAAGGCCGTGCTCGACGACGACGGACAGCAGTGCGTGCAGGTCCGGCTCACCGCCAAGGACGCCGCGAACCCGGCCGCGCGCGCCCTGCTGGACACCGAGGCGGGCACCGCCGTCCAGCTCAACCAGGCGCTGGGCGACTCCGAGTACGCGGCGCTCTTCCCGAGGCTCATCGGCTACGAGCTGGACACGGCCGAGCCCTTCCTGCTGTACGACCCGCCGCGCGGCTCGGCCGTGTCGCGGATCCATGTGATGGGGGCGGCCGACCAGGAGGTCTTCACCCGGGATCTGATGCTGGCCCTGTGCCTGCTGGAGGCCCAGGGCCTGGTGCCGCGCGGTGTCTCCCCCGCCACCGTGCTGTGGGACGGAGCCCGGGTCCAGCTGTGGGGCCTGGAGTCGGTGACCCGGATCGGACGCCCGCGGCGCCCATGGGGACGCTCGCCCTTCTGCTCGCCCGAGCAGCGCGCCGGCGAGGGACCGGCCGACCCGCGCGACGCGGTGTGGAGCGCGGCCCAGGTGCTCTACCGGCTGGCGACCGGGCGGCCCGGCCCCGCCGACCGGCCGCCCGCCGACCTCGCCGAGCACCGCAAGCTCGACCAGACGCTGCGGGCCGCGTTCGCCCCGAGGGCGGCGGCCCGGCCCACACCCGCCCAGGTCCTCGAACTCGTGGCGCCGGGCGCCGCCCACCGCGTCCGGGTCGCCGTGCCGCCCGACGAGAGCCGCCCGCACCACGAGGCCTTCGAGCAGGCGCTGTCCCTCAAACGGCAGGCGCCCGCCGCCCGTTCCCGGGCCACGACCGGTTCCGAACAGGCGAACGGGGAGGTGCTCTGCCCGTACTGCCTGGAGACCATCCGTCTCGACCTCACCAAGCTGTACGTCACCGACAGCCGGATGCAGTACAAGCCGCTCGACCTCAAGGGCATCACCAACCCCGTGCGGCGCACGGACATCATGCGCGGGGCCGTCCAGAAGTGCGGCGCGGACCCTGAGTTCCCCGTGCACTACATCCCCGTGCCCTACCTGACGTACGGCCGCCCGCTGACCGTCGCGATGGTCGGCCAGTCCTCCACCGGCAAGAGCCATCTGCTGACCCAGATGATCGCCGCGATCACGGACGGCGGCCTGGAGCCGTTCGGCCTGAAGTGGCAGTCCGTCAACCCCGAGCAGCACGCCAGGTTCGTACGGGACCGGGTGCAGCCGCTGCGCAACGGCAAGGTCCTGGACCACACCCCCGCCCTGGGCATGGACGACTTCGCCCGCTTCGTGGAGTCGCTGCTGATCACCGACCCGAGGGGGCAGGTACGCCCGGTCGCGTTCTTCGACCTGGGCGGCGAGGACCTCGTACGGACCGATGCGGCGCTGCGTTTCCTGCTCGGTGTGGACGCCCTGGTCTTCGTGGTCGACCCGGCACTGGCCCTGCCACTGCCTCAGCTGGACCACGCCAGGGAACGCTGGGGGGTGGAGGTGAACCGGGACGGTGACCTCGCCTTCGGCACGGTCCTGGACCGGCTGCCCAAGAGCGGCGGGTATCTGGACGTGCCGGCCGCGATGGTGCTCGGGAAGGCCGACCTGCTCAGGTTCCAGCCGCCCGTCGACCGTTGGCTGACCCGGCCGCCGGCCACCTCCCTGGACCCGGAACTGGTGCGCGAGGAGAGCCGGGACCTCTACGGGCTGCTGCGTCGGCACGCCGGGCAGGCGTGGTTGCGTCCCTTCGACGCGATCCGCCGGTGCACCCTGCACATCGCCTCGGCCACCGGCGGCCAGGAGGACCACGGCCGCTATCCCGCGGGCGCGGGGCCCCGGCGGGTGCTGGAGCCGCTGCTGGCGCTGCTGGCCATGCATGGGCTGATCCAGGTGCCGGGCGGCACGGAGGCGCTTGCCCTGGGGGAGGCGCCCGCGCTGGAGGCGGTGCCGTGGGACGAAGCCGAGCTGTTCGAGAGGTCTGAAGGGCCCGAGGAGCCCGAGGGATCCGAGGGAGGGGAACGTCAGTGAACGACTTCCAGGGCAGGGGACCCGTGCAGCAGGTCGTCTACCGGTGGGACGGCAACCACGGCCGCCAGGGCACCGGCATGAACGCCGTCGCCCGTTCCTGCGACGCCGAGCGCGCCGAGGAACTGGGCCGGGAACTGGGCCCGTTGCTGTGGGTGTCCGGTGCGGCGGCGGCCCGGCCGAGCGTCGTGCGCACGCTGTCCCGCGACGGCGACGTCCTGCTCGTCCAGCGCTGGCCCACCACCGACCGGGGCGGCCGGCCCAGCACGGTCAGCCACGTCCTGGTCGGTGACCGCGGCACGTTGAAGGTGCGGCAGTGTCTCGGGCTCGCGTACGGCGGCTGGCGCAGGCAGGAGAAGGCCGAGCAGGCCTCCGGGCGGCTGCCCGAGTTCGACGGCACCTACCTCCACGAGCTGGCGCGGAGCCGGCTTCCGGGGATGCTGGAGCAACTGCAGAAGGTCGAGCACGCGCTGATCCTCGCCACCGCGGAGCTGCTGCGTGATCCGGCCCAGCGGGTGTCGCTGCTCCTGGAGGACGAGCCCCCGCGCGACTGGCCGGACCGGGACGCGGTCCCGCTGGTCTACCTCGGGCTGTTCCTGCTGTTCGGTGACTGGCTGGGACACGAGTGGACGTTCGCGACCTGCGACACGGCGGACGCGCATCCCCTGCGGCTGATGGCCGTCCCGCGCTGGGAGGAGGACGCGGGCGGTTCCGGCCCGCTGGCCCGGGTCAAGGGCAGGCAGGTCCAGCCCCAGTTCGAGCACCGGGCGGCGGCCCAGCTGGTGAGGCACCTCCTCGGCCACCGGCAGGCGCCTCCCGGTGTCCCGCAGCTGGTCGAGGAACTGGCGGGCGGCGCGCGGATGGACTGGGAGCGACGGCGTGTCCGTCTCCAGCAGATCCTCGGCACCGATCGCACACCCCCGGCCGGTACGAGGATCCCCACGCCCGCACCGCGGCGGGCGGACCGCCGGCAGCCCTCGGAGCGGGACCGCGAGCCGGTGCGGGAACCCGAACGGGGGCGCGACCGGGACCGGGACCGGGAGCGGAAGCGGGAACGGGACCTGACGGGCGGCCCGACCCGAGCGGCGCTCGCCCCGGAGCCGTACGTGGACCCGCACCGGAACCCGCGTCCGGAGCCGGTCGGGGACGGGTATCGGGAGCCGCGCCGGGAGTCTCTCGCGGACGGATTCCGCGAGCCGCGCCCGGAGCCGCGCGCGGAGTCTCTCGCGGACGGGTATCGGGAGTCGCGTCCGGAGCCGGTAGGGGAGGGGTATCGGGAGCCGCGCCCGGAGTCGCGTCCGGAGCCGGTCGGGGACGGGTATCGGGAGTCGCGTCCAGAGCCGGTCGGGGACGGGTATCGGGAGTCGCGTCCAGAGCCGGTCGGGGACGGGTATCGGGAGTCGCGTCCGGAGCCGCTCGGGGACGGGTATCGGGAGCCGCGTCCCGAACCGCACGCCGAGGGGTACCAGGAGCCGTACCCGAACCCGCGTCCGGAGGGACGCACCACGGACGCGTACGGGGAGCCCTACGCGGATCCCGGTGTGACGCCGAAGTCGAGTTCCACGGCCCCCTCTTCTCCCTCCGCCGCTCCCGCGCAGCCCCTCCAGCGGTCCGTCCCCGACCCGGGCGGTCCGGACACGGGCGCTCTCCGGCGGGAGCTGCGCGGCCACCGGCGCGGTGACGTCATGGGACGGAGCGTGCTGTTGGCCGAACTGCGCAGGCAGCCCGACGAACTCCTGCTGCACGAACTGCGTTCCGGTGATCTGCCGCCGGACTCCGTCGAGTTGCTGCTGGACGTGCTGGGAGAGCCCCACCGGGTACGGGCCCGCCCGCTGGAGCTGCGGCACGAGCTGTGCACCGAGGTGCTGCGCCAAGACCTGTACTTCACCCCCCACGGACCCGGCACGGACGGCAGGTCGGGGGCGGACCGGGCGTCCCGTGCGGCTCATCTCTTCACCTGGGCCGTCGCCCCGCTGGCCCGGGAGGAGCGCCATCTGCGGCCCCTTCAGGAACTCCTGTACCGCATGAGCCGCGACCCCCACCCCACCACGGGCAACTGGCTCCGGCAGAGCATCGTCGAGCCGCCGGGGGGCCAGGTCCCGGACCTGCCCCCGCAGGTCTGGGGGCGGCTTCTGGGGAACGCGCTGCTGCGGGCCGACCGACCGCACCCGGCCACGCCGGCACCTCAGGTCCCTCCGGTGCCCCGAGCCGCGCCGGCTCCCGTCGTGCCGCCGGAACCGCCGGACCACCCGCCGAAACCGTTCAAGGCAAGGATCCCCGGCCGGATCGGCGGTGCGGGCTGCCTGCTCGCGGGCGGCGTCGGCTTCTGCGTCATCAGCACGGTCTTCGTGATCGCCTGGTTCTTCAGCTGAGCGTTCCGCTCAGGGAGCCAGGCGCTTCTCGAACCAGTGGCTGGCGTAGACGTTGTCGTCGTAGGCCGGGATGTCGGTGTACCCGCACGCCCGGTACATCGCCTGCGCCCGGTCAGCGCGGCGTGCGTGTCGAGGCGTACGACCCGCAGGTCCCGGGCGGCGGCCTCCCTTTCGAGGGCGTCGAGCCGCCGGCGGCCGAGGCCGAGGCGTCGGGCGCCGGGGTGCACCCGGACGTGGCGGATCTCGCCGACGCCGGGCTCCGGACGCCGGAGCGCTCCGCAGCCCACGGGGACCATGACGCCCACAATTCCGGAAGCCGATCGACCGGAATCGCTCCTACTCTGCCCGTCATGACCTACGACACCGAACCGCCGGTCCCTGTCGAGCCGCCCGTCGCCGGGTCCGAGGCGGAGACCCTGATCGGCTCCCTGGAACGGCAGCGCCGAACCTTCGCCTGGAAGTGCGAGGGCCTGGACGCGGCGGGCCTGGGCGCCCGGCTCGCGCCCTCCGCCCTCACCCTGGGCGGGCTGCTCAAGCACCTGGCCCTCGTCGAGGACGAGTACTTCACCCGGCGTCTGCTCGGCGTCGCGATGCCCCCGCCGTGGGACGCGGTCGACTGGGACGCGGACCCCGACTGGGAGTGGCGGTCGGCCGCGCAGGACGAGCCGGAGTACCTGTACGCGCTGTGGCGTGACGCGGTGGCCCGCTCCCGGGAGAACCTGCGCCGAGTGCTCTTGGAGGCAGGGGTGGACCAGCCGGTCCGCCACACCTGGCCGGACGGCCGGACGCCCAGCGTGCGGCGCATCCTGGTCGACCTGATCGAGGAGTACGCCCGCCATGTCGGGCAGGCCGACATGATCCGCGAGTCACTCGACGGCCGGGTGGGGGAGGACCCGCCGGCCGACTTCCCGGTTCCCTGAGTCGTAGGGGACGGCTGCGTCTCCTCGCGGGGGTGCACCTGTCACAGCGGTGTCGCTGTGCGTCGCCGACCGAACCGATTCCGCCCGGTTCGTCCGCATGTCCAGTGACACAGCGCACTTTCGCCCCCGGATCGCGCATGCATCGGGGGGCAGGGGGCATGCGCACTCGGTCCCGTGAGTGACACCTGTGTGACACACGGGCTCTGAACAGGAACGGAAGGCAACACTCGATCATGGCGGAACGAACGGAACTCCAGGCGCGCACCACCATCCACGCGGGAGGGGAATGGCGTGCGGCCGTCTCCGGAGCAACGCGTGAGATCCTCGACCCCGCGGACGCCGCACCCTTCGCCGTGGTCGCGGAGGGTGACGAGAAGGACACCGATCTGGCCGTGGCGGCCGCCCACCGCGCCTTCGACGGAGGGCGGGGTGAGTGGCCCCGCACCCCCGTCGCCGAGCGCGCCGCCGTGCTGCGCCGCGTCGCCGACCTGCTCGTGCGCGACCGTGAGCAGCTCGGCCTGCTGGAGAGCCGCGACGCCGGGAAGACCGTCGAAGAGGGCCGCGTCGACATCGACTGCGTCGCCGACGCCTTCCGCTACTTCGCCGACCTCGTCGCGGGCGAGGCCCCGGGCCGGGTCGTCGACGCGGGCTCACCCGACATCCACAGTGTCGTCGTCCATGAACCGGTCGGTGTCTGCGCGCTGATCACGCCCTGGAACTACCCCCTGCTCCAGGCGAGTTGGAAGATCGCCCCGGCGCTCGCCGCCGGAAACACCTTCGTCGTCAAGCCCAGTGAGATCACCCCGCTGACCACGATCGCCCTGATCGAGCTGCTGATCGAGGCGGGCCTGCCGACAGGGGTCGCCAACATCGTCACCGGGCCCGGCCATTCGGTCGGCGCCCGGCTCGCCGAGCACCCCGACGTCGACCTCGTCTCCTTCACCGGCGGACTGGTCAGCGGCACCAAGGTGGCCCAGGCCGCGGCACCCACCGTCAAGAAGGTCGCCCTCGAACTCGGCGGCAAGAACCCCAACGTCGTCTTCGCGGACGCGTGCGCCACCGAGGAGGGCTTCGACACCGCCGTCGACCAGGCCCTCAACGCCGCCTTCATCCACAGCGGCCAGGTCTGCTCCGCGGGCGCCCGCCTCATCGTCGAGGAGTCCGTCCGGGACCGCTTCGTCACCGAACTCGCCCGCCGTGCCGAAAGGATCCGCCTCGGCCGGGGCACCGCCGACGGCGTCGAGTGCGGCCCGCTCGTCTCCGAGCAGCAGCGCGCGAAGGTCGAGGCGTACGTCGACTCCGCGCTCAAGGAGGGCGCCGTGCTGCGCTCCGGCGGCAAGCGGCCCGAGCCGTCCCCCGAGCGGCCGGAGAGCGGCTACTTCTACGAGCCGACCGTGCTCGACCACTGCCACCGCGAGATGAGGGTCGTACGCGAGGAGGTCTTCGGACCAGTCCTCACCGTCGAGACCTTCCGCACCGAGGAAGAGGCCGTCGCCCTCGCCAACGACACGGAGTACGGCCTCGCCGGGGCCGTCTGGACCGCCGACGCGGGCCGCGCCCGCCGGGTCGCGGGTCTGCTGCGCCACGGCACCGTCTGGATCAACGACTTCCACCCCTACCTCCCGCAGGCGGAGTGGGGCGGCTTCGGCAAGAGCGGTGTGGGCCGCGAACTCGGCCCCGCCGGACTCGCCGAGTACCGCGAGACCAAGCACGTCTACCAGAACCTCGCCCCCAAGCCGGTCCGCTGGTTCACCGGCTGACCGCTCCGGTCCCCTCCGGCCGTCCGCCCCCCACCGAGCAAGACTTCGCAAGATCCCTGGAGTTACCCGCCCATGTCCGAGAACCCCCATGTCTACGACTACGTCGTCATAGGTGGCGGCACCGCAGGCTCCGTCATCGCCTCCCGCCTCACCGAGAACCCCGACGTCACCGTCGCCGTCATCGAGGGCGGCCCCAGCGACGTCGACCGCGACGACGTCCTCACCCTGCGCCGCTGGCTGGGCCTGCTCGGCGGCGAGCTGGACTACGACTACCCCACCACCGAGCAGCCACGAGGCAACTCGCACATCCGGCACAGCCGTGCCCGCGTGCTCGGCGGCTGCTCCTCCCACAACACCCTGATCTCCTTCAAGCCGCTGCCGTCCGACTGGGACGAGTGGGAGGAGGCCGGCGCCAAGGGCTGGGGCGCCGTGCCGATGGAGGCGTACTACGCCCGGCTGAAGAACAACATCGTCCCGGTCGACGAGAAGGACCGCAACGCCATCGCCCGGGACTTCGTCGACGCGGCCCAGGGCGCGCTCGGCGTCCCGCGCGTCGAGGGCTTCAACAAGCAGCCCTTCAACGAGGGCGTCGGCTTCTTCGACCTCGCCTACCACCCCGAGAACAACAAGCGCTCGTCGGCGTCGGTGGCGTACCTGCACCCGGTGATGGACGAGCGGGACAACCTCACGATCCTGCTGGAGACGTGGGCGTACAAGCTGGAGCTGAACGGCACCCGCGCCGAGGGCGTGCACGTGCGCACCAAGGACGGCGAGGAGCTGCTGATCCGTGCCCGGCGCGAGGTCGTCCTGTGCGCGGGCGCCGTCGACTCGCCCCGCCTGCTGCTGCACTCCGGCATCGGTCCCAGGGAGGACCTCACCGAGCTGGGCATCCCGGTCGTCCACGACCTGCCGGGCGTCGGCGAGAACCTGCTCGACCACCCCGAGTCCGTCATCGTCTGGGAGACCAACGGTCCGATTCCCGACAACTCCGCGATGGACTCCGACGCGGGCCTGTTCGTGCGTCGCGACCCCGAACACCAGGGCCCCGACCTGATGTTCCACTTCTACCAGATCCCCTTCACGGACAACCCGGAGCGACTGGGCTACGAGCGCCCGGAGTTCGGCGTCTCCATGACCCCGAACATCCCCAAGCCGAAGAGCCGTGGCCGGCTGTACCTGACCAGCGCCGACCCGGAGGTCAAGCCCGCACTCGACTTCCGGTACTTCACCGACGAGGACGACTACGACGCCCGCACCCTCGTCGACGGCATCCGCATCGCCCGTGAGATAGCCAGGACCCAGCCGCTCGCCGGCTGGCTCAAGCGCGAGGTCTGCCCCGGCCCGGACGTCACGGGCGACGAGGAGCTGAGCGAGTACGCGCGCAAGGTCGCGCACACCGTGTACCACCCGGCCGGAACCTGCCGTATGGGAGCCGCCGACGACGAACTGGCCGTGGTCGACCCGCAGTTGCGGATCCGCGGCCTTGACGGAATTCGAATCGCCGACGCCTCCGTCTTCCCGACCATGACCGCGGTGAACCCGATGATCGGGGTGCTCATGGTCGGGGAGAAGGCGGCGGATCTGATGGGAGGTGAGGCGTGATGAGCACGAACGCGCAGATGACGCCCCGGAACACGACGCCCGAGACCCGCAAGCCCCCGACCGGGACACCGGTCTTCTCCGTGGAAGGCCTGTGGAAGGTCTTCGGCCCCAAGGCGCACCGGGTCCCCGCCGACCCGGAGCTGACCGCGCTCGCACCCGCCGAGCTGCGCAGCCGCACCGGCTGCACGGCAGCGGTCAGGGACGTCTCCTTCGACGTGCGCAAGGGCGAGGTCTTCGTCGTCATGGGCCTGTCCGGCTCCGGCAAGTCCACGCTGGTGCGCTGTCTGACCCGGCTGATCGAGCCGACGGCGGGCACCATCGCCATCGACGGCGAGGACGTACGCGCCATGGACAAGTCCCGGCTGCGCGAACTGCGCCGCCACCGCGCCGCGATGGTCTTCCAGCACTTCGGCCTGCTGCCGCACCGCACGGTCCTGGACAACGTGGCCTACGGCCTGGAGATCCAGGGCGTCGGCAAGGCGGAGCGCCGCGAGCGGGCCGCCGAGGTCGTCGCCAAGGTCGGCCTGGAGGGCATGGAGCACCGCAGGCCCGGTCAGCTGTCGGGCGGTCAGCGCCAGCGCGTCGGCCTCGCGCGGGCGCTGGCGGTGGACCCCGAGGTGCTGCTCTTCGACGAGCCGTTCAGCGCCCTCGACCCGCTCATCCGGCGGGACATGCAGGAGGAGGTCGTGCGCCTGCACCGGGAGGAGGGCCGCACCATGGTCTTCATCACCCATGACCTCAGCGAGGCCCTGAAGCTCGGCGACCGCATCGCCCTCATGCGCGACGGCCGCGTGGTCCAGCTGGGCACCCCCGAGGAGATCGTGGGCTCCCCGGCGGACGACTACGTCCGCGAGTTCGTCCGCGACGTCCCGCGCGAGCAGGTCATGACCGTCCGTACGGCCATGCGCCCGGCTTCCGTGGACGAGACCGGCGGCGGCCCGGCGGTCGCACCGGACGCGACGGTGTCGGAGGCCATCGAGGCGGTGGCCCGCACCGGTTCGCCGGCCCGCGTCATGGACGGGGCGCGCTGTCTGGGTGTCGTCGATCACGAGCGGCTTCTCGGGGTCGTGGCGGGCACGGAACAAAACGGTTCAGCGGGGGCGCAGCAAGGTGTCGTAGCGGGGGCTGGGAAGAGCAAGGAGGTCGCTTGATGGCCACCGTCACCGCTCCGGCCCCACGGGTCACCGTGCCCGGCGCCCTCAAACGTCCCGCCTTCCGCAAGCTCGCGCTGCTCGCCCTCGTCGCCGCGATCCTCGTCCCGCTGGCCGACGCCCGCTGGGCGAGCGGCAGCTGGCCGGCCGCGCTGACCGTCGACGTCTCCGAGCCGCTGACCAACGCCAGCACCTGGGTCATCGACAACCGGGACAGCCACCCGCTGTTCCTCTACTTCTTCGGGCACATCAGCAACGCGGTCGTGCTCTGCGTGCGCGCCGTGTACCTCGTGCTGCTCGCCGCGGGCTGGGCCGGCGTCACCGCCGCCGCCTGCCTCACAGCCTGGCGTGTCGCAGGCCCGCGCCTCGCCGCCGGTACCGGCATCGCGTTCCTGGCCTGCGGGTTCCTCGGCATGTGGATCCCGACCATGCAGACCCTCGCGCTCATGGTCGTGGCGGTGCTCGCCTCGGTCGTCGTGGGCGCGCTGCTGGGCCTGGCCGCCGGGCTGTCCGACCGTATGGACCGGATGCTGCGCCCCGTCCTGGACACCATGCAGGTGCTCCCCGCCTACGCCTACCTCCTCCCGGTCGTGCTGGTCTTCGGCATGGGCGTCCCCGCCGCCGTCCTGGCCACGGTCGTCTACGCCGCCCCGCCGATGGCCCGCCTCACCGCCCTCGGTCTGCGCGGCGCCGACAAGGAGGTGCTGGAAGCGGTCGAGTCCCTGGGCGCCACCGCACGGCAGCGCCTGCTGACCGCGCGCATCCCGCTGGCCCGCAAGGAACTCCTCCTCGGCCTCAACCAGACGATCATGATGGCGCTGTCCATGGCCGTCATCGCGTCGGTCATCGGCGCCGGCGGCCTCGGTGACCGCGTCTACCAGGCACTGGCCACGGTCGACGTCGGCGCGGCCCTCGCGGCCGGCATCCCCATCGTGCTGCTCGCCGTCGTCCTGGACCGGGTGACCGGCGCGGCCGGGCAGGCCCTCGCCGACGAACCCCAGCCGAACGGCCGGGCGCGCTGGCTGTACGCCCTGCTCGCCGCCGTGGCCGTGGCCGTCGCCGGTCGTCTCGCGGGCCGCCTGGACTGGCCCGAGACCTGGACCATGAACATCGCCGAGCCGGTCAACCGCGCCGTCGACTGGATGACCGCCCACCTCTACTCGGGCGTCCCCGTCATCGGCGGCACCGCCGACTGGGCGGCCCACTTCACCACCTGGGTCCTCAACCCCCTGCGCGACGGCCTGCAGTGGCTGCCCTGGTGGTCGCTGCTGCTCGTCGTCGCCACCCTCGCCTGGCTGATCGGCACCTGGCGCACCGCGCTGACCGCCGTGCTCGCCATGGCCGCGATCGGCGTCCTGGGCGTGTGGGGCCCCTCGCTCGACACCCTCTCCCAGGTCCTCGCGGCCGTCGCCGTCACCCTGGTCCTGGGCTTCGCGACCGGTGTCGCGGCGGCGCGCAGCGACCGGGTCGAGCGCCTGCTGCGCCCCGTCCTGGACGTCTTCCAGACGATGCCGCAGTTCGTGTACCTGATCCCGGTCGTCGCCCTGTTCGGCGTGGGCCGCGCGCCCGCGGTCGCCGCGGCCGTCGTCTACGCCCTGCCCGCGGTCGTCCGCATCACCACCCAGGGCCTGCGCCAGGTCGACCCGGCCGCCCTGGAATCGGCCCGCTCGCTCGGTGCGACCCCGCTGCAGCAACTGCGCCAGGTCCAGCTCCCGCTCGCCCGCCCGGCACTGCTGCTCGCCGTCAACCAGGGCGTGGTCCTAGTCCTCGCCGTCGTCATCATCGGCGGCCTGGTCGGCGGTGGCGCGCTCGGCTACGACGTCGTCTTCGGCCTCGCGCAGGGCGACCTCGCGACCGGTCTGGTGGCCGGTGCGGCCATCGTGTGCCTCGGCCTGATGCTGGACCGGGTGACCCAGCCGACCCGGCGCCGCGCGAAGAAGGGAGCGTGACATGCGACTTCGTACCACCGCCGTAGTGGCCGGGGCGTCCTCGCTGCTGTTGCTCACCGGCTGCGGCGCCGCCGACATGACGAAGCAGGCCTCGCCGTTCGCCAACGCGCAGGGCGCCAAGTCGGTGACCCTGTCCGTCCAGTCCTGGGTCGGCGCACAGGCCAACGTGGCCGTCGCCCAGTACCTCCTGGAGCACGAGCTCGGCTACCGCGTCGACACCGTCCAGATCGACGAGGTGCCCGCCTGGGACGCGCTCAGTCAGGGGCGGGTCGACGCGCTCCTGGAGGACTGGGGGCACCCGGAGGAGGAGCAGCGGTACGTCAAGGACAAGAAGACGATCGTGAACGGCGGCGACCTCGGCGTCACCGGGCACATCGGCTGGTTCGTCCCGACGTACTTCGCCAAGGCCCACCCGGACGTCACCGACTGGAAGAACCTGAACAAGTACGCCGACCGGCTGCGTACCCCGGAGAGCGGAGGCAAGGGCCAGCTGATGGACGGCTCGCCCTCCTACATCACCAACGACAAGGCGCTGGTGAAGAACCTGAACCTGGACTACCAGGTGGTGTTCGCCGGTTCCGAGGCCGCGCAGATCACGCAGATCAAGCAGTTCGCCAAGGAGAAGAAGCCCTTCCTGACGTACTGGTACGAGCCGCAGTGGCTGTTCGAGAAGGTACCGATGACCGAGGTGAAGCTGCCGGCGTACAAGGAGGGCTGCGATGCCGACCCGGAGAAGGTCGCCTGCGCCTATCCGCACACCCCGCTGCAGAAGTACCTCAACGCCGACTTCGCCAAGAGCGGCGGAAAGGCGGCCGACCTGCTGAGGAAGTTCAAGTGGACGACCGAGGACCAGAACGAGGTCTCCTTGATGATCGCCGAGCAGAAGCTGTCACCCGAGGAGGCGGCGAAGAAGTGGGTGGACAGCCACGAGTCCACATGGAAGACGTGGCTGTCCTGACGGTCACGGCGTGAGTTCGGCGGCGATGTCCCGCAGTGCCTGAGCGGCGCTGCGCTGGAGCTGCGGGCCGAACGTGACGCGGGTGGCCCCGAGTTCACCGAGTTCGGCGGGCGAGGGGCCCCCGGTCACCGTGCCGTGCACGTTGATCGGCCCCTGGATGCCGGACCGCAGCAGCGGCAGCACGTCGGTGGGGGCGCCGATCGGATACACGCAGTCCGCGCCCGCGGCGACGTACAACGCGGCCCGCCGGATGGTCTGTTCGGCGACCTTCTTGAGGTCGGCGTCACCGCTCGCCCGGATGAAGGTGTCGATCCGGGCGTTGACGAAGAGCCGGTCGGCGGCGGCGTGGCGTACCTCGGCGAGCCAGTCGGCGTGCCGCTGCGGATCCTTGAGTTCCCCCTTCTCGGAGTCCTCCAGGTTGCAGCCCACGGCACCGGTCTGCAGCAGCCGCTCCACCAGCTCCCGCGGCGCGAGCCCGTACCCGCCCTCGATGTCCGCGGACACCGGCACGTCGACCGCCCGCACGATCCGGGCCACCGCCGCGAACATCTCGTCGGCCGGGGTCTGCCCGTCCTCGTGGCCGAGGGCGGCGGCGACGCCCGCGCTGGGCGTGGCGAGCGCCGGGAACCCGGCCTCGACGAAGACCCGGGCGCTGGCGGCGTCCCACGGTCCGGGCAGGACGAGCGGGTCGCCGGGTGCGGTGCGTCGGTGCAGGGCTCGTAAGGCCTCGATCTTGGTCACGGACTGAGTCACGGTGTGTGTCCCCCTGGTGGAACGCGTCGGCCGGCCATCACCCGGTTCCAGTTGTTGATGGCCACGATCAGCCCGACGAGATGGGCGAGTCGGATGTCGTCAAAGTACTGGGCGGCCCGCTCGTACACCGCGTCGGGCACGAAGCCTCCCCCGGACCCGCAAACCGAGGAGGTGCCCCGGTCAGGACGGTGACCGCCTCGGTCGGCGCGAGCGCGGCCCGCTCCCGCTCGTCGAAGACGTCCTCGGCCTCCTCCCAGGCGGCCGGCAGGTCGAGCTGCCTTCGGGGCACGCCGTGCTCCCGGGCGAGGGCGAGATGCATGTCCAGGCGGAAGGCGCAGTGTGGTTGAGCTGCGAGGCACGGATCACGACCGGCTCGGCGAGCGCGGGGTCGCCGAGACCACTCTCCGCGGTCGCGCCGAGCGCGGACATGGCCTGCCCGACGTCCCGGTCGAGGAGCCGGGTCCGGGCCGTCACCCGTGCTGTCCGGGCTGATAGTGACCCGGCGCCATACGGAAGGTCACCCCGAACCGGTTCCACGCGTTGATCACGGCGATCGCGGAGATCAACTGGGCCAGCTCGGCCTCCTCGAAGTGCCTCGCGGCCCTCTCGTACACGTCGTCGGGCACGAACCCGTCCGTCAGGACGGTCACCGCCTCCGTCAGCTCCAGCGCCGCGAGCTCCTTCTCGGTGTAGAAGTGCCGCGACTCGTCCCAGGCGCTGAGCTGGATGATCCGCTCGACGCTCTCGCCCGCCGCCAGCGCGTCCTTGCTGTGCATGTCGACGCACAGCGCGCAGTGGTTGATCTGTGAGGCGCGGATCTTCACCAGCTCGTACAGCCGGTGGTCGAGGCCCTTCTTCGCGGCCGTGTCGAGGCGGATCATCGCCTTGTACACGTCGGGGGCGAGCTGGGCCCACTGCAGCCGGGCCGGGTGCTCGCAGGCGTACTCCACCTCGGTCGCTGTGCGGGTGGCTGTCCGGGGAGCCGTCGGGGTCGTCGTCATGATCTCGACCCTAGAAGCCAAGCAGCCCAGGAGTATGGTCCACTTCCATGGCGAAACCCTGGGCCACTTTGGGCATCGACCTCCACCTGGAACCGGCGGGTAGCGGCCTGCGCCGGGGACTGACCGACGCCCTGCGCGACGCCGTCCGCACCGGACGCCTCGCACCGGGCACCCGGCTGCCGTCCTCCCGCTCCCTCGCCGCCGACCTGGGCATCGCCCGCAACACGGTCGCCGAGGCCTATGCCGACCTGGTCGCCGAGGGCTGGCTCACCGCCCGCCAGGGCTCGGCCACCCGGGTCGCCGACCGCACGGTGACGCCGTCGCCCGACGCCACCGCGCCGCCCCGCACACCCGCCCCGGGCCGTGGCCACGCCCGCACACTCGCCCCGCCCCGCCGGGAGCGCCCCCGCCCCGCCCACGACCTGGTCCCCGGCACCCCCGACCTCTCCGTCTTCCCCCGCACGGAATGGCTCAAGGCGGCCCGCCGCGCCTTCCTCGGCGCCCCGCACCAGGCCCTCGGCTACGGCGACCCGCGCGGCCGCCCCGAACTGCGCACCGCCCTCGCCGGCTACCTCGCCCGTGCCCGGGGCGTGCGCGCCGACCCCGCACACGTCGTCGTGTGCGCGGGTTTCGTACACGGCCTGCAACTGCTCGGCCGGGTCCTGCGGGCGCGCGGCGCGGCCACGATCGCGGTGGAGTCCTACGGCCTGCCTCCGCACTGGAAGCAGCTGACGGCGGCCGGTCTGACCACCGCCCCCCTGCCCTTCGACGAACTCGGCACGGATCCGGCCGCCCTGACCGACGAGGGGGCCGTCCTGCTCACCCCCGCCCACCAGTTCCCCATGGGCGTGCCCCTGCACCGCGACCGCAGGGCGACGGTGGTCAACTGGGCGCGCCGCACCGGGGGCCTGGTCCTGGAGGACGACTACGACGGGGAGTTCCGCTACGACCGCCAGCCCGTCGGCGCGCTCCAGGGCCTGGAGCCCGACCACGTCGTCTACCTGGGCACGGCCAGCAAGTCCCTGGCCCCGGGGCTGCGCCTGGCCTGGATGGTGCTGCCGCCGACGCTGGTGGAGGAGGTGACGGCGGCGAAGGGCGGCACCGACACCTGCGGCGCCCCGGACCAGCTGACCCTGGCCGAGTTCCTCACCTCCGGCGCCTACGACCGGCACGTCCGCGCCGCCCGGCTGCGCTACCGGCGCCGAAGGGACGCCCTGGTAAGGGCGTTGGCCGCCCAGGCCCCGCACCTGGAGGTCACCGGCATCGCGGCCGGACTGCACGTCCTGCTGCGTCTGCCACCCGGGACGGAGCAGTCCGTGGTCCAGGCGGCGACCTGGCAGGGCCTCGCCCTGCACGGCCTGACGTTCTTCCGCCACGAGGCCGCCACGACAGACCCGGCGGACGCCTTGGTCGTGGGGTACGGGACCCCACCGGACCATGCGTGGGCGGGGGCCCTGGAGGCGCTGTGCCGGGTGCTGCCGTGACCTGCCGGGCGCACGACGCGCACTACCGGATGTGCGCAACAGTGCAGATCACTTCAAAGAGCACAAAGCGACTGCGGGGTGAGGGGGTTGACGGGGGGCCTCGCGCGCCTCTCGATCGTCGATCCTTAGGCTGTCGACCGAAAATCGCATGGATCGCTCGGGTGGCCGGGTGATCGTGAACGGAACATCGGGGGAGTCGCACATGGCAGAGACACGGCGCAGGCTGCGTTCGAGCACGGTCGTACTCGGCGGCATGGGGGTCATGGCGGCGGCCCTGACCTCCTGCGGCTCGGACCCCGACCGCCGCTGCGTGGACCGCGACAGCTACACCTACGAGGGCTACAAGGTCATCGCGGACAAGAACTGCAAGTCCGGTTCCACTTCCAGCTCCTCGTACTCCAGGGGCGGCAAGAAGACCCGGTCCGGCGGCTCCGACGCCGCCTGGTACTACGACGCCGACGTCTCCGCGGGCCGCGCCGACTACGGCACCTTCAGCCGCAGCGAGGCCGTCGACCGGGGCGGCTTCGGCTGCTCGGGCTCCGGCAGCGGCGGCGGCTGAGCGGGGAGACGGACCGATGGAGCGCCGCACTGTCGAGCCTCGCCCCGGCTGGCAGCAGACCGTGGAAGAGCAGGGGCTCATCTACCCCCTGACCCGCCACCCCGACAACTCCCTGCGCCCGTACTGGGACGAGAGCGCCCACTATGTCTTCTCCCTGGCGGAGGTCGAGGCGCTGGAAGAGGTCGTCGAGGAACTGCACGGCATGTGCCTGACGGCAGCCGAGCACATCGTCGCCCGCGACCGCTTCGCCGACCTCGGCATCAGCGACCGGCGCGTCGCGGACGCGGTCGCCGAGTCCTGGTGCCGCCGCGCCGAACTCCCCTCCCTCTACGGCCGCTTCGACCTGCGCTACGACGGCACCGGCCCGGCGAAGCTCCTGGAGTACAACGCGGACACCCCCACCTCACTGGTGGAGGCCGCCTCACCGCAGTGGTTCTGGATGGAGGAACGCTTCCCCGGCGCCGACCAGTGGAACTCCCTGCACGAACGCCTCGTCGCCGCCTGGAAGAAGCAGTCCGCCCTTCTCCCGCCGGGCAGCCCCCTGTACTTCGCGTACTCCTCCGCCGACGAACTCGGCGAGGACATGATGACGGTCGCCTATCTCAAGGAGACCGCCGAGCAGGCGGGCCTGGACACCGGTTGGATCTCCATGGAGGAGATCGGCTGGGACCGCCTCTCCGGCCGCTTCGTCGACACCCGGCTCCGCTTCATCCGCAGCTGCTTCAAGCTCTACCCCTGGGAGTGGCTCACCACCGACCGCTTCGCGGACCACGTCCTCGACACCCTCGACAACGGCGGCGGCACCGGCACGACCCTGTGGATCGAGCCGGCCTGGAAGATGCTCCTCAGCAACAAGGCACTCCTCGCCATCCTCTGGGAGCTCTATCCGGACCACCCCAACCTCCTCCCCGCCTACCTCGACGGTCCGAGGGAGCTGGCGGGCACCACGGGCTACGTCGCCAAGCCCCTCCTGGGAAGGGAGGGCGCCGGAGTGACCGTGCACGAGAAGGGCACCGAGCCCGTCACACGCGACGAGCCCTGCTGCTACCAGCAGCTGGCGCCGCTGCCCGCCTTCGACGGCCATCACGTCGTCCTCGGCGCGTGGGTCGTCGAGGACGAGTCGGCGGGCCTCGGCATCCGTGAGTCGTCCGGCCTGATCACCGACGAGTACGCGCGCTTCCTTCCCCACGTGATCCTCTAGACGGACAGCCTGCCGCAGAGCCGAGCCGAGCCTGGCTAGGCAGGGCCGGGCCGAGCCGAGCCGAGTGCGTGCCGCCAGCCCACCGACTCACACCCCGAGCACCCCCCGCAGCTGGGCGAGCCCCCAGTCCAGGTCCTCCTTCCCGATCACCAGAGGCGGCGCGATCCGGATCGTCGCCCCATGGGTGTCCTTCACCAGCACCCCCCGCTCCAACAGCTTCTCGGAGACCTGCCGGCCCGTGCCGTAACGCGGGGCGATGTCGACGCCCGCCCACAGCCCACGCCCACGTACCGCCGTCACCCGCCCCGTCCCGGCCAACGCGCCCAGCTCCCGCAGCAGATGCTCACCGAGCTCCGCCGCCCGCTCCTGGAACTCACCCGTCCGCACAATCGCGATCACCTCCAGTGCCACCGCACAGGCCAGCGGGTTCCCGCCGAACGTCGACCCGTGCTCCCCGGGCCGGAACACCCCCAGCACATCCGCCGACGACACCACCGCCGACACCGGCACGACCCCGCCGCCGAGCGCCTTCCCGAGCACATACACATCCGGCACCACCCCTTCGTGCTCGCACGCGAAAGTACGACCCGTGCGTCCGAGCCCCGACTGGATCTCGTCCGCCACGAACAGCACGTTCCGCTCCCGCGTCAGCTCCCGCACCGCCGGCAGATAACCGGTCGGCGGAACGAGCACCCCCGCCTCCCCCTGGATCGGCTCCAGCAGCACGGCGACGGTGTTCTCCGTCAACGCCTTGCGCATCGCCGTGAGATCCCCGTACGGCACGATCTCGAAGCCCGGCGTGTACGGGCCGAAGTCCGCCCGCGCCTCCGAGTCGGTGGAGAAACTGATGATCGTCGTCGTACGGCCGTGGAAGTTGTTGCCCGCGACCACGATCTTCGCCATCTCCGCCGGCACTCCCTTGACCCGATACCCCCACTTCCGCGCGGTCTTCACGGCCGTCTCCACCGCCTCCGCGCCCGTGTTCATCGGGAGCACCATCTCCATGCCGCACAGCTCCGCGAGCTGCTCGCAGAACGCTGCGAACCGGTCGTGGTGAAACGCCCGCGACGTCAGCGTCACCCGCTCCAGCTGCGCCTTCGCCGCCGTCAGGATCCGCCGGTTGCCGTGCCCGAAGTTCAGCGCCGAATACCCGGCCAGCAGATCCAGATACCGCCGCCCCTCCACATCCGTCATCCATGCCCCGTCCGCCGTCGCCACCACGACCGGCAGCGGCTCATAGGTGCGCGCGGTGTGCGCCTCGGCGGTGGCGATCAGGGATTCGGTGGTGCTCGACGTACTCACGGGGCTCTCCGTTCCGCCACCACGAGGGCCCGCGCTGCGGCGGTCCCGGGGCTTGTGGCCACTGTCCATTTCCGACCGTTCGAGTGCTTTGCGGCCCCCTTCCTATCGTTGCTCGCATGGTGGACGCGGCACCATGCCGCGTCGGCGCGCCCGGTAGGCTGATCGACGGGCCGTGACTGGCGCGCTGGGATGGGACCGACCATCGGGGAGCGGCCCACTGGACCCTCTCGTCCAGCACCGAGTGCCGTGCGCCTGGGCCGTACCGTGATCGCTGTACACGACGTCCGGAGGTCCCCATGTCAGCCGAGCCCCTCTCCACCGAGTCCACCGCCTTCCGCTCCGCCCTCGACGTGATCCGCGCCGTCGAGCCGCGCGTGGCCGACGCCATCGGCCAGGAGGTCGCCGACCAGCGCGAGATGCTCAAGCTGATCGCCTCCGAGAACTACGCCTCCCCGGCCACCCTGCTGGCGATGGGCAACTGGTTCAGCGACAAGTACGCCGAGGGCACCGTCGGCCGCCGCTTCTACGCCGGCTGCCGCAACGTCGACACGGTCGAGTCCCTCGCCGCCGAGCACGCCCGCGAGCTCTTCGGCGCCCGCCACGCCTACGTCCAGCCCCACTCCGGCATCGACGCCAACCTCGTCGCCTTCTGGGCCGTCCTCGCCGCCCGCGTCGAGGCCCCCGCCCTGGAGAAAGCCGGTGTCCGCCAGGTCAACGACCTCTCCGAGGCCGACTGGGCCGAGCTGCGCCGGGCCTTCGGCAACCAGCGCATGCTCGGTATGTCCCTGGACGCCGGCGGCCACCTCACCCACGGCTTCCGCCCGAACATCTCCGGCAAGATGTTCGACCAGCGCTCCTACGGCACCGACCCCGCCACCGGGCTGATCGACTACGACGCCCTGCGTACCTCCGCCCGCGAGTTCAAGCCGCTCATCATCGTCGCCGGCTACTCCGCCTACCCCCGTCTCGTGAACTTCCGGATCATGCGCGAGATCGCCGACGAGGTCGGCGCCACGCTCATGGTCGACATGGCCCACTTCGCCGGGCTCGTCGCCGGCAAGGTGCTCACCGGCGACTTCGACCCGGTCCCGCACGCCCAGATCGTCACCACCACCACCCACAAGTCGCTGCGCGGCCCCCGTGGCGGCATGGTCCTGTGCGACGACTCGCTCAAGGACCAGGTCGACCGCGGCTGCCCGATGGTCCTCGGCGGCCCGCTCCCGCACGTCATGGCCGCCAAGGCCGTCGCCCTGGCCGAGGCCCGTCAGGAGTCCTTCCGCGACTACGCCCAGCGCATCGTCGACAACTCCCGGGCGCTGGCCGAGGGCCTCATGCGGCGTGGTGCCACCCTGGTGACCGGTGGCACGGACAACCACCTCAACCTGATCGACGTCGCCTCCTCCTACGGCCTCACCGGCCGCCAGGCCGAGGCCGCCCTTCTCGAGTCCGGCATCGTCACCAACCGCAACGCCATTCCCGCGGACCCCAACGGCGCCTGGTACACCTCCGGCATCCGCATCGGCACCCCGGCCCTGACCACCCGTGGCCTGGGCACCGCCGAGATGGACGAGGTCGCCGCCCTCATGGACCGCGTCCTCACCACCACGGAGCCCGGCACCACCAGCAAGGGCGCTCCCTCCAAGGCGCAGCACGTGCTCGACCCGAAGATCGC
Organism: Streptomyces sp. NPDC001920; assembly: GCF_053594495.1. Lineage (NCBI taxonomy): Bacteria > Bacillati > Actinomycetota > Actinomycetes > Kitasatosporales > Streptomycetaceae > Streptomyces > Streptomyces sp. NPDC001920. Next base: position 428,193 of record NZ_JBSFEP010000003.1, read on the forward strand.
CGACGAGATCTCGCGCCGCGCCACCGACCTCGTGGCCGGCTTCCCGCTGTACCCGGAGATCGACCTGGGCTGACGGCCCGCGGGTCGACCTGCAGGTCCAGGGCGGCCCGGGGCCCTGCGTTATTCACGGATCCGTCAGCCGTGGCGCTGCTCCTGCCGTGGCGGTCCGGCCACTCGCCGGGCCGCCGCTCCGCATGACCGCGCCGCCTGCCGATTCCCGTCACGCGTCCAGCAGTTCCTGCCGCGGTCCCGTTTCACGGCGGCGCAGCTTCGCCGGTATCCGTGACACGAACGGCCGCAGGACCAGGGCCAGCACCGCTCCGGCCGCAGCGCCGGGAAGCGCCCACCATCCGTCGGTCCCCTCGTCCGCCCGGGTCACCGGGGTGCCGGCCGCCGGGGCCACCGGGGCCGTCGTGTCGGCCGGGCCGCCGCCTGTCCGGGCCGGTGCCGGGGCCACCCCCGAGGGGCGTTCACTTGAGGCTCCCATGACCCCCAGTTCCTTCAGCAGCTGCCGGAGCTGGGCGGGCTTGTGGGCGCGATGCCAGAGACCGTCGAAGGAGCCGGTCGGCTTTGTCGTGGTGTGCACCCATATGTTCCGGCTGTCGGCCGCCAGGTACACATAGTCGACCCGCCAGGGGGTCACATCGTGGATCAACCAGGTGACATTGATCTGGCGGGAGGACTCCAGAACGGCCTCCGGGGGCTTGGTGCGCGTCCCCTCGCCCCCGCCCAGAAGCCGCTGCAGCTCTTCGTACTCCTTGTCGTCGTAGTGCAGCGACGCCGTTTCCCCACTCCCCGGCGACACCACGAGCGCGCTCGTCGGCCCTCCCGCAGGGGCGGGCGAGGCCGCCACCACGACCAGAGCCAGACTCGCCGCCAGCGTCCCCGTCCACGCGGTCAGTCCCCGCACCAAGTCTTTCCACCGGCGCATCCGAACCCCCGAAGCAACTGATCCGTGCGACCCGTCACCGGGCCGCCTGTCACTTCTGGTACACCGCCCGGCCCCTCGGGGTTCCCACTTCGCGCGCCTCAATCGGGCCAGGCCGTCGCAGACCCGGCCGCCCCGCCCGCGACCGACTCCGCGATCTCCACCGCGCGCTCCCTCGGCTCCACGCCCTCCAGCCGGAGCGTGACCACACCGTCGCCGTCCGAGGAGGTCCACAGCAGGGTCGGCCCGGCTGTGCGCTTCTGCCATGTGTAGTGACCGCCGTCCGGATCCACCAGCGGAAAGCTCAGCAGGTGCGGCCGGGGGAACCACAGCACCGGGTCCGGCACCTCGTCGACCTGAGCGCCACCGATCGGGGGCAGCACCACCGGTTGCTCGCGGACCCCCTTGATGAAGGTGGGGTCCAGCCGCGCCCGGAACTCGTCCAGCCGTACCGTGCCCCCGCGCTCGCGCCAGCACAGGCTCACCAGGGACCGGCCCTGCGGCAGCCTGCTCACCGTCGCCGCGTCCGGCGTCCCCAGCGCCTTGGGCACCACGGGCCGGAAACCGGCCCGCCGCTCGATCTCCGCCGGCGACACCGAGCGGCCGCAGCCGGGGGTCCCGGCGCCGGGCGACGGCACCGCGGACGGGTCGTACCGCACCTCGACCCCGGCGACACCGAACCAGTCGAGGACCGCCGCCCGCACCGGGGGAGTGAGCGCGAGCACGGTCAGCAGGCCGCACAGGGCCGCGGTCAGCGACCGCCACCGCGCCCGCGTCCAGCGCCGCACCGCCCGCAGCCGCTCTGCGGCGCCCGGCCGCTCGGCCACCGGAACCGGCACCTGCTCGGCGAGTAGCTGTCCCAGCACCCGCTCGACCATCGTCTCGGCGCTGTCCGCCGCACCCGGCGGGTCCAGTGAACGCCCGAGAGCCCGCAGCTCCTGCGGAAGCCGCGCCGCAGCCGAACGACCCTCGTGATCGCCGGGGCCCTCACTGCCGAGGTGTCCGCCCTGCCCGCTCGGACCGCCGCCGCTCCTGGCGCCGTCGCGCTCGTACGCGCGCCGCCCGTCACCGCCGTGCCTGCCGTCACCGCCGTACCCGCCGCGTCCCTCACCCTGGGACGGCTTCCATCCGTCACTCACGCTCATCACCCCCTTCCCGAGGCTGAAAGCCCGGCAGCAGACGCTCCAGCTTGCGCAGGGCGCGGTTCAGCCGGGACTTCACCGTGCCCCGTGGCCAGCCAAGGGCCTCGGCCGTCTCGGACTCGTCCATCTCCAGGAGATAGCGGTAGGTGACGACCAGGCGGTGCTCCTCGCTGAGCCTGCCCAGGGCGGCCCGGAGCGCGGCGCGGCGCTCTATCTCCAGCGCGGCCACCGCCGGGTCCGCCGACTCCGGTATCAGCGGTGCCGCCTCCACGAACGCGGCCTCGCGACCGGCGAGCGTGCGCTGCCGTGCCGCCGTGCGCACTGTGTTCCTCGTCTCATTGGCGACGATCGCCAGCAGCCAGGGCTTGAACGCCGAGCCGTCCTTGAACCGGCCCAGCGAGCAGTACGCCTTGACGAAGGCCTGCTGCACCACGTCCTCCGCGTCCGCACCCGCCCCGAGCGCCGCGGCCGCCCTGAGCGCGATGCCCGTATGGGCCCGCACCAGCTGCGCGTACGCCTCCGGCTCCCCGGCGCGTACACGTGCGATCACCGCAGCCTCATCGACGATGCGGCCCCCCTCCCGCGTCCTCACACCTTTGTTACACCGCCGGGGACGGATCGGTTCCCACCTGTTTCCGACCAGTTCCAGCCCGCCCCCCGGAACCTGAGAGAATGGTGAGCATGGCCTCTGATCGTCCCCGCGTGCTCTCCGGAATCCAGCCCACCGCAGGCTCGTTCCACCTCGGCAACTATCTCGGTGCCGTCCGCCAGTGGGTGGCTCTCCAGGAGACCCACGACGCGTTCTACATGGTCGTGGACCTGCATGCGATCACGATTGCGCAGGATCCGAAGGAGCTGCGCGCCAACACCCGCCTGGCGGCCGCCCAGCTCCTCGCGGCCGGACTCGACCCCGAGCGCTGCACGCTCTTCGTTCAGAGCCACGTTCCCGAGCACGCCCAGCTCGCCTGGATCATGAACTGCCTCACCGGCTTCGGCGAGGCGTCCCGCATGACGCAGTTCAAGGACAAGTCCGCCAAGCAGGGCGCGGACCGGGCCTCGGTGGGCCTGTTCACGTACCCGATCCTTCAGGTCGCGGACATCCTGCTGTACCAGGCCAACGAGGTCCCGGTCGGTGAGGACCAGCGCCAGCACATCGAGCTCACCCGCGACCTCGCCGAGCGCTTCAACGGCCGTTTCGGGCAGACCTTCACCGTCCCGAAGCCGTACATCCTCAAGGAGACGGCGAAGATCTACGACCTTCAGGACCCGGCGATCAAGATGAGCAAGTCGGCGTCCACGCCGAAGGGCCTGATCAACCTGCTCGACGAGCCCAAGGCCACCGCGAAGAAGGTCAAGAGCGCGGTCACCGACACCGAGACGGTCATCCGCTACGACGTCGTGAACAAGCCGGGCGTCAGCAACCTGCTCACCATCTACTCGACCCTCACGGGCACGGGAATCGCGGAACTTGAGCAGAAGTACGAGGGCAAGGGCTACGGTGCGCTCAAGACGGACCTCGCCGAGGTCATGGTCGAGTTCGTGACGCCCTTCCGGGAGCGCACCCAGCAGTATCTGGACGACCCGGAGACGCTGGACTCGATCCTGGCCAAGGGCGCGGAGAAGGCGCGGGCCGTCGCCGCGGAGACGCTGTCCCAGGCGTACGACAAGGTGGGCTTCCTGCCCGCCAAGCACTGACGCCCACCGCGGCACGCGGTGGCACACAGCGGCCGGAACACCGCTGTACCACCGCACAGCGCTGCACATCACTACGGTTGCGCCTGCCCGCAGCACAGCCGTGGCCGTACAGTCGATAGCCGGGTGGCCGTTTCGGCGGCCGCTCGCGCGCACCGACGCACGAGCTCACAACAGGACGAGCTCCTCGACAGACGAGCTCACCGACAGACGACAGGAGACGACGTGGGGACCGTAACGATCGGCGTGTCGATCGCGGTCCCGGAGCCTCACGGCAGCCTGCTCCAGGAGCGGCGCGCGGGCTTCGGCGACGCCGCGGCTCACGGCATCCCCACGCATGTCACGCTGCTGCCGCCGACCGAGGTCGACGCCTCGCTGCTGCCCGCCATCGAGGCGCACCTCGTCGACGTCGCGGCCGCCGGGCGCCCCTTCACGATGCGGCTGTCCGGCACCGGAACCTTCCGGCCTCTGTCGCCGGTCGTCTTCGTCCAGGTCGTCGAGGGCGCCGAGGCCTGCACCTGGCTGCAGAAGCAGGTCCGCGACGCCTCCGGGCCCGTGGCGCGCGAACTGCAGTTCCCCTACCACCCGCATGTCACGGTCGCGCACGGCATCGACGAGGCGTCGATGGACCGCGCCTTCGAGGAACTCGCCGACTACGAGGCGCACTGGGCCTGCACCGGCTTCGCCCTCTACGAGCAGGGCGCCGACGGTGTGTGGCGCAAGCTCAGGGACTTCGCGTTCGGCGGCGCGGTGGTGCCGCCGCAGGCGGGTCATGTGGAGCGCGGGTCGATTCCCGCGAACTGAAGGGCCGACCGCAAGGCGATGCCCCGCTCGGCCGTGGATCGTCCGCGGTGCCGTGCGGCCGGCCGCGCCGTTCCCCGCGCCCCGGGGCGTCGCCGGCCCGTGGCCTACCACGAGGCCGGGCCGTCGAGGCTCAGATCGGCAGCCGTCGGAACAGCCCTCGCGGTAGGTGCCGAAGCGCCGCCATCACCATCCTGAGTGACCCGGGCACCCACACCGTCTCCGAGCGGCGGCGCAGTCCGACCTCGATCGCCGTCGCCACCGCTTCCGGGGTGGTCGACAGCGGGGCTTCCGGCAGGTCTGCCGTCATCTTCGAGCGCACGAAGCCGGGACGTACGACCATGACGTGGACGCCCGTGCCGTGCAGTGCGTCGCCCAGACCCTGGGCGAAGGTGTCGAGGCCGGCCTTGCTGGAGCCGTAGATGAAGTTGGCGCGACGGGCCCGTTCACCGGCGACCGAGGAGAGGACGACGAGTGAGCCGTGGCCCTGGGCCTGCAGGGCGCCCGCGCTGACCAGGCTCGCCGACACGGCCCCGGTGTAGTTGGTCTGGGCGACGCGCACCGCGTTGAGCGGCTCGCGTTCGTCGCGCGCCTGGTCGCCGAGGACCCCGAAGGCGAGCAGCACCATGTCGACGTCGCCCTCGGCGAAGACCTTGCCGAGCACCGCCTCGTGGGACTCGGGGTCGAGCGCGTCGAAGGGCACGGTGTGCACGTCGGCTCCCAGGGCGCGCAGTTGTGCCGCGGACCGCTCCAGGGCGGGCGACGGGCGGCCCGCCAGCCGGACCGTACGGGTACGGCGGGCGATCAGGCGGCGTGCGGTGGCCAGTGCGATCTCGGACGTACCGCCGAGGACGAGCAGGGATTGCGGGAGGCCGAAGGCGTCCTTCACGACAGCTCCTTGATGATCCGGGTGTCAAAAGCCGAGGCGGCGGGCCAGGTCGGACATGAAGACCCCGCGCGGGTCGAGTTCCGCGCGCAGTGCGCGGAAAGCGTCCAGGCGGGGGTACATCGCGGCCAGCAGCTCGGGGCGCAGCCGGGAGTCCTTGGCCAGATAGACGCGTCCGCCGGCCGCGGCCACCTGTTCGTCCAGCTCGTCCAGGAGGACGGCGAGGCCGGGCAGTCCGGCCGGGATGTCGAGGGCCAGCGTCCAGCCGGGCACGGGGAAGGAGAGCCAGCCGGGGTCGGCGTCCCCGAAGCGCTTGAGGACGGCCAGGAACGAGGGGCAGCGGTGCTCGCAGATGCGCCGCACGATCCGGCGCAGGGTGTCCTCATGGCCGTGTCCGACGACGAACTGGTACTGCACGAAACCGCCCGGGCCGTAGATCCGGTTCCAGTGGGGCACGCCGTCCAGGGGGTGGAAGAAGGCGGAGAGCGTCTGCAGTTCACCTGTACGCGCGCGTGGCGCCCTGCGGTACCAGAGCTCGTTGAACCAGCCCACGGTACGGCGGCTCAGCAGTCCTGCCGGGAGGAAGGCGGGCGCGGCGGGCAGTCGGGAGGGACGGAAGGCGAGAGGGTCCCTACGCGCGCGCGTGCCCTCGCGCAGTGCCTCCAGGGGTGCGTGGTCGCCGCGCGTGAGTACCGCGCGCCCGGTGGCCGCGCCCCGCGCCAGCAGGTCGATCCACGCGACCGAGTAGCGGTAGTGGTCGTCGCCGGCGACCAGGCGTGCCATCAGGTCGTCGAGGTCCCGCGCGCGCTCGGTGTCGACCGACATCAGCGAGGTCTCCACCGGCTGGAGCCGGACCGTCGCCGTCAGGATCAGGCCGGTCAGGCCCATGCCGCCGGCGGTCGCGTCGAACAGGGGGGTGCCGCGGCGGACCATGCGGACCTCGCCGTCGGCGGTGAGGAGCTCCAGCGACAGCACGTGCCGGGAGAAGGAGCCCGAGACGTGGTGGTTCTTGCCGTGGATGTCGGCCCCGATCGCGCCGCCGACGGTGACATGGCGGGTGCCGGGCGTCACCGGCACGAACCAGCCGAGCGGCAGCAGCACCTCCATCAGCCGGTGCAGGGAGACACCCGCGTCGCACAGCACGGTGCCGCCGGCGACGTCGATGGCGTGGATACGGTCCAGTCCCGTCATGTCGAGCACGGTGCCGCCCGCGTTCTGCGCCGCGTCCCCGTACGCCCGTCCCAGGCCCCGCGCGATGCCCCCGCGGACCCCGCAGTCCCGGACGGCGGCCGCGGCCTCCTCGTACGTCCGTGGACGGATCAGACGGGCGGTGGTGGGGGCGGTGCGGCCCCATCCCGTGACGGAGGCGGTCTCGGCAGGCATGTCGGCGACCGTAGTGCCGATGGATGAGCGACTACTTCTGAAACATGCCTACTCTCCCCGAAATGGGTGATTAATGGGATGTCGCTCTATATTGCCGTAATTCTGGCGTGGTCGGCGTGAACAGTGAGTCCACATGGATCACCTCGACGACATGGACCACCGAAGCCTTCGGGGCGCGGACCGGCGAATCCTTTCGGCGCTCCATGCCCACGGCAGTGACCCACGCGTCGCGACCGCCGCGCGGACCCTGTCGTGGGCGGGTGAGCACGGAGCGCTCTGGCTCGCGGCGGGCCTCGCGGGAGCGGCCGTGGACAGCGGAAGACGCGGCGCCTGGCTGCGTGGCGCGGCGCTCACCGTGGGAGCCCACGTCGTCAGCATGGGGGTGAAACGGGTGGTGCGGCGCCCCCGCCCGACGCATGTCCAGCCCCTCGTGCGCACCGCCGGCCGGCACTCCTTCCCCAGCTCCCACGCGACCTCCGCAGCGGCAGCCGCCGTCGCCTACGGCACGCTCGGCGCGTACGCGATCCCGCCGCTCGCGGCCGCGGTGTGCCTGTCACGCCTGGTCGTCGGCGTGCACTACCCCTCCGACGTGGCGGCGGGCGCGGCCCTCGGGGCACTCACGGCATCCGTCGCAACGGGCTGGATGAGGCGGGGGAGCGCCCATGACTGAGACGGCGCCCTTCGCCGGCGCGGCGCGCACCAGGCAAGCGGCGCTCCACGGGCAGCGCACGCCCACGCGAGGTGCTCCGCCACCGCCCCGCAGAGGCGGCCCTCGCGCGCTCCTCGCCGGGCTGCTCAGAACCGCTCGTCCCAGGCAGTGGGTCAAGAACACGCTGGTCGCCGCGGCCCCGGCCGCCGCCGGCCGGCTCTTCTCGATCCACGCTCTGACCCAACTCGCCCTCGTCTTCGTCCTGTTCACCGCCTGCGCCGCCGCCGTCTACCTGATCAACGACGCGCGCGACGCCGAAGCGGACCGCGCGCATCCCACCAAGCGTCACCGCCCGGTCGCCGCCGGCCAGGTGCCCGTGCCCGTCGCGTACGCGGTCGGCGGCGCCCTCGCCGTCCTCGCTCCCGTCGCCGCTGCCTGGTCGACCTCGCCCGCCGTGGCGGCGCTGCTGACGGCGTACATCGGCATGCAACTGGCCTACTGCGTCAGCCTCAAGCACGTCCTGGTCGTCGATCTCACCGTCGTCACGACCGGGTTCCTGATGCGGGCGATGGTCGGCGGGTTCGCGCTCGCCATCCCGCTGTCGCGCTGGTTCCTGATCACGACCGGGTTCGGTGCGCTGTTCATGGTGGCGGCCAAGCGCTACTCCGAAGCCGTGCAGATGGCCGGGAAGGTGGGCGCCACGCGCGCGTTGCTGACCGAGTACACGACCGGATACCTGCGCTTCGTCTGGCAGTTGGCGGCCGGGGTCGCCGTCCTCGGGTACTGCCTGTGGGCGCTGGAGGAGGGCGGCGTCCCGCACACGGGCGTACTGCCCTGGCGCCAACTGTCCGTGGTCGCCTTCATCCTCGCGATCCTGCGCTACGCCGTCTTCGCCGACCGCGGCACGGCGGGCGAACCGGAGGACGTCGTCCTGCGCGACCGCGCCCTCACCGTCATCGGGGTGGTGTGGCTGGCGATGTACGGGCTGGCGGTGGCCGATTGGTAGGCACGCGCGCGTGGGACGACCGACACGTGACCCCTGCCCGGCGACGATTCACCGGCCCGAGGACCACCCGCCGTGAACTCCTCGGCTTCGCCGCCGTCGGCCTCCTCGCCTACGCCGTCGACCTCGCCCTCTTCACCGGCCTGCGCGGCCCGGCCGCCCTCGACCCCCTCACCGCCAAAGCCCTCTCCTTCACGGCCGGCTGCGCCGTCGCCTACGGCGGTAACGCTTTCGGCACCTACCGGCACACCCGGCCGCGGGGCCTGCGGCCCTGCGCCCTCTTCCTCGCGGTGAACGCCGCCGGGGCGGCCGTACAGCTGCTGTGCCTCACCATCAGCCACTACGGCCTCGGCCTCACCTCCCAGCGCGCGGACACCCTCTCCGGCGCGGGAATCGGCATGGCACTGGCTACGGCGCTGCGGTTTTGGGGCACACGGACATTGGTCTTCCGGACGGAGGGCAGAGTCGGATCATGGACTGGCTGAAGAGACTTCCCGGTGTGGGGCCGTTGTTCACACGGCTGATGACCACGCACGCGTGGCGCTCGTTCGAGCGCATGGAACGTGTGAAGTGGACGCAGCTGGCCGCCGCGATGACGTTCACCAGCTTCGTCGCGCTCTTCCCGCTGCTGACCGTGTCCGCCGCGGTGGCAGCCGCGACGCTCAGCCAGGAGCAGCAGGCCAGGCTGGAGGACAAGCTCGCCGACCAGGTGCCCGGCATCTCCGACCAGCTGGACATCGACGGCCTGGTCCAGAACGCCGGCACCATCGGCCTCATCGCCGGGGCCGTGCTGCTGTTCACCGGCATCAGCTGGGTCGGGTCCATGCGCGAGTGCCTGCGCGCGGTGTGGGAGCTGCCCGACGAGGAGGAGAACCCCCTGCTGCGCTACGCCAAGGACGCGCGCGTCCTGGTCGGCCTCGGCGGCGCCGTGCTCGTGACGATCCTGGCCTCCACGGTCGCGTCCGCGACGGTCGGCTGGACCACCCGGCAGGTCGGCATCGACGAGGGCGGCTGGGGCGGGGTCCTGCTGCGCGTGGCCGCGTTCCTCGTCGCCGTGCTCGCCGGCTTCCTCATCCTGCTGTACGTGCTGACCCTGCTGCCCGGCGTGGAACCGCCGCGCCGCCGGCTGATCGTGGCCGCGCTGACCGGCGCGATCGGGTTCGAGCTGCTGAAGCTGCTGCTGAGCGGCTACATGCAGGGCGTGGCGACGAAGAGCATGTACGGCGCCTTCGGAGTGCCGGTCGCCCTGCTGCTGTGGATCAACTTCACGTCGAAGCTGGTCGTGTTCTGCGCCGCCTGGACGGCGACGCAGAGCAAGGAGGTCGAACTCGCAAAGGCCCCTGACAACCCCGAAGTCCCCGCGAGCCCCCGCGTCAGGAACGGTTCCGACGGCGCACCAGGTCCGGCAGCGGCCACCGGCGGTTGATCAGGAACGCGCCCGCCGCGAGCAGCACCAGCAGCCCGCCGGTGATCCCGAGAGCGACCCCGATGCCGCTCGAACCGCTCGCCGCCGACGCTCCCACGGCGGGCTCGGCGGATCCGCCGGAGTCCCCGGCGCCACCCGCCTCGCCGGCGTCGTTCGCACCCGGCTGCGCGCTGGCCTGCGCCGCGCTCCGCGGCGGTACCAGCTCACCGACCGGCTGCACCTTGCCGGCCGCCTTGAAGCCCCAGTCGAACAGCCTTGCGGTCTCCTTGTAGACCTCGTTGTGCTCGCTCTTCTCCGGGTTCATGACCGTGACGAGCAGCACCTTTCCGTCTCGCTCGGCCACGCCCGTGAACGTGGAGCCGGCGTTCGTGGTGTTGCCGTTCTTGACACCCGCGATGCCCTGGTAGACGGGGACGTCGCTGTCCCCGGCCAGCAGCCGGTTGGTGTTCTGGATCTCGAAGGACTCGCGGACCGACTTGCCCTTCTTCTTCTTGGTCTCGCCCGGGAACTTCGCGGTGACGGTCGAGCAGTACTCGCGGAAGTCCTTCTTCTGCAGCCCGGACCGGGCGATCAGGGTGAGGTCGTACGCCGAGGAGACCTGCCCGGGGGCGTCGTAGCCGTCCGGGGACACCGCGTGCGTGTCGAGGGCCTGGAGTTCCTCGGCGTGCTCGTTCATCTCCTCCACGGTGGTCTCGATGCCGCCGTTCATCTTGGACAGCACGTGCACGGCGTCGTTGCCGGAGCGCAGGAAGACACCGAGCCACAGGTCGTGGACGGAGTACGTCTCGCCCTCCTTTATCCCGACCATGCTGGACCCGGACCCGACGTCCGCCAGGTCCGACGGGACGACCTTGTGCGTCATGGTCTTCGGGAACTTCGGCAGGACCGTGTCGGCGAACAGCATCTTCATGGTGCTCGCGGGTGCCAGCCGCCAGTGCGCGTTGTGCGCGGCGAGCACGTCCCCCGTCTCGGCGTCGGCGACCACCCAGGAGCGGGCGCTCACGTCCTTGGGCAGGACGGGGACACCGCCGGCGAGGTTCACCTGGGTGCCGGGCCTGCCCAGCCGCTCACCGCCCACCGTCGACATGTTCGCCGGAGGAGTGGCCGACGGGCTCGTGCTCGGCGAGGGCTTCGGCGCCGCATGGGAGAGGGGCGCGGTCAGTGCGAGGGAGGACAGGACGGCGGAAGCGACCAGCAGGGATCGCCTGGCGGTCTTCTTGGGTGCGGGCACGAGCGAGAACGTACCTGCCGTTTGCACGGAAGTCCCGCTTCCGCCCCCACCCCGGAGGGGGAACCGAACACGCGACGGCGATACTGAACGTATGAAGCTCAGCCGCCCCGTCTCCTGGTTCCTGCTCGCCTTCGGGGTGTGGAGCTGGGTCATCTGGGTCACTTTCGTCAAAAACCTGATCAAGGACAGCAGCGGGCTCGCCTTCGAGGACGGTCACCCGACGGCGTACTTCTGGGTGCACCTGCTGCTCGCCGTCGTCTCCTTCGTATTGGGGACGGTCATCGGGGTCATCGGGTTGCGTGGACTGCGCGCACTGCGCCGCACGTCATAGGAACTCGGCCGCGGATCCGGACGTTCACTCAGCACGCAAAGGAAAGGGAACGTCGGCGTGGTCATCGTCTTCGCGCTCGTCGCACTGCTCGTGCTGTCCGTCGTCGTGGCGGGCAACTGGCTGATGTGGCGTCGGCTGTTCCGCGACACGACCCGTGGCCCCGGGTTCGTACGCCGCGCGGGAGTGGTAATGATCGCCGGCGGATGGGCGCTGACGATCGGGGCCCTGGTCGCCGAGCGCTCGGGCGCGCCCTTCTGGCTCCAGCAGGTCCTGGCCTGGCCGGGCTTCCTGTGGCTGGCCCTGTCGATGTACCTGCTGCTGGGGGTGGTGGCGGGTGAGGTCGTACGCCCGCTGCTGCGCCGGTGGGTCGAGCGACGGGCGCGCGCCGGGGCGGGCGTGCACGAGAGTGCCGTACCGCAGCCCGTGCCGGCGGGAGCCGTGGCGGCCACGCCACCCGCCGCCGCACCGGCCGGCCCTCAGCCGCTTCCGGTGCTCACGCCCGACACCTCCGCCACGCTCACGACCGACCCGCCCACAGCCGGGCGGCCCTCGACGCCCGGTGCCGAGCGACCCGCGGCGAGCGACCCCCACCCGGACCCGGCGCCCGCCCCGGACGCCACCGACCCGTCCCGCCCCCTGGCCGCCCCCACCCGACGCCTCTTCGTCTCCCGGGTGATCGCCGGTGCCGCCGCCGCGGCCGCCGTGGGCACCGTCGGACACGGCACGTACGGCGTGCTGCGCGGACCGAAGGTGAAGCGGGTCACCGTCCCGCTGGCCAAGCTGCCGCGCGCCGCGCACGGTTACCGGATCGCGGTCGTCAGCGACGTCCACCTGGGCCCGGTCCTGGGCCGTGGGTTCGCCCAGAAGGTCGTCGACACGATCAACGGCACCCAGCCCGACCTGATCGCGGTCGTCGGCGACCTGGTGGACGGCAGCGTGCAGGACCTCGGCCCGGCCGCGGCGCCGCTCGCCGGTCTCCGGGCGCGGCACGGGGCGTTCTTCGTCACCGGCAACCACGAGTACTTCTCGGGCGCCGGGCAGTGGGTCGACGAGGTACGCCGCCTGGGTCTGAGACCCCTGGAGAACGCCCGCACGGAACTGCCCCACTTCGACCTGGCCGGTGTCAACGACGTGGCGGGCGAGAGCGAGGGCCAGGGCCCCGACTTCGCCAGAGCGCTCGGCGACCGGGACACCGCACGCGCCTGCGTGCTCCTCGCCCACCAGCCGGTGCAGATCCACGACGCCGTCGAGCACGGCGTCGACCTCCAGCTCTCCGGGCACACCCACGGCGGCCAGCTCTGGCCCGGCAACCTCGTCGCGGAGCTGGCGAACCCGACGCTGGCCGGTCTGGAACGCTACGGCGACACCCAGCTGTACGTCAGCCGGGGCGCGGGCGCCTGGGGCCCGCCCACCCGCGTGGGAGCGCCGTCGGACATCACGGTGATCGAGCTGGCGTCCCGTCAGGCCTGAGTGCGCCGTTGACCGTTGCGGGCCGTCAGCCGGCGGCCCCGCCCGCCCCGCCGCGCCTGTGGGCAGTCTGTGAAACTCGCCGGAAACACCCGTAGGTAAGTTCTTGTCCATGTCCCCGAAATCCCCTTCCCCCCGGTGAAAAACGTGTGATTAGGTGTGCGCGCCGCTTAGGGGAGTGGCTCGAATTCACAGCTCATGCGGGGGCCCGTCACGGGCCGGGGAGAGGGCACACCCATGCGTACGGTTCGCATGCGGATTCTCGCGTCGCTGCTCGTGCCGGCGGCCGTGGGAGTGGGCGGCTGGCAACTGTGGTCGTCACAGCAGGGCGAGGACAGAACCATCACGGTCGGTACGACGGACGCGGTCACGTCGCTCGACCCGGCCGGCGCCTATGACGCCGGCTCCTGGGCGCTGTTCAGCAACGTCTTCCAGTCGTTGCTGACCTTCGAGCCGGGCGGCGTCACGCCCGTGCCCGACGCGGCCCGCAGCTGCGGCTTCGTCGGCAGCCAACTGCGCACCTACCGCTGCGAGCTGCGCGAGGGGCTCACCTTCCCGAGCGGGCGCGCGATGACCGCCGAGGACGTGAAGTACTCCTTCGACCGCGTCAAGCGGATCAAGTCGGACGTCGGCCCGTCCTCCCTGCTGGACACGCTCGGCTCGGTGGACGCGAGCGGCCGTACGGTCACCTTCCGTCTGTCGTCGCCCGACGCCACGTTCCCGCTCAAGGTGGCGACCGGAGCCGGCGCCATCGTCGACCGCGAGAAGTACCCGGCGGACACGCTGCGCAAGGGTGACTTCGTGGACGGCACCGGCCCGTACACCCTGACCGCCTTCTCGAAGGACGCCAGGGCGGAACTCGCCCCCAACGCGCACTACAAGGGCGCTCTCAAGGACAGCGGCCGCCCCGTCGAGCTGCGCTACTACGCGGACGCGGACGCCCTCGACGCCGCCTGGAAGGCGAAGCGGATCGACGTGGCCACGCGGACGCTGCCCCCCGAGGTCCTCGCCGGACTGAACACCGCCGACCCGGGCCAGCGCGTGTCCGAGGCCGACAGCTCCGAGATCCGCAACCTGTACTTCAACACCCGCGAATCGTCGCCGCTGCACGACGTCCGGGTGCGCCAGGCGGTGGCCTGGCTGATCGACCGGGACCGGCTGGCGGCCACCGTGTACAAGGGGACCGTCGACCCGCTGTTCTCGCTGATCCCCACCGGCATCACCGGCCACACCACGTCGTTCTTCGACACCTACCCCGAGCTCGACCCCGCCAAGGCGCGCGCCCTGCTCACCGAGGCGGGCGTGAGCCTGCCCGTCCGCTTCACCTACGGATACGCCACCGGCCGGGGCGCCGGAGCCGCGGAGGCCGCCGAGATCAAGCGGCAGCTGGAGTCGAGCGGCCTGTTCAAGGTGACGGTCAAGGGCTACGAGTGGACCGACTTCCAAAAGCGCTGGGCGAGCGGCAAGCTCGACGCGTACGCCGTCGGCTGGGTCGCCGACTTCCCCGACCCGGACACCTACGGCGGCCCGCTCGTCGGCACCGACGGCACCATGAACACCGGCTACAGCGACAAGGCCGTCGACCGGCTGATCACGGCCAGTCAGCGGTTCGCCGACCGCAGCCAGGCCACCCGGGACTTCCGCTCGCTGCAGGAGACCGTCGCCCGCGACGTCCCGGTCATCCCGCTGTGGCAGGCCAAGGAGTACGTGGTCACCAGCGAGGACGTCGGCGGCGGCCAGTACCTGTCCGACGGCACCGGAGTGTTCCGGCTCTGGCGTCTCACCTGGATCTGACGCTCCGCCGGGTCACGGGCGCACCGCCGTCCCCGCCGGCAGCGTCACCGTCACCGCCAGTCCCTCGCCCGGCGCCGTTCGCACCGTGACCCCGCCGCCGTGGGCCTCCACCACCCCCTGCACGATCGCCATCCCCAGACCGCTGCCCGCGCCCCCGCCGGCCCGGAAGAACCGGTCGAATACGCGTGCGGCGTCCTCCTCGCGCAGCCCCGGCCCCTCGTCCTGCACGCACAGCCGTACGACCCCGTCCGCCCGCTCGATCCCGAGCCGCACCGGCACCTCGGCGGGCGTGTGGGTGCGGACGTTGCTCAGCAGGTTGCCCAGCACCTGGCGCAGCCCCGCCTCGTCGGCGTGCACGAGCAGGGTGCCCTCGGCGCCGACGGTGATCGGCCGTTCGGGCTGCTGAACCCGCAGGTCCTCGGCGGCCTCCCGCACCAGGCGGCCCAGGTCGACGTTGCGGAACCGCAGTTCGGGCCGCTGGTCGAGACGAGCGAGCGTGAGCAGCTCCTCGACGAGGCGTCCCATACGGTCGACCTCGCCGTTCATCCGGTCCCAGACGCGCTTGCGCTCGGCAGGTTCCCGGAGCATCCCCCTGTCGTACAGCTGGAGGTAGCCGCGGATCGCGGACAGCGGGGTGCGCAGCTCGTGCGAGGCGTCACCGACGAAGCGCCGCAGCTGGGCCGCGCTGCGCTCGCGCGTGCGATACGCCGACTCCACCTGGTGCAGCATGGAGTTGAGGGCGACCCGCAGCTGCTCGACCTCCAGGGTGGGCTCGCGGCTGGAGGGGATGCGCCGGGTCAGATCGCCCTCGGCGATCGCCGACGACGTCTCCACCATGTCCTCCAGCGGCCGCAGCCGGCGGCGCACGCCGAACATGGTCAGGCAGGCGAGCAGCGCCAGCAGCACGGTGCCGACGGCGAGGTCCATCCGCAGCGCCTTGCCCATGCCCTCGTGCAGGCCCTCGGTCGGCACGGCGATCAGCACGACGGTGCCGTCGGACAGGCGCGCGCCGACCATCCGGTGACGGTCGCCCTCGACCCGTACGTTCCGCGGCTCCTCGTCGGCGGCCAGCGCGACCGGATCCTCCGCGGCCGCCGCCAGCGCGTGCTGGCGGGGCGTCGGTTCGAGCGGGCCCAGGGCCACCGGCTGCCCGGCGGAGTCGAGGGCGACGTACACCATCGTCGGGTTCGGCAGCGGATCGGTGTCCTTGGCGCCGCCGTCGGTGAACTTGTCCAGGGCGATGCCGAGTTCGCTGAGCGACTCGATCTGCCGCAGGGTGAAGTCGGCGCTGTGCAGCGTGGTGCGGGCCCCCTTCAGCTCACTGTCGACCTTGTCGAGCAGGTAGAAACGGGCGGTCATCAGGCTGATCGCGGTCGCCGCGGCGATGCCCACCGCCAGCAGCGCCACGTTCGCCAGGGTCAGCTTGCCGCGCAGCGAGTGGACACCGCGTCTGCCCCGCAGTCCCCGCAGCCTCATTTCAGCCCGTATCCGACGCCCCGCCGGGTGGTGATGACCGGCGGTCCCAGGGCGTCCAGTTTGCGCCGCAGGTAGCTGATGTAGGTCTCCACGACGGTCGACTCGGGCGGGGTGTGCTCGTACTGCCACACATGGCGCAGCAGTTGGTCCTTGGGTACGATCCGGCCGCCGTTGCGCACGAGGAAGCGAAGCAACGCGTACTCGGTGGGCGTGAGTTCGACGGTGTGGCCCGCGCGGCGCACCGAGTACGTCGTCTCGTCGAGTTCCAGGTCGCCGTAGCGAAGCGGTGGGCGCTGCGGCAGGACGTCGGCCGTGGGGGTGCCGGCGCGCGAGCCGGTTCGAGCGTGGGGGAGGGTGCGGCGCAGCACCGCCGTGACGCGGGCGATCACCTCGTCGATGTTGAACGGCTTGGTGATGTAGTCGTCGCCGAAGCCGAGGGCGCCGACGATCTCGGCGGGCGAGTCGCGCGCGGTGAGGAAGACGAGCGCCAGGTCGGGCCGGCGTTCCCGCAGTGCGCGCCCGAGGGCGCGGCCGTCGCCGTCCGGGAGCATGACGTCGAGCAGCGCCGCGTCCGGCCGGATGCGCTCGGTCAGGGCGAGCGCCTCGCGGACCGTGCTCGCGATCACGACCTCGAAGCGGTGGTAGCGCAGGGCGATGGCGAGGACGTCCGCGATGCTCTCCTCGTCCTCCACCACCAGCACGGTGCCGGGAGCCGTCGTCATGGCCCCAGTATCGACGCGGCCACCGACAACCGGGCGGGTTCGCCCTTTGGAGTTCCTTGAGAGATATGGCCGTTGCCTGCCACACGAGCGTCCCGCCACCCATCCTGTTGCCCAGGACCTGGGGGACCGACCGAGACCGATTAAGGAGCGTTGAGCGTGGCGGCATTGGCACGGTGGTGCTATCGGCACCGGCTGGTGGTCCTGTTGCTGTGGTTGGGGGCACTGTTCGGCCTGGGCGCGGCGAGTTCGGCCGCGGGCACGAACTACGCGAACGTCTTCTCCCTCCCGGACACGGACTCCGCGACCGCGTACGACCTGATGGAGAAGGCCTTCCCGCAGCGGGCGGGCGACACCGACACGGTGGTGTGGAAGGTGGACGACGGATCGGTGCGGGACGAGTCCGTACGGTCCCGGATCCGGCCCGCCCTCGAGGAGATCGGGCGGATGGAGGGGGTCGGCGAGGTCACCGACCCGTACGCGGCGCGGGGAGCCGCGCAGATCAGCCGGGACGGGCGCATCGCGTACGCGCAGATCACCTTCACCGAGCAGGCGAACGCCATCCCCAAGGAACTGATCGAGGACGTCGTCGAGACCGCGCAGGCCGCCGGAGGCGACGGACTCCAGGTCGAACTCGGCGGTCAGGCCATCGCCCGCACACAGGAGCCGCCGCAGGGCACGGCGGAGGCGGTCGGCATCCTCGCCGCGGCGCTCGTGCTCTTCCTCGCCTTCGGCTCGCTCTTCTCGATGCTGCTGCCCATCGTCGTGGCGATCGCGGGCGTCGGCACCGGCCTGATCGGGACGATGCTGCTCAGCCATGTCGCGGACGTGCCCGAAGTGGCCCCGCTGCTCGGCTCCTTGATCGGCCTCGGCGTCGGCATCGACTACGCCCTGTTCATCGTCACCCGGCACCGGCGCGGCATCCTGCGCGGCATGAAGCCGCAGGAGTCGGCGGTCACGGCCCTGAACACCTCGGGCCGCGCGGTGCTGTTCGCGGGCGGCACGGTCTGTATCGCGCTCGCCGGCATGCTCGTGATGAACATGCGGTTCCTGGACGGCGTGGTCATCGCGACCTCGCTCACTGTCGTCCTGAGCGTGCTCGCCGCCATCACCCTGCTGCCCGCCCTCCTCGGCCTGCTCGGCATGCGGGTGCTCAGCAGGCGGCAGCGGCGCCGGCTCGCGGCGGCGGGGCCGGAGCCGGAGGAGACGAGCGGGCTCGCGGCGCGCTGGTCGTCGTACGTCCAAAGGCGCCCGCGGCCGATCGCGGCGATGGCCGTCGTCGTCATGGCGGCCCTCGCGATACCCGTGCTGTCCCTGCGTCTGGGCGCCACCGACCAGGGCAACCACCAGGAGTCGACCACGACGCGCCAGGCGTACGACCTGCTCGCCGAGGGCTTCGGACCCGGCGTCAACGGCCCCCTGCAGGTCGTCGTCGAGGGCGACGCCCCCGCCGGCCTGGTCGACGGCATCCGGTCGGCCGAGGGAGTCGCCCACGTGGCAGCCGTCCCGCCCGCGAACGGCGTGACGGTGATCCAGGTCGTCCCGACCACCTCACCCCAGTCCGAGCAGACGGACCGGCTCATCGACCGCCTGCGCGAGGACGTGATCCCGGACTCCGGCGCCGAGGCCCATGTCGGCGGCGTGACCGCGGTCTTCAAGGACTTCGCGGCGGTGACCGGCGAGCGCCTGCCGTACTTCGTCGCGACGATCATCGCCCTGGGCTTCCTGCTCCTGCTGGTGGCCTTCCGGTCGCTGGTGGTGCCGCTGACGGCCGCCTTGATGAACCTCATCGCGGCGGCCGCGTCCTTCGGCGTCCTGGTGGCGATCTTCCAGTGGGGCTGGGGCACCGAGCTGATCGGCGTCGGCAAGGAGGGACCGATCACCTCGTTCCTGCCGGTCATCATGCTCTCCCTGCTCTTCGGCCTCTCCATGGACTACCAGGTGTTCCTGGTCTCCCGGATGCACGAGGAGTGGGTGCACACCAAGGACAACGCCCGTGCCGTCCGCGTCGGCCTCGCGGAGACCAGCCGGGTCATCAACTCCGCCGCCCTGATCATGATCTGTGTGTTCAGCGCGTTCGTGCTGAGCGGTGACATGGAGGGCGCGATGGCGGGCGTGGGTCTCGCGGCCGCCGTCGCCCTGGACGCCTTCGTCCTGCGGACGGCACTGGTGCCGGCCGCGATGCACATGCTCGGCAGGGCGAACTGGTGGTTGCCGGACTGGCTGGAGAAGCGGTTGCCGCACCTGGCGGTCGAGCCGAAGGACGAGGCGCCGCCGGTGGCCGGGGCGGAGCCGGACGCCGCGGGCAGGTCCTCGGTCGTCCACGGGTTCATCCGCACGGCAGACGGTGAGCCGGTCGACGGCGCGGCGGTGACGCTGCTGACCGTGGGCGGCCGTCGGCTTGACGGGGTGACCTCGCTCGCCGACGGCTCGTACATCGTCTCGGTGCCGGGTCCGGGGACGTATCTGCTGGCGACGACCGCCGAGCCCTACGGCTCCCGGGCGGGGCAGGTGGTCGTGGCGGACGGCCCGCTGGTGTACGACGTGGAGCTGGCGGAAGGGGAACTGGACGCGGTCAGGCGGCCCTGACGAGGGCGCTTCGGGGGCGCTCGTCCTCGGCGGGCGCCCCCTGCCGGTGGCCTATGTGCCGGCCTTCCCGCCGGTCTTCTTCGCCGGATCCGGGAGCGCGTTCGTCATCCCGGGCAGGAAGTCCGTGAACAGCTCGTGCACCTCACGCACCAGCGGCCGCAGCACCCGGAACCGGGCCAGCGAGACGCCCCGCGCGGTCAGGCGGGCCCCTCGCTCGGCCAGCCGGTAGCTGCGCTCGCGCCCCTCGGTGCGGTCGAACACCCAGTACAGGACGAGCCCCATCTGGGAGAGCCACATCAGCTCGGGCAGCACGTCCCGCAGTTCCTCGGGCACCTTGGTCTTCGCGCCCGCCAGGACCTGGCGGTGGATGCTGATGGCCTCCACGCGCGCGTGCTCCGACTCGGCGGAGAAGGGGCTGAGCGGGCTGTCGGGATCGGCGGCGTTCTTGAAGAACTGCACGGCGAACTCGTGGTACGGCGTGGCGATGTCCAGCCACACCTTCAGCACGCCCGCGAGCCGCGCCTCCAGGTCGGTCTCCCGGGCCAGGATCGGCCGGACCGCCGCCTGGTGCTCGGCGGCGATCCGGTCGTAGAACCCCTGGATCAGGTGTTCCTTGCCCTCGAAGTAGTAGTACGCGTTTCCGACGGAGACCCCGGCCTCCTGGGCGATCGCCCGCATCGTCGTCTTGTCGTAGCCCCGCTCCTGGAACAGCCGCATGGCGGTCTCCAGGATGAGCGCACGGGTCTGCTCGGACTTGCTGGGCGTGTCGCCCTGTTCAGGGCTGTCGTTCTTCGAGGGCACGGAAAGAGAGCCTAACGAGTGGCGTTTCGGCCGACCGTCAGGAGGCCTGCGCCGTCTGGTACAGGTTCTGGGCGTCGGTACCGAAGTACGGGCCGTACATCCGGTTCGGCAGGAAGTTGTACTTGAAGCTGTTCACCGAGGACAGCAGGCCGGTTCCCGTGGCCTCGTCGAACCGCGTGAACCAGGGGCCGCCGCTGGCACCGCCGGTCATGTTGCAGTTCATGCCGTGGTCGGCGGAGAGCAGGAAGTCCCGGTTGGTGGTGCCGCTGCAGTAGATGAACTTCTCGCCGTCGTACGGGGCGGCGGCCGGGAAGCCGAACGAGTACATGCGCAGGTTGTAGCCGGTGTTGAACGCCAGCCCCTGTCCGCCGACGACGTCCGTCAGCTTCTTGCCGTCCAGCGGGGCCACGACCGCGGCGCCGATGTCGTGGTTGATGTCCTCGCTCGCCGTCCACTGGGGCGTGGACAGGGTCTTCGTCGCGCTCCAGCGCCCGTACGGGGCCTGCCCGTCGTGGTAGCCGGGCACGAAGACCCAGTTGGTGTGCCAGGCGCCCTGCAGCTTCACGCAGTGGCCCGCCGTGATCACGGTGCTCTTGTTGGCGCTGGTGACGGCGTTGCCGGAACAGGACGCCGTACGTCCCTGGTGGGTGAAGAACACCCGCCCCGCGGTGGACACGACCGCACCGCCGCCGGTCCACTGGCCGCCGCTGTTGGGGAAGGCCATCAGCCCGATGTCGCCGACGGCCTTGCCGAGCGCCTTGGCCGGGGCGCTGGGCGCGACGGTGGACGGCGTGCCCTTGCTCAGGGCCTTGCCGCCGTCTGCCCGGCCGTCGACGGTGACCAGGTCCAGCGGGGTCGCCGCCCGCATCCGTTCCGCGGTCCAGAAGTCACGGGCCTGCTGCTGCGCACCGGCCGGGACGGAGCTGACGTTGTTCGAGGTGCCGGTCCTCGGCGCGGCGCTCGCGGGGACGGCGAGGGCGCCCGCGGTGACCAGCGCGGTGACGCCGACCAGGGTGCCGAGGACAGGGCGGGGTATGCGGGTGACGCCGGGTGTGCCTCTCACGCGTACTCCTTCTGCGATGGGGGCCCGGGCGGCCGGGGTGAGCCGCCCGGCTGACAGACAGTCGGTGCGAGTGCGGAGTGGAGAACCGGGGGCAGAGTGCCAACTCCCGCCCCGTTTTGGAAGGGTGCATGCCAAATCGGGTTCGAAAGCCGGCCCGTCGGACGCGTCGGTGCCCTGACCCGGGCGTCAACGAGTGGTGCGGGCACCGCTGTCGCATGCCGGCGGGTTGTACGTCCAGCCCGCGCGAGGGTCGTACGACCACCCGTCCGCCGCCCGGTAGACGCGCCCGCCCCACTGCGGCTCGTGCCACTGACCCCCGCCCTGCGCCGCCGTGCCCCACGGCCCCTCGCGCCACTTGGCGGCGGCGAGCACGGCTCCCCTGGCGAGCCGGGCCCCTGCCGGAGTGCTGAGGCGATGGGCGAGCGGCCGGTGCTCGCGCAGCGCCCACAGGGTGACGATCCATGCGGCGGGCCCCCGGTAGACCTGGCCGGCGTCACCGACGACGGTGATCTCGTCGAGCGTGGCGCCGTGGTCGAGGTCGGGGTGGCGCTGCCGCGCCTGGTCGGACCCGGCGGGCACCAGGTCCAGCGGCACCAACTGCGGCTGCCGCACCAGCCAGTCGCGCAGGAAGGCGCACAGGGAGCACCGGGCGTCGTAGAGCACGGTCAGCCGTCGGACCGGGGCGGCGGGCCCGGGGCGCGGAGCGCCGGGTCCGCCGGCCGCGACGGCGTCGTCCGTCACGTCGCTCACCGCTCACGCCCCGACCGTCGGGGCGACCCAGTTCTGCGGCGCGACCGGCGGCACCTGCTCACGCTCCATCACACCGCGCCGCCGGATCTTGTTGAGCACGTAGACGTTGCCCAGGTGCATCACGCCGAGCACCAGCAGCACCACGCCGAGCTTGGTCGACAGGGCCTCGAAGACGCCGCGGGTGTCGACGACGGTCTCGTCGTCGCCGAGGTACAGGGCGACGAAGCCGAGGTTGACGAGGTAGAAGCCGACCACCAGGAGGTGGTTCACGGCGTCGGCGAGCTTCTCGTTCCCACGCAGTACGTCGGCGAGGAAGATCCGTCCGTTGCGGCTGAGTGTGCGCGCGACCCAGACGGTCAGGGCGATGCTGACGACCAGGTAGATGACGTAGGCGATGACCGTGCGGTCCATTGCCCCCACCCTTCTTGAACACGTTCAAAATGCTGACGAGGAAGACTCTAGACCCCGTCTTTGAACGTGTTCAACTCGGTGGGGTGAGGCTTGTGTCACGTCTCCGTCGGTCGCCAGTGCGGGGCTTTGTTCACGGCCTGCGCCCGAGCTCCGGTCGCTTGCTGTAGTCCGTGAACCCGATGACGTTCCCCCAGGGATCGGCGATCTCCACGGTCCAGCCGGTGGCCCCGGAGAAGGGCGCGTCGAGCGGAGTGATGCCGGTGTCCGCCAGCGCCTGCGCCGCCGCCCGCGCGTCCGGCACCTCCAGCCAGACCCGCGGGGAGGGCCACGGCGGCGGCTGATGCCCCAGCGCCTCCTCGTGCCGCAGCAGGATGCCCGGCGTCTCGCCCCCGACCTTCAGCAGCGCGATCCCGGCCTCGTCCAGTCGGAAACCGACCGCGAACCCGGCGCACTCGTAGAACCGGACGGCCTCACCCAGGTCGCCGACCGGCAGCAGGATGTTGTCGAAACCGAGCAGTTCGTAGGACTCGTCATCTGACATGGCGTCAGAATAAGGGGATGATCGGCCGGAGGCCGTGATTGTGCAGGGGTGGCTTGCACCCGCGCTGGTGCCGGGGGTGGCCCGTCACCCCCCGTTCGGCTGCCCCGCCACCTCACTTCTTCGGCAGGCCCGCCTTCAGGATCTCCGCCACGTCCAGCGTGACCTTGGCGCCGATGGAGTCCGGAAGAGTGACGATCTCGCCGGGGGCGTGGGGACGGTGGCTCTCGTAGGTGTCCCCGGCGGGGTCGGTGAGGACGTGGAGCCGCTGGTGCTTGCGGTCGACGACGACGTACACGGGAACCGCGGCCCTGGCGTAGGCGGTGACCTTGGTCTTGAGGTCGTCCTTCCAGTTCCCGGAGGTGACTTCCAGGACCAGGCGGAAGCAGCCCGGGTCGTACGCGTTGTTCTCGACGAAGTGGTCGTCGATGTCGGCGTCCACCACCACGAGGTCGGGGATGGCGTAGTCCTCGTCGCCGGTGGGGAGCCAGAGGCCGACGTTCTGGAGGACTTCGGTTCCGTCGTCGTCGAGCCCTGCAGCGATGAAGGGGCGCATGAGCTTCGTCAGGGCACGCGCGTGCGGGGCATCCGGTGATGGGGTCACGAGGAGGTGGCCTCCGATGATCTCGACGCGGTAGCCCGGATGGCGCTCCATGATCTCGTCGGCGATGGCCGTCAGGGAGAACGGCTCGTCGTCGTCGAAGGGCTGCTCGACGGATGCAGCGGACATCGCGTGCCTCCTAGGGGCTGGTGTCGAGAGCATCATCGTAGGCCGGGCACCGCCCGCCCGTCCGGAACGATCGCGTCCACTCGAACGTGTGAGCCCATGCCGAAGGGCCCCTCTTCCCGGGTACCGGCCCGGGAAGAGGGGCCCTCACATCCGTACGGGAAGCCGTACCGAGAACGGCCTCAGTAGCGGCGCGTGATCAGCGCCCGCTTCACCTCGGCGATCGCCTTCGTGACCTCGATACCGCGCGGGCAGGCGTCCGTGCAGTTGAAGGTCGTCCGGCAGCGCCAGACGCCGTCCTTGTCGTTGAGGATCTCCAGGCGCTGCTCGCCGGCCTCGTCACGCGAGTCGAAGATGAAGCGGTGCGCGTTGACGATGGCCGCCGGACCGAAGTACTGGCCGTCGTTCCAGAAGACCGGGCAGGAGGACGTGCAGGCGGCGCAGAGGATGCACTTCGTCGTGTCGTCGAAGCGCTCACGGTCCTCGGCCGTCTGCAGACGCTCGCGCGTGGGCTCGTTGGTGTCCTTCGTGATGAGGAAGGGCATGACGTCCCGGTACGCCTGGAAGAACGGCTCCATGTCCACGACCAGGTCCTTCAGGACCGTCAGGCCCTTGATGGGCTCGACCGTGATCGGCTTCTCGGGGTTGATGTCCTTGATGAGGGTCTTGCAGGCGAGACGGTTCTTGCCGTTGATCCTCATCGCGTCCGAGCCGCAGATGCCGTGGGCGCAGGAGCGGCGGAAGGTCAGCGTGCCGTCCAGGTCCCACTTGATCTTGTGGAGGCCGTCGAGGACACGCTCCTTGGGGTCGATCTCCAGCTGGAAGTCTTCCCACGTGGCCTCGGCCGAGACCTCCGGGTTGAAGCGGCGGACCCGGAACGTGACCGTGATGTACGGGGAGGCCGCGGACTGAGCCTCGGCCTTGTCCATAACGGGGGTAGCCATCAGTACTTACGCTCCATCGGCTGGTAGCGGGTCTGGACGACCGGCTTGTAGTCGAGACGGACGGTCTCGGAGCCGTCGTCACCCACCTCGCGGTACGCCATGGTGTGGCGCATGAAGTTGACGTCGTCGCGGTTGGGGTAGTCCTCGCGGTAGTGACCGCCGCGGGACTCCTTGCGGGCCAGCGCGGAGACCGCCATGACCTCGGCCAGGTCGAGCAGGTTGCCGAGCTCGATGGCCTCCAGCAGGTCCGTGTTGAACCGCTTGCCCTTGTCCTGGATCGAGACGTTCCTGTAGCGCTCGCGCAGCTCCGCGATCTTCTCCACGGCCGTCTTGATCGTCTGCTCCGTACGGAACACCATGACGTTGGCGTCCATGGTCTCCTGGAGCTCCTTGCGCAGGGTCGCCACCCGCTCGGTGCCGGTGGAGCTGCGCAGCCGCTCGACCTGGTCGATCACCAGCCGCGCCGGGTCCTCCGGCAGCTCGACGAAGTCGGCCCGCTGGCTGTACTCCGCCGCCGCGATGCCCGCCCGGCGGCCGAAGACGTTGATGTCCAGCAGCGAGTTGGTGCCCAGGCGGTTGGCGCCGTGCACGGACACACACGCGACCTCGCCGGCCGCGTACAGGCCGGGGACCACGGTGGTGTTGTCCGCCAGGACCTCACCTTCGACGTTGGTCGGGATGCCGCCCATCGCGTAGTGGGCCGTGGGCTGGATCGGGATCGGGTCCGTGTAGGGCTCGATGCCGAGGTACGTCCGCGCGAACTCCGTGATGTCGGGCAGCTTGGCGTCCAGCTGCTCCGGCGGGAGGTGGGTGAGGTCCAGGTAGACGTGGTCGCCCTCGGGGCCGCAGCCGCGGCCTTCGCGGATCTCCGTGTAGATGGAGCGCGAGACGACGTCACGGGACGCGAGGTCCTTCATGACCGGCGCGTACTTCTCCATGAAGCGCTCGCCGTCCTTGTTGCGGAGGATGCCGCCCTCACCGCGGGCGCCCTCCGTCAGCAGGATGCCCATGCGCCAGATGCCGGTCGGGTGGAACTGGAAGAACTCCATGTCCTCCAGCGGCAGACCCCGGCGGTAGACCGCGGCCTGGCCGTCACCGGTCAGCGTGTGCGCGTTCGACGTCACCTTGAAGAACTTGCCGCAGCCGCCGGAGGCGTAGATCACGGCCTTCGCCTGGAAGACGTGGATCTCACCGGTCGCCAGTTCGTAGGCGACGACACCGGCCGACTTCTTGACGCCGTCGACCTCGGTGATCAGCTGGTCCAGGACGTAGAACTCGTTGAAGAACTCCACGCCCTCCTTGACGCAGTTCTGGTAGAGCGTCTGGAGGATCATGTGGCCGGTGCGGTCCGCGGCGTAGCAGGACCGGCGGACCGGGGCCTCGCCGTGGTTGCGGCTGTGACCGCCGAAGCGGCGCTGGTCGATCGTGCCGTCGGGCGTGCGGTTGAACGGCAGGCCCATCTTCTCCAGGTCGAGGACGGAGTCGATGGCCTCCTTCGCCAGGATCTCGGCGGCGTCCTGGTCGACCAGGTAGTCACCGCCCTTGACCGTGTCGAAGGTGTGCCACTCCCAGTTGTCCTCCTCCACGTTGGCCAGCGCGGCGGCCATGCCGCCCTGCGCGGCGCCCGTGTGGGAGCGGGTGGGGTAGAGCTTGGTCAGCACGGCGGTGCGGCTGCGCTTCGTCGACTCGATGGCCGCGCGCATGCCCGCGCCACCGGCGCCGACGATGACGGTGTCGTACTTGTGGATCTTCATGAGTGGTTGCCTCAGCCCCGTGCCTAGCGGATGTTCGGGTCGAAGGTGAAGATCACCAGCGTGCCCAGCAGGATGGTGAACACCGTGGCGGTGTAGAGCAGGCCCTTCAGCCACAGCCGGGTGTTCGCGCGCTCCGCGTAGTCGTTGATGACCGTACGCAGGCCGTTGGCGCCGTGCAGCATCGCGAGCCAGAGCATCAGCAGGTCCCAGACCTGCCAGAACGGGGACGCCCAGCGGCCGGCCACGAAGGCGAAGCCGATCTTGGAGACGCCGCCGTCCAGCACGAGCTGGATCAGCAGGTGGCCGATGACCAGGACGACGAGGACGATGCCGGACAGGCGCATGAACAGCCAGGCGGCCATCTCGAAGTTGCCGCGGGTGGACCGCGGGGTCTTCTTGGTGCGCTTGCGCGGGGCCTCGATGAACGGGGCCGGGTTGTCGACGTTGTAGACCGAGCCGCCCTCGACGGGGCCGATCCCGGACGCGGTCTTCTCAGTGATGGACATGCGCGTCAGCTCCCGAACAGTTCACGAGCGGCGTGGCCGAGCACGGGGTAGATCGCCCCGATCATCAGCACGACCCACAGGCCGACGACGGACCAGAGCATGTGCTTCTGGTAGCGCGGGCCCTTGGACCAGAAGTCGACGGCGATGACGCGCAGGCCGTTGAGCGCGTGGAAGAGGATGGCGGCGACGAGGCCGTACTCCAGCAGCGCGACGATCGGCGTCTTGTACGTGGCTACGACCTTGTCGTAGTCCTCGGGGGAGACACGGACGAGGGCGGTGTCCAGCACGTGAACGAACAGGAAGAAGAAAATGAGGACGCCGGTGACTCGGTGAGCCACCCAGGACCACATTCCTTCCCGGCCGCGGTACAGCGTTCCAGCCGGCACGGAAGTTCCTCCGGGAGCGGGGATTGGGGCCGCGCCGGCTTGTGCTGTCGGTCGGGCCCGGCCGGGTACGGTCCACCGGCCCCCAGCATCGTAGCCATGCGCTGCCGCTGGGCTGAGCGGGGGGCAGGTGGTGTGATCAAACTGGCACGCGGATGGGTGATTGGCGGCTAATGGGAAAGTGTGTGCGGTTATCTGCCGGGTGCGGTGCCGTTGGGGCTGGTCGCGCGGTTCCCCGCGCCCCTGAGGGCGCGCACCAACCGCCCCTTCGCGAGGCGCCGCAGTTCCTCTGCCGTCAGGGCTCGCTCGTCGTCCGGATCGTTCGCCAATCGAGACCGGATGGCGTGCAGAACGTGGTCCAGGGCCTCCGCCGGTGGCAGGTCGTCCAGGCAGATGACGAAGGCGTGGCCGAACTTGGCCTCATATGCGGCGTTTGCCGCGTTGAGTGCCGTATGGGCCGCCCCGTAGACCCCTTCCGGCAGCACAGGCAACGTTTCTCCTGCCAGCGCCTCCGTCAGATCAGCCGGCGACAGGTCGTACGCCGCCTCGTCCGACGCGGCCAAGAGGGAGTCGACGTCCGGATACGGGCGGTGGTCCGCGATGCGGATGGCCCAGCGGACGCTGTGCAGGCAGGTGAGGAGGGTCCGCTTCACCTCGTCGGCGGAGGCGGTGTTGAAGGACTCCAGCGCGTTCGGAGACGGTGGAGTGCGGGTCTGCTCGGGGAGCGACGGTATGGCCACTCGGCCAGGAAGGTGTGTGGGCGTCACGTGGGTTTCGGCAGAGGATTTTGGGAGAGGAGTGGCGCCACGTTATCGAGTGTGGACGTGAGGTGTCCGACGGATGCCCGAATTTCAGTCGAACGGGAGAGTTTCGGAACGTGTGGTGGACGCCCGGCCGAGCTCACAGGGCCTAGGTTGGCGCCGTGAGCCAGCACAAGCACAGGCGCCGGCAACCGGCGAAGAAAGCGCTCAAGCAGACCTGGGCGCTGATCGTCGCGGTGGTCGTCGTGACGGTCGCCGCCGGGGTGAGCCTCGGACTCCTGGCGACCACCGACGACAGCGGGTCCGCGGCCTCGGAGCAAGGGCGATCCACGCCGGGCGCGGCAGGCGACGTCTCCCCGTCGGCTCCGAAGCGGCCCGGCGCCCCCACGCCGACGCCCAGCCGGTCGTACCCGCTGTCGAAGACTCCGCAGACCATCCCCGCCGTCGGTGCCCACACGGCCGAGCGCGGGCCCGGCTGGCGTCCCGCGCGCGGGCAGCGCGTCGTGGTGGGCGACGCCGATCTCGCCGACGAGGGGCGGCTCGTCGCCGGTGAGCTGGGGCTGACGTACGCCGGTGAGAAGGACGACGCGCGTGCCGGGGACGTACGGCTGACGCTGGGCGGTGACCGGGGCGCGAACCCGGAGTCGTACACCATGACCGTGCGCGGCGGGCGCGTGACCGTCAGCGGGCCGGGGCAGGCGGGGGTCTTCTACGGGACCCGGACGCTGAAGCAGGCGGTGCAGGGCGGGGGTACGGCGCCGGAGGGCGTCGTGCGCGACGAGCCGGCCAAGCCGGTGCGCGGGTTCATGCTCGACATCGCCCGCAAGCACTTCACCGCGGACTGGATCGAGGACCGGGTGCGGGAGCTGGGCGACCTGAAGTTCAACCAGCTCGGGCTGCACTTCTCCGACGACCAGGGCTTCCGTGTCGAGTCCGACTCGCACCCCGAGGTCGTCTCGCGGCAGCACCTCACCAAGGCCCAGGTCAAAAAGATCGTCGAGCTGGCGGCCGCCCGGCACATCACCGTCGTGCCCGAGATCGACTCGCCCGGACACCTCGGGGCGGTGATCGCCGCGCACCCCGACCTCCAGCTGCGGAACGCGTCGGGTGTCGCCACGCGCGGGGCCATCGACATCTCCGACCCGAAGTCCGCGCGGATCGTCGACGACCTGCTCGACGAGTACGCCGCTCTGTTCCCCGGCGACCAGTGGCATCTCGGCGGCGACGAGTACCAGGCGCTGACCGTGTCCGACCCGCAGGCGGCCTATCCGCAGCTCGCGGCAGCCGCGCGCGAGGAGTTCGGAGCCGGCGGGACCGTCGCCGACCTGACCACCAAGTGGCTCAACGACCGCGCCGCCACCGTCCGTGCCCACGACCGCACGCCGAGGGCGTGGAACGACGGGTTCTTCCGGAACACCTCCGTCCAGCCGGACAAGGACATCCAGGTGGCGTACTGGACCGGCAAGGAGATCGGCGCGCGGGTGCCGGTGGAGTACCTGCGTGCCGGGCGCAAGCTGATCAACTACAACGACGAGTTCCTCTACTACGTGCTCGGGGAGCCGCAGACCTTCGTCTATCCGACGGGACGGCGGATCTACGAGCAGTGGACGCCGCGGGTCGTACGCGGGACCACGGCCGTGCCGGCCACGTACGACGACCAGATCCTCGGCGGGTCCTTCGCGGTCTGGTGCGACCTCGCGAACTCACAGACGCAGGCCCAGGTCGCGGCCGGGATCAGGATGCCGCTGCGGGCGACGGCACAGAAGCTGTGGGACGAGGGGCGGCCCGAGCTGTCCTGGGAGCGCTTCAGGGAGCTCGCGGACCGGCTCGGCTGAGCTGCGGATCGGCCCATACGGCTGCGAACCCCCGTACGACTGTGGTGTATTCGGCCCGAGGCGAACCGAACAGCCGGGGGGATCCGCGAATGGGCTACTGGGGCTATTTCGTCGTGGGCCGGGACGAGCGGTCGCTGGCGGAGCTGGACGCGCTGTCGGATGCCGGGGGCATGACCCTGCGCGGCCGGGCTCCGGGCGGCTGGCAGGTGTGGGAGTACCCGAGCGGTGACGGCGGGATCGGGAACATGAACGACCTGGCCCGCGAGACCGGGGCGCCCGCGCTCTTCGGCTACGTCATGGACAGCGCCTCGGTGGTGGTGGAGGCGGCGGCGCCGGAGAGCGGGGCGTGGACGACCTGCCTGGGGCGGGCCGCCATGGCCGCCCACCTCGGCGCCGGGGACGGCGACGGCGCGGGCGAGGAGGGCGCGGGACTCACCCTGGAGGACTACTTCCTCGAACCGGAAGACGCCGCCGCGCGGGCCGTCGCCTGGGCGGCCGAGGCGGGGCACGAGGTGAACGCCGACTCGCTGGTCGACGTACTCACCGCTGAAGCGGATCCTTTGGCCGAAAACCTCTTCTTCCGGCTGCTCGACCGGCTCGGTGTGGTGCCGCTGTGACAATCCGGGGCCGTTGCACGCAGTAAGGGGAAGTGCGGGCTCCGTTAAGGAACGGGCCCGTTCGGGTCCTGCGCGGGGACCCAGACCCTCGAAGACGACCCGCTAAGGGAGGCGTGGATGAGCCTGGTGGAACTGATCGCTCAGGCCGACGAACGCGGATTGGCCGCCAGCGGGTTGGCTTGTTTGGATCGGTGCGTGCCCCTGCTGGGCGGGGACGACGAGGTGCTCAGACCCCTGTGGGCGAACCTCGCGGCGGTCGGCGACCCGGCCGAGTGGGGCGAGCTGCTGGACCAGGTGCGCGCGAAGCTGGGCGTCGCCGAGGTCGTGGACGACGAGGGCGCCGAGGACGAGGCCGCGCTGCTCGCCCGGCGGATGCTGGCCGCCGCCCCCGTCGTACGGTCCGCCGCGGAGGCGCGGATCTGGGCCGACGCCTGCTCGGTCGCCGCCCTGCAGATACACCGGCTCCTGGACCCCGCGGAAGGCGATGCGCCCCCCGCGGGTGCGCAGGCGCTCGACTCGGTGCGCGCGGGCGGGGCTCCCGTCGGCGGGCGTACGGAGGGCATGTCACCGCTCGTCGCCGCCGAACTGCGCCGGCAGATCAGCGTCCTGGAACTGCTCGCCGGGCATGGCGCGGGCGGACTGCGCCGGGCACTGGAGGTGTCGACGGAGGGGCGCCGGGTGCTGCGGGCGGTGGTGTCCCGGCGTGCCCGGGGGCGGGGCTGAGGCGCCGTCGCCTCCGGCGTGGTCAGCTCACCAGCCACTTGACCACCGCGTCGCCGTGGTGCGCCGACTGCGCGTAGAAGGCGGTCAGGTCGCGGTGCGTCGCGGCGAAGAGGCCGCGGACCTCGGGCTCCGCGTCGGACAGGCGGTACGGCCGCAGCAGCTTCGTGCGCGCGCGCTGCCACAGGTCGTCGAAGTCGGACGCGCTCAGGTACGCGGCGACCCCGGTCACCTGGGCCGCGGTGAGCAGCAGGAACGGCGGCTGGGACGCGTCCGTGTGGGACAGCGGGTGACCGCCCAGGACCACCTGGGTCCGGGGGCCCTCCGGCGCATGGTGCGGAGGAGCACCGCAGTAGAGGAGCTCGACATCGCCGTACTGCTTGTCGAGCACTTCCTCGCGGTGCCGGCCGATCCGGTCCCGCACGGTGTTCCAGTCGTCCTCGAACAGGCGCTGGAACCAGGAGGCGCTGTTGCGCAGGGCCGAGGGTGGCACGGCGCGGAGATGGAAGTACATGCTCATCAGTGACAGGAGCGCACGGCGGCGGCGAAGCGTCACTCCCGGGTAAACCCGGCCGCTGGGGGAGTCCTGTGACCGTCCTGGGGGCGGGGTGCGGCGGTCCTGCACCGGTCCTGGGCAGCCCGGGGATCCGCGTGACGAAAAGTGACCGGGCCGCGCTGCCAAGTATGTGACGACTCAAGCGGAGACCAGGCCCTCAGCTGCGACGAAGCCGGTGCGGTGGGCGGCGGACGCCGTGTCGGTGATGCGTGAGGGGGCGCGGCTGAGGCTCGACTACTCGGCGCAGAGCCTGTGGCGGGTCGACCGGATGATCGACCAACTGCGCGGCGAGGGAACGCCGTACGCCGCCGTCGAGACCACGCTGCGCGGACTCGGCGCGTACGCCGGTGAGGTGATCGCCCGTCAGACGGGCGCCGAGTGGTGGGCGTCCGGCGGCGACCACTGGATCCGTACGCCCGACGGGCGACTGTGGGATCCCATCGACGAGGCCCGCCGGTGCTTCGCGGGTGACGGCTCGCTGCGGCTGCTGTGCCGGGACGCCACGCAGGGCGGGTCCGTGCGGTAGGGCGGGCCGACGGAATCCGGCCGGGGTCCCGTGAATGGGCGGGACCCCGGCCGGTTCGGCTTTCACCCGGCGGTCATGGCGTCAGCGTCTGGCCGAGGTGGGCGTCCGTCGGCGTGCCCAGCACGGTCTTGCTGTAGATGACCGCCTGGCTGTAGCCGAGGCCCGTGCTGTTGCTCGGGAGGTACAGGACGATGCCGTCCGTGCCGTCCTCGCCCTGCGCGCCGAGTGTCAGGTCGGCGCGCCCGTAGCCGGACAGGTCGGTCAGAGAGACCGCGGAGCCGAACAGGTCGCCGCCCTCCGCGGTGCCCGGGACGCCGGACGTCTCCTGCGAGATACGGATCGAGCCGGTGCCGGTGAGGCCGGAGGCGGTGCCTTTGACCAGCAGCACGTCACCCGCGTCGGACTGGTTCACGCCGCCACGCGGGAAGTCCTCGCCGGGAACGCCGGTGAGGGCGTCGGCGAAGCCGTCGGCGTTGTAGTCGCCGACCGAGACGGAGGCGCCGAAGTCGTCACCGGACTCGTTGCCGCCCGCGACGTTCGTCGTGTCCTGGTGGATCGTGGTCATGCCGGTGGTGGTGAAGCCGGTGGACGTGCCCGGGACCATGGTGATCTGGCCGCCGGACCTGCCGCCCGACTCGGCGGCCACCGGCTGGCCGATGACGATGTCGTCGTAGCCGTTGCCGTTCACGTCGCCCGCGGCGAGGGAACGGCCGCCCTTGACGGAGAGCACGCCGGCCTTGGTGAGGCCGGTCGCCGAGCCGGCGAAGCGGACGATCCGGCCGATGCCGCCGGTGTCGCGGTAGTTCAGGGCGACGTCCGCGTAGCCGTCCCGGTTGAAGTCGCCGGTCGCGGCGTCCAGATGGGCGACGGAGCCGGTGGCCGTGGTGAGCGTGCCGGCCGCGGTGGCGCCGCCGGTGAGCCGCGCGTGCCAGTTGCCGCCCTTGCCGGTGCCGGCCGCGAACACGTCCGCCTTGCCGTCGCCGTTGAAGTCGCCGACGGTGACCGTCGAACCGAGCTTGGCGCCGGTCGCCGTGACACTGCCCGACGTGGTGTACGAGAACCCGGAGCCGAGCGCCGGGCCGTAGAGCACCGTGACCGAGCCGCGGTCGGCGTGGCCGCTGGTGTCGTCCTCGCCGGGCGCACCGATGGCGAGGTCGGCGTAGCCGTCGCCGTTGACGTCGCCCCATGCGGTGGCGGCGCCGAAGTTGTCGCCGGACTCGTGGGAGCCGGGGACGCCGGTGCTGTTCTGGGTGAGCGTCACCTTGGCCGCGGTGACCGGGCCGTCGATGCCGCCCGGGAGGACGGTGAGGGTGCCGCCGTTGCTCAGCGCGCGGGGCGTGCCGGCGACCAGGTCGCTGATGCCGTCACGGTCGAAGTCCGAGGTGGCGAGGGCGTGCGAGATGCCCGGGGCTTTGGCGACCTGGGCGATCCGGCTGAGCTTGGGGTAGAGGTTGGCGCCCGGGCAGGCCGTGGAGTTGGTGTCCCGGTGGCCGAGGACCCGGGGCAGGGTGACGGACGTGCCCTGCGGGATCTTGTTGCCGCTGTAGCCCTGCGGGACTCCGGACGTCAGTGTGACCTTGCCGGTCGGGTCGATGCCGTACATCCCGAACTTCCAGGCCACGATCCGGGAGATCGCGTCCATGCCGGCGCGGCTCGGCGCGGCCGTCTCGAAGTTGCCGATGTACGAGATGCCGACCGTGTCGGTGTTGAACCCGGCGTCGTGGGCGCCGGTCACCGGCAGTTCCATGCCGCCGCTGCGACCCTCGAAGATCTGGCCGCACTTGTCGACGACGAAGTTGTAGCCGATGTCGAAGTAGCCCTGGCTGATGTGCGCCTGCTGGATGGAACGCAGCCGTGCCCGGGACTCGGCGCAGGACAGGGTGTTGTCGCTGTCGACGCCGGTGTGGTGGATGACGGCGGCCTTGATCTCGCTGCCGTATTCCGGGGTGCCGTCGTACTCGGTCGACGCGCCCCACTCGGTCTGGGTGATGACCGGCGGCTTGACGACCGTCGACGGCCGGGGGGCGGGGACGGTGGAGGTCGGGGTCGGGGAGGCGGTCGGGGACGCCGAGTCGGTGGGCGTGCCGGAACCGGTCGGCGTCGGCTCTCCCGGCGTGGTGGGGGTGTCGGTCGGCGTCGGCTCTCCGGGTGTCGTGGGCGGGTCGGTCGGCACCGGGGACTCGGTCGTGGGCGCCGCGGTCGTGGGCTCGGCGGTCTCCTCCGCCGCGAACGCGGCCGGCTTCAACTCGTCCCGCGGGTCGGTGCCCGGGTCGAGCAGTTTGACGTCCATGCCGGCCGGCTGGCCTCCGGCCTCGGTGCCGTCCGCGTCGACGATCCGCACCTCGATGCCGTCGGCGTCACCGGTCCACACCGACTCCGTGCCACCGCGCAGGGCGGCCCGCTCGCCCTCGGCGCCGTCGGCCTGGCTGGGCTCGACGGTCACTCGCTGCCAGCCGGACCACTTGCCGGTCCTGAGGTCCCGGGTGCGCACCTCGGGGGTGCCCTGGGCGCCGGCCTGGGGGTCGTTCCAGGTCAGCACCACCGCGCTGAACCGGCTGGTCTCCTGCTTCGCCAGGCCCTTGCGGCCGGAGCCACGGTCCTTCAGCTTCAGCGTGTGCACGGACGGCTCGCGGCCGCCCGCCTCGGCGTCCGCCGGCGCCGGCTGGTCCGCGATGGCGTACGTGACGACGCCGGCGCCGCTGAGCACGACGGCTCCCAGCGTCAGCCAGGCGCGTCTCTTGAGACTGAGCGGTTTGTACGCACGGGTCCTGCTAGGACTCAACTGTCCCACCCCTAGGAAATGGTCACGAAAGCATCACCTGTCACACAGGTGGCATCAGGACCAGCGCATGGTGATCACAAAACGTCACTCGCGCATGCGTTCGTGGCGAGCCGACGGGGAGCTCGGGGCCACGAGGTGGTGGGGCCATGAGGTGGTGGGGCCACGACGGTGTGGGGCCACGAGAAAGCGGGGCCACGTCCGTGTCGGACATGGCCCCGCCTCTTCTCGGGCGTCAGCCCGCCCAGACCTCGGCCTCGTCGGCCGGGACGGTGGTGGCCAGGCCCAGCTCCTTGCGGGCGGCGACCGTCTTGTTCGGGTCGATGCCGGTGAAGGCCGGGTCGTAGGCGATGTAGAACGTGTCGGTGTCGGCGGCGTTCGCCGCCTTCTTCCACTGCGCGGCGGTCTTCTTCAGCTGCTCGCGCAGCTTGCCGACCTCCGCGCCCTCGATGCCGTCCAGGCCGGCGAGGTGCTTCTCCAGAGCGGCGGCGACGGCCTTGGCCTGCGCCTTGTAACCGGGCAGGTCCTCCTCGACGGTCTCCTTCTCGGGCTGGTTCGCCCACAGCGCGTCGTAGACCGCGTTCGAGCCGTTCAGATACGTCTTCTGCTCCGGCTTGAGGGACTTGCCGGCCAGTGAGCCGGTGAACTTGCCCGACTCCTTGGTGTACGTACAGCTCACGGCACGGTCGCCGGTCTGCCAGCTCTG
This sequence comes from Streptomyces sp. NPDC001920, assembly GCF_053594495.1. Taxonomy (NCBI): domain Bacteria; kingdom Bacillati; phylum Actinomycetota; class Actinomycetes; order Kitasatosporales; family Streptomycetaceae; genus Streptomyces; species Streptomyces sp. NPDC001920. The sequence continues at coordinate 464,087 of NZ_JBSFEP010000003.1, forward strand.
CTGGGTCGGCGTGTAGTAGAAGAGGGAGACCCCCTTGGAGAGCGCCCAGGTGTCCGGGGCGTACTTGTTCGCCTCGACCGGGCAGCGCTTGTCGGCGATCGCCGAAACCTCGGCCTCGCCGGGGTACTTCTTCACTCCGGTGATCTGGAAGTCGGCCACGACCTGGCCCGCGTGTGCCTCGTCGCAGGGCACGATCTCGACGAGTATCTCCTCGCCCTCGCCCTTGGTGTTCGGGTTGTAGCAGTCCCCGACGTTCAGCGTGAACACGGACCGCTGACGGGCCACCTTCTTCGCGCCGTCCTTGGCGCTGTCGACGGCATCCGAGACATCCGAGCAGCCCGCCGCGCCGATCGCGAGCAGTGCGACGGCGGCGGAAATGCCGCGAAGGGAACGATAAGGGGCACGGATTGCCATGACGTGTACATCCTCTTATGGGAACTTTATGCGAAACGCGCGCATCGTATGCCATTGCCGTGACGGGGCCGTCACACGGCTCCCATGGCGTCACGGCGTCTCTGACTGCCGATGGGCCGCGATGGTTGTAGCCGGGGGCGGGCGAGGCGTGCCCTGTGACACTTCTGTGAGCCCGAGCGCTGTTGACCGTGGAGGAGCGTGGGCAAGGGTGGCCGTACCCGAAGGTGCGGATTCGCTACGAACCGGTACGGACGAGGACAGTTCTTGGGCCGAGGAGGGGAACCCCGTCGGGTGCACGCCTACGACGGGGAATTGGGCGCGGCCGTCGCGCGGGCCCAGGACGGTGACGAGGCTGCCTTCGCGGTCGCGTACCGCTTGGTGCAGCCGGGACTGCTCGGGTATCTGCGGGGCCTGGTCGGCAACGACGCGGAGGACGTGGCGTCCGACGCCTGGCTGGAGATCGCCCGGGACCTCGGCCGGTTCAAGGGCGACGGAGCCGGGTTCCGGGGCTGGAGCGCGACCATCGCCCGGCACCGGGCACTGGACCATCTGCGCCGGCAGAAGGTGCGGCCCCGCTCGTCGGCGCTGGAACAGGACGTGCTGGATCTTCCGGGTCCGCACAGCACGTACGACCAGGCACTGGAGTCGCTGTCCACGGAGTACGCCCTGGAGCTGGTCCGCGGCCTGCCGCGGGACCAGGCGGAGGCCGTGCTGCTGCGGGTCGTCGTCGGTCTCGACGCGCCCGCCGCGGCACGCGTCCTCGGCAAGCGCCCGGGCGCGGTGCGGACGGCCGCCTACCGGGGTCTGAAGCGCCTTGCCAAACAGCTGGGCGTCGAAGGTGTGACGGAAGACGGCCCCCGGACGCTGGGGGAATCGAAATGAACAGTGTGGGTGACGGCGGCGGCCCGAGCGGCGCGAGCGGCGCAGCGGCGCTTCGCTGAAGCGAGCGGAGCGAACGATGAGTCGTACGGCGTCCTGGTGACGTACAGGGCTACGGGACTCGTGAGCCACAGCCGTCACATGGGTCACACAGGTCACGTGTGCTTCTCCGGCCAGGAAAGGCCCGGAGACCGCGCAACGCCCCCAGGGGCACATCGGGCAAGGTCGGACAGGAACGGGAACGGACATGGGTGAACAGCAGAGCGGCGGTGGGTCCACCGGCCGTCGGCGTGTGCACCCTGACGGCAGGGTCTCCGGCCCCGGCCCGGCCCTGGCGCTGGACGAGGCCGAGCTGGAGGCGCTGCTCGTCGCCGCCGTGCTGCGCGGGCACCGCCCGGACACCGAGGGCGAGCAGCGTGCGGTGGCCGCGTTCCGGGCCGCCCGGGCGGCGAGGGCTGCTCAGACCGGCACCCGGCGCCGGGACGACTGGCGGCCCCGTGAGCAACGACGTCTCGCGCGCTCGGTGAAGACCCTGCTCTCCCTGTTCGCCGTGAGCCTCACGCTGGGCGGAGTGGCCGTCGCCGCGATCGGCTCGGCCGACGCGCCCGACACCTCCGCCGGCGACAGGGGCCGGGCCGCCTCGTCGTCCGGCGCCCCCGACCGTCCTGCCGCCGGGGACTCCGCCGGGCCGTCCGATGCCGGGAAGCCGGCCCACCCCTCCACCGCTCAGGACACCGAGGCCAGGTGCCGTGCCTACAGCCAGGTCGAGGAGCGCGGGAACGCCCTGGACGCGGCGGCCTGGGAGCGCCTCGTCAGTGCGGCGGGCGGTGCCGACAAGGTGAAGGCGTACTGCGCCGAGCAGCTCGCGGCCGCCAAGACCGGGCCGAGCCAGGCGCCGGACGGGAGCGGGGCGCCCCAGAACGGGCAGGACCGCGGGGGCGAGCAGGACCGCGAGGGTGAGCAGGCGCCGGGCGAGGGTGCCGAGAACAGCCCGGAGGACAGCCAGGAGAACAGCTCCGACAGGAACGCGGAGCAGAATCCCGAGAACAGCTCGGAGCAGAGTTCCGAAAGGGACTCGGGGCAGAACTCTGACCAGAGCTCGGAGAAGAAGGGCTGACCCCGCGGCCCACGCCCGGGTTACGTGTCGCAGTCGCAGTCGCAGTCGCAGTCGCAGTCGCAGTGCGTCCCTGCGTTCACCGCTCCCGCGGTCACCGCTCGCACCGATCGCCGGCGCCGAGGCGACGGCCGGGGCCGCCACCCCCCACAGGAGAGGCCCCGGCCGTCGCGCGGCACGGGCCGCGCGGCGGCCCGTACTCTCTACAGCGCCGTGACTGCGTTTTCTGTCACACCCGAAGGGACACATTCCCCGTTTCCCGGGTAGTTGCATGTTGTACGGACATGGACGAGCAGCGCTTTCAGGCCGTAACGTGCCTTTCGCGCCGGACGCGGAGGGTGTAAGACCACCGCAACGACCTGCGGTCTTCATGCCGCGACCATCAATTTGAGGTATCCAGTGCTGGGGGACGACGCGGAGCTGACCGCCGCGGTGCTTGCGGCGCAGGACGGGGACGAGACCGCGTTCCGGACTGTGTACCGCTCCGTGCACCCGCGGCTGCTCGGGTACGTACGGACGCTGGTCGGCGATCCCGACGCCGAGGACGTCGCGTCGGAGGCGTGGCTGCAGATAGCGCGCGACCTGGAGCGCTTCAGCGGGGACGCGGACCGCTTCCGCGGCTGGGCCGCCCGAATAGCCCGCAACCGCGCCCTGGACCACATACGCATGCGCGGCCGCCGCCCCGCGATCGGCGGCGACGAGACGGAGCTGACCGGGAAGGCGGCCGAGTCCGACACCGCGGGAGAGGCCATGGAGGCCCTGGCCACCGACGGCACCCTCTCCCTCATCGCACGGCTGCCGCAGGACCAGGCCGAAGCCGTCGTCCTGCGCGTGGTCGTGGGGCTCGACGCCAAGACGGCCGCGGAGACGCTCGGCAAGCGGCCGGGTGCCGTACGGACGGCCGCGCACCGTGGCCTGAAGCGGCTCGCCGAGCTGCTCGGCGACGATCCGGAATCGACCGGGGTGCTCGACGCCCTGCCTCCCCAGCGAGAACCGCGCGGCCGCGCGGTGACGTCCGCGAGTGTGACGCAGACGCGTTCGCGGACGCAGAAGGATGTGTGATGGCCGACGAGCAGTACAGGTGGCTGGACCGCGAAACGGCGGAGCGTTTGCTGCGCGGAGAGTCACTCGAAGCTGTCGACGCGGCCGATCGCGACCAGGCCGAACGCCTCGCCAAGACCCTTGAGTCGCTGACCGTCGAACCTCCGCTGAGCAGCACGGAACTGCCCGGAGAGGCCGCCGCGTTGGCGGCGTTCCGCGCGGCGCGCGCGGGTCATGACGACGTTGCCATGCCGGTCGGCCACCGCTCCGCACCGGGCGCCTCGCCCGCCCTCGACGGCGGGCTCGTCCGGATCGGCCGGTCCGCCCCGGCCGCCCGCCGCCCCCGCCGGGGCCGTCCCCTGCGCCTCGCCCTCGCCGCCGCACTGGCCGTCGGCATGGTCGGCGGGGTCGCGGTCGCGGCCGGAACCGGAGTCCTGCCGACGCCGTTCGGCGGGGAGGAACCGGCTCGCCCGGCCGCCACGGTCTCTGCACCGGCTCCGCATGAACGGACGCTCGTCTCACCCCGGCCGCGGAGCACCGAGCGCGACGGCGGCACCGGCGAGGGCGCCTCGCCGGGCTCCACGGGCTCCGGCGGCAACCGGGACACGGCACCCGGTGGTCCCAGCGGCGACGGCGACGATGCCGGCGAGGAGCACGGCGGGTCGTCCGACGGCCGGTGGCAGGACCTCGCCTCGTCCTGCCGCGACATGCGTGACGGCAGACAGCTCTCCCTCGACCGCCGCCGTGACCTGGAGGGTGCGGCCGGCGGCTCCCAGCGGGTGCCCAAGTACTGCAAGAAGGTCCTGGACCTCGCCGTCGGTGGTACCGGGGCGCAGCGGGACAAGGAGCGTGACCGGGACCGGGAGAGGGACCGGGGCAGGAGCCAGGACGAGGACGACTCCGGCGACCGGGGCGGCAAGGGCCACCACGGCAACCGCCCCGGAGGCTCGCACGGCGCCGGCCACTCCGGTCACGGCCGTGGCGGCGACCCCGGACGCGACGGCGACGGCAGCCGGCAGGATCCCCGCACGCTCGGCGCCGCGCACGCCCCGACCGTCGTGACCGCGCTGGTACCGGATCGCCTCGCCGCGCCGGCGCCCGTGACGGCGAACGCGTCGTCCGGCGCGCTCTGAGAACCGGAGCGGGCCCCCGCAAGTCGCTGACCTGCGATTATGTCGGCTCTTCAAAATTCCTCGCGCCAGGAGTGACACTTTCGGCCCCCGTGGCGCTGAACTGAGTGAGCCGACTGGTCATCGGCCGTCGCACAGAGCCGGGGTTCCCCCCGTACCTGCGGCTCGTGCATCGGCGCGGGCGGGACACGTTCCCCCGGTCCCGCCCGCGCCCCACATCCGCGTCCGGCCTCACCAGTGGACGACCACCTTGTCGCCGGTCCTCACCTGGGCGAACATCTCCGCGATCGCCCGCTCGTCCCGTACGTTGACGCAGCCGTGCGAGGCGCCGGCGTAGCCCGTCGCCGCGAAGTCGGACGAGTAGTGCACCGCTTGGCCACCGCTGAAGAACATCGCGTACGGCATCGGTGAGTCATAGAGCGTCGACACATGGTGCCGGGACTTCCAATAGATGCTGAACACACCTTCCCGTGTCGGTGTGTACTGCGACCCGAACCGCACCGGCACGGTCAGGACCGTCCGTCCGTCGATCATCCAGCGCAGCGTCCGGCTCGTCTTGCTGACGCACAGCACCCGGCCGGTCAGGCACCGCGCGTCCGGCGCGTCGGCCGGCTGGCCGCCCATCAGATACAGGTCCCACTTGCCGGGTTCGCGGGTCATCTTCAGCAGCCGACGCCAGGTGACCTCGTCCGTCCTTCCCGTCTTCGGCAGTCCCCGCTTTCCCTGGAAGCCCCTGACCGCCTGTTCGGTCAGGTCGTCGTAGGTCCCGGTCGGCCCGTCGAAGAGCCAGGCGATCTGCCGCAGCCGGGCCTGGAGCTCCCGTATGTCACGGCCCTCGTCGCCCCGCGACCACAGCACGGCCGGTGCCGCGGGCGGGTCCGGAGCGCCGGGTCTGTCGTCGGGCGGGGCCGACCTGGGCGACGGGGTGCCGTCCGGCAGCTCTATGCGCACGGGCGACCGCCGCTCTCCGTCCTGGCCCTGGACCGTGCAGCCGCACAGCGCCACGAGCGCGGCACCCGCGGCGAGTACGGCAGTCGATCTCCCCATGCCCCTGGTACGCATCCCGACCCCCGGCGTCTCACCGCGGCCGCCCCCGACCGCCCTGATGTCACCTGAGATGTTCCCCGCGGGTGACCGGTTGCGAACTACGGGGCATGGTGGGACACAGCGGTGAACGGCGACACGGAGGAACACCATGGCGCGCGAGTCGGAGTCCGGACTGCCCATCGAGCCGGTCTACGGGCCGGACGCGCTGCACGGCTGGGACGCGTCCGAGAAGCTCGGGGAGCCCGGCGCGTATCCCTTCACCCGAGGCGTCTACCCCACGATGTACACCGGCCGTCCCTGGACGATGCGTCAGTACGCGGGCTTCGGCACGGCGAGGGAGTCCAACGCCCGCTACCGCGACCTGATCGCACACGGCACGACGGGCCTCTCCGTCGCCTTCGACCTGCCCACCCAGATGGGCCACGACTCCGACGCGCCGATCGCGCACGGCGAGGTCGGCAAGGTGGGCGTGGCGATCGACTCGATCGACGACATGCGGGTGCTGTTCGGCGGGATTCCGCTGGACAAGGTGTCGACGTCGATGACGATCAACGCCCCCGCGGCCCTGCTCCTGCTCCTCTACCAGCTGGTCGCGGAGGAGCAGAGCGTCAGTGCCGACAAGCTGACCGGCACCATCCAGAACGACGTGCTGAAGGAGTACATCGCGCGCGGGACGTACATCTTCCCGCCGAAGCCATCCCTCCGCCTGATCGCCGACATCTTCAAGTACTGCCAGGCCGAGATCCCCAAGTGGAACACGATCTCGATCTCCGGCTACCACATGGCCGAAGCGGGTGCCTCGCCCGTGCAGGAGATCGCCTTCACCCTCGCCGACGGCATCGAGTACGTCCGCACGGCGGTGGCGGCGGGCATGGACGTCGACGACTTCGCGCCCCGCCTGTCCTTCTTCTTCGTGGCCCGTACGACGATCCTGGAGGAGGTCGCCAAGTTCCGCGCGGCGCGCAGGATCTGGGCCAGGGTGATGCGGGAGGAGTTCGGCGCGCAGAACCCCAAGTCCCTGATGCTGCGCTTCCACACGCAGACGGCGGGCGTGCAGCTGACCGCCCAGCAGCCCGAGGTGAACCTGGTGCGCGTCGCCGTCCAGGGCCTCGCGGCGGTCCTCGGCGGTACGCAGTCCCTGCACACCAACTCCTTCGACGAGGCGATCGCGCTGCCGACCGACAAGAGCGCCCGCCTCGCCCTGCGGACCCAGCAGGTGCTGGCATACGAGACGGACGTGACGGCGACGGTCGATCCCTTCGCGGGCTCGTACGTCATCGAGAAGATGACCGACGACGTCGAGGCGGCCGCGGTGGAGCTCATGCGGAAGGTCGAGGACCTCGGCGGTGCGGTCGCGGCCATCGAGCACGGCTTCCAGAAGGCCGAGATCGAGCGCAGCGCGTACCGGATCGCCCAGGAGACCGACTCCGGTGAGCGGGTCGTGGTCGGCGTCAACCGCTTCCAGCTGGACGAGGAGGAGCCGTACGAGCCGCTCCGCGTGGACCCGGCCATCGAGGCCCAGCAGGCGGAACGGCTCGCGAAGCTGCGGGCGGAGCGGGATCAGGGGGCGGTGGACACGGCCCTCGACGCCCTGAAGAAGGCGGCGGAGGGGGAGGACAACGTGCTGTACCCGATGAGGGAGGCGTTGCGGGCTCGGGCGACTGTGGGGGAGGTGTGCGACGCCCTGCGCGAGGTGTGGGGCACCTACGTTCCCTCGGATGCCTTCTGAGCTGGGCGATTCCCTCGAATGGGCGATCGAGGGCGGAAATCGCCCGCCCCCGGTTACGCTCGTGGAGGGTGTTCCCGAAAGGAGGGTGCCGTGGCTGTGATGCTGCACGAGTCGTCGCTTGCCGATGCTGCCGACCGGCTCTGGGAGGAGCTGCCCGGGCACCGGGTGGAGATCCTCAACGGGAGCATTGTTGTGACACCACCGCCGGATGGGGCGCACCAAGAGACGCTGACCTGGCTCATCGAGGAGTTTCTGCGGATCAAGGCCAGGCAGGCGGGGCTCAGATACGTGCAGGGCATCGGCTTGTGGCTGCCGACCGGGCCGGACGATTACGCAGTGCCGGACTTCTCTGTCGTAGACGACGACTACAAAGACGCACTCGTCGAGAAGAACTGCTACGCGCCACACGTGTTCCGTCTGGTGTTGGAGGTGACCTCCTCCAACTGGACCAATGACACGGCCACCAAGGTCGACATCTACGCGCGGGCAAACATCCCCGTTTACCTTGTCGCCGACCGCAAACACGACGAGGTCCTTCTCTACCGGAACCCGACTGACGGCAAGTACCCCGACCCCGCCCGCTACAAGCGAGGCCAAGCCGTCCCCGTTCCCGAATCCGTCGGCGTCACCCCCGACCTCTCCGTAGACACCCTCCTCGACGGCGACGACTAACGAAGCCCGAACCGGCCCAGGTAGCCCACAAGCCCGGCCGCCTGGCCCCCGGCCCACCCCACATAACCGTCCGGCCGCACAAGGAACAGCCCGCTGCCGTACGACTCCTGCGCCCGCCCCCGGACCACCCGAACCGTCTCCGGAACCTCCGGCGCCTCCATGCCCACCGCCACCAACGTCCAGTGCGGCCCCCGGAACGCGTCGAAGAGGCGTACGCCGCCCAGTGTGCCGTCGGGGGCGCGATCACCCGCCCGTACCGGACCCGGTGTCGCCCGTGTCTCCTCCGTGAGGGTCGACTCGCGGTAGCCCAGGCCGAGTTGGCGGGTGGCCTCGCCGCGCCGTACCTCCCCACGGTGGACCCCGGTCGACAGGCCGAGCATGTCGGCGGCGATGGGGCGCCGCTCCTCCTCGTACGTGTCCAGCAGAGCGGCGTCCGCCCCGTCCCGCAGTACCGCCCCCAGCTTCCACCCCAGGTTGTAGGCGTCCTGCACGCTGGTGTTGAGCCCTTGCCCGCCCGCCGGTGAATGGACGTGCGCCGCGTCGCCCGCGAGGAACACCCGCCCGTCCCGGAACCGGTCCGCCAGAGCGGCCCGCGGCCGGAAGTCCGAGGCCCAGCGCACCTCGGTCACGTCCTCGGGGGCGAGGTGGGACCGGGCCGCGACGACCTTGCGTATGCCCTCCAGGGTGACGTCCACCGACGCCCCCTCCGCGAACCGGGCCACGACCTGGAAGTCCTCCGTACCCGCCAGCGGGCAGATGGCCAGGAAGCCCTCGCCCTCCCCCCGCGGCGGGAAGATGTGCCAGTTGTCGCGGTCCAGGCCCGTGATCCTGACGTCCGCCACCATCATCGGGCTCGGGTCGACGCTCTCCCCGGTCATGCCGACACCGAGGGCCCGCCGCACCGCCGAACGGCCCCCGTCGGCGGCGGCGAGGTACCGCGCACGGACGCTCTCGCCGCCCGCGAAGTGCGCGGTCACGCCCTGCGCGTCCTGCGTCACCCCCACGACCTCCCGGCCGAAGGCGACCTTCCCGCCCAGCTCCTGCAGCCGCGCGAGGAGGATCTCCTGCGTCCGCCACTGCGGCACCATCCACGGCTCGGTGTACGGCGAGTCCTCCGTCACCTCGGCCGGGTCGAACATTTGGTGCTCGCCCATCCGTTCGCCGTCCTGCCAGATCATCCCGACCGGATAGCCGCCACCCGCGGCGCGGATCGCGTCGAGCACGCCCAGGTCGTCGAAGACCTCCATCGTGCGCGGCTGGATGCCCTTGCCGCGTGAGCCGGGAAACAGCCCCTCGGCCCGTTCCACGAGCAGCGCGTCCACTCCGCGCCGGGCCAGGTCGATGCCGAGGGCGAGGCCGGTCGGGCCGGCGCCGACGATCAGAACGTCGATGTCCTTACCTGGACGCATCGGGCGATCCCCCTTAACGCTGTTAAGTTCCATGGGTCACGAGCGTGCCCTTAACGTCGTTAAGCTGTCAAGCGTGAACGCAGAACGCCGAGCACCCCTCGACCGCCACCGCGTCGCCGACACCGCCCTCAGGCTCCTGAACGAGGTCGGACTGGACGGCCTGACCCTGCGCGCCATCGCCAGGGAACTGGACGTCAAGGCGCCGGCCCTGTACTGGCACTTCAAGGACAAACAGGCGCTGCTCGACGAGATGGCGACCGAGATGTACCGCCGGATGGTCACCGCGACCCCCCTGGACCCCGCGGACACCTGGCGGGAACGCCTGCTCCGGTCCAACCGCGGACTGCGCGCGGCACTGCTCGGCTACCGCGACGGCGCGAAGGTGTTCAGCGGCTCCCGCTTCACCGGCACCGACCACGCGGAGCAGATGGAGGACAACCTGCGCCTGTTCACGGCCGCCGGCCTCACCCTCGCCCAGGCGGTCCGGGCGATCTCGACGACGTACCTCTACACGCTCGGTTTCGTCACGGAGGAGCAGGGTGTGGAGCCGGTGGCGGGGGAGCGCAGGGAGGGGTACGACGTGGCGGAACGGGCCCGGCTGATGGCTGACTTCCCCTTGTCGGCCCAGGCCGGCGCGGAGATCTTCACCGACTACGACACGCACTTCGAGGAAGGCCTGGCGGTGGTGATCGCCGGGATCGGGGCGCGATACGGGATCAGCTGACCGTTACCTTTCGTTCACCCGGTGGTCGGCGGGGAGTCGGTGTCCGGCGCCGAAGGTCTCCTACGGTCGCAGGGATCCCCCCGGAGAGAGCCCAGGTGTACGCGTGACCAACCGCCCCCCGACACTGTCCGTGATCGTTCCCTGCTACAACATCGAGTCGTACGTACCCGAGACCGTGACCAGCCTGGTCAACAACGAACGGGACGACTTCGAGTTCATCTTCGTCGAGGACCGGTCCACCAAGGACAAGACGTACGAAGCGCTGCTGACGCTGACGAAGAGACTCAGGAACAGCCGGGTGATCCGACACGAGCACAACGGCGGACTGGCCACCGCGCGCAACACCGGGATCGACGCCTCCGAGGGCCGCTACCTCACGTTCCTCGACGGGGACGACTGGCTGGCGCCGGGCTATCTCGCCGATCTGGTGGACGCCGTCGAGCGGTTCGACGTCGACTTCGTACGGACCGACCACGTCCAGGTGACAGGCGTCGAACGCACCGTCCACCGGGCGCCCGAGGGCCGCCGGCACACCCCGCTCGACCCGCGCACCTCGATCCTCCCCGTCGACGACACCACCATGGTCGACTACCCCTACGCCTGGGCAGGCGTCTACCACCGCCGCCTCCTCGACAGGGGCATGCTGCGCTTCCACGACGGTCTCAAGACCGCCGAGGACCGCCCCTGGATCTGGGACCTGCACCGCAGGGCCGAGTCCTACGCCGTGGCCAGCCTGCGCGGGGTCTTCTACCGCCGGGGCGTGGCCAGTTCGCTGACCCAGATCGGCGATGTGCGCCAGCTGGACTTCTTCCGCTCCTTCGACCTCGTCCTCGCCGAGCTCGCCGACGACCCCGATGTGGACCGGCTGCGCAAGAAGGCGCTGCGCAACTACTGCGTCGTCATCGCCCACCAACTGCTCAGCCGCGGCCGGTTCGAGCGCAGCATCGCCGCCCGGCTCAAGCAGATGGCCGCCGAGGCGCTGGGCCGGATGTCGGAGGACGAACTGGAGGAGGCCCTCGTCGGGATGGGCGAGGAACGCGTGTACATGCTGCGCCGGATACGGGGCGGCATGAAGGGAGTGGCGGCATGATCCAGCTGTTCTTCTCGGCCACGCAGTACGCGGCCGCGACCGTCACCGCCGCCATCCGCGCCGGCCAGTTCGGACCGCGCGAGGGCGTCCGCCGCATCCTCGTCGTCAGCAACACCTCCGCCGTCCCCGAGGTCGGCACCCCGCTGGACCGGATGGCCGGCTTCGAGAAGCTGCGCCCCGAGTTCGACGAGGTGCGCTCCTGGAACGAGTTCATCTCCCCGCACCATCCGGCCGGCTGGTCGCCGCGCGGCCAGGACACCCTGCTGTGGGAGAAGGCCGTACGCCTCGCCTGGAACCTGGGCGACGAGCCCGTGGAGATCGCCTGCGAGTCCATCCAGGCCAACCCCTCCCGCGCGGTCGCGGACATCTTCGCGGACAGCCCGATCCATGTGTACGCGGACGGCCTGATGAGCTACGGCCCCACCCGCAACCGCATCCCGCACGGCATGAGCACCCGTATCAAGCGCGTCCTCCACCTCGACCTGGTGCCGGGCCTCACGCCCATGCTCCTCGCCGAGTACGGCGTCGAGCCCGAGGCCGTTCCCAACGAGGCGATCGTCGACGTCCTCGCGGAGATCGGCGAGGTGGGCGCCGGCGTCCTCGCCGAGCGCCTCCCGGTCGACAACCCGCCCACCGCGGTCCTCCTCGGCCAGTACCTCTCGGCCATCGACCTGATCAGCCAGGACGAGGAGGAGCAGCTGCATATCCGCATGCTGCGCGCCGCCGCCCGGGCCGGCCACAGGGACGTCCTGTTCAAGCCGCACCCCAGCGCGCCCGCCGTCTTCAACGACTCCCTGGAGGCGGTCGCGGACGAACTCGGCGTCCGGCTCGCGGTGCTGAACGAGCCCGTGCTCGCCGAGACCGTCTTCGCCAACCTCAAGCCGAAGCTGGTCATCGGCTGCTTCTCCACCGCGCTGATGACGGCAGCCGCCTTCTACGGCATCCCGGTCGCCCGCGTCGGCACGGACCTGCTCCTCGAACGCATCACCCCGTACGAGAACAGCAACCGCATCCCGCTCACCATCATCGACGCGGCCCTGCCCGACGCGGAGCAGGCCGAACTCGGCGCACCGCTCGAACTCACCGGCGCGGCCGAGGAACTGGCGCCGCTGGTGCGCAGCGTCGGCTACTGCATGCAGTCCCGCAAGCACCACGCCCTGCGAGCCGAGGTGACCGCCTGGCTCACCGCCCACCTGGACCGGAACCAGCGCTACTTCAAGCGCCGTCGCCTGACCAGCCTGCGCCTGCCCGGTGGCAGCCCGGTGCGCGCGGAGGCACTGCGCCGGCATCCGGCGGTACGCAAGGCCGTACGGCAGCTGCGGTCGACGGCTCGCAAGTAGAAGAAGCGGGTGCACGGCAGTGGGGGCGCCCCCGGGTCACGGGGGCGCCCCCACTGCCTTTCGCGCTTCAGGACCGCACGGCGGGCAACGCCCTCTTCAGCTTCGGCCCGAACGGCTTCTCCACGAACCGGTGCATCAGGTAGGCCAGCGACAGCAGGCTCCCCACGGACAGCGCCAGTGTCGTGTACGAGCCCAGCCCGAGGCCCCGGTGCAGCACCCGGATGAAGAACCAGCCCAGGTGCTCGTGGATCAGGTAGAAGGGGTACGTCAGCGCCCCCGCCACCGTCAGCCAGCGCCAGTCGGCCCAGCGCGTCCAGCCCAGCGCCACCACCGCGACGGCGGCGAAGGCGAGGAAGACGACGGCCTGGATGACGTACGGGGAGCGGTGGAAGTCGCCCTGCTCAGCGGGGTGCCACAGCGCCATGACCGAGTAGCGCTGCCCCAGCAGGAACGACATGCCCACGATCCCCCAGAGCAGCAGGTCGCTGCCGAAGCGGTGGATCAGGTACAGCGCGAGGCCACCGACGAAGAACGGGGCGTGGTCGCGCATCACCAGTTCGTCGGTGAGCGGGTTGTCGGCGACCCGGGCGAAGGCACCGGCCAGCGTCCACAGGATGCAGAAGGTGACCACACGACGGTAGGTGACGCCCTTCCAGATCACGAACAACGCGAAGAGCACGTAGAACTTCAGCTCCACCCACAGCGTCCAGCACACGCCCAGCACCCGCTCCACGCCCAGCGGCTGCTGCATCATCGTCAGGTTGACCAGGAACTCGTCCGGCCGGACCGGGGCGACGACGACGGGCAGCAGCACCGCCGCGCCGGTCACCATGACGACGGCCACCCAGTACGCCGGGTACAGGCGGGATATCCGGGACCGGAAGAAGTCGCCCAGGCTGCGGCCCCAGCTGCTCATGCAGATCACGAAGCCGCTGATGACGAAGAAGAATTGGACGCCCAGGCTGCCGTAGGTGGACAGCTGCGACAGCGTCGGGAACACGGTGCCGGGGGACTGGTTCCAGGAGGCGGCGACCTCGCCGTTCTTGCCGGTGAAGTGGTACATGCACACCATCAGCGCCGCCAGCAGCCGCAGCCCGTCCAAGGCGCGCAGCCGGCTCTCCCCCCGGGGCCGCCGCACAGGAGGCCGCTCGGCGAGGACCTGGTCCAGCCGGGGTGCCGCTGGTGCCGGCGGTGCCAGCGGTGCCGTGGCCTGCTCAGCCGTGCTCATCCTGGGACCCTTCTCGTGGGGCGTCGAGTGAACGAACGCTATGTCCCCCCGACGGGTGGCAGGTGAGTGACGGCTGACGCACAGGGGGATCGAAGATGTCACCGTCATGAACGCCTTCCGCGGGCTACTTCCCGACGGCCGCCCGCTTCAACGCCTTTGCCCGCCGCGCCAGTCGCCGTACGGTGGCGTTGCGCGGGAGGAAGGAGAGCTGGGCCGGCACGGCACCGGGCAGGGCCAGCGACGTCAGGCGCCTGCGCTTGAAGTAGCGCCAGGTGTGCGGGTTCAGGTGCTGGGAGAGGTAGGACTCGGCCGCGCCGCGCAGCTGCGGGTGGATCTTCGGTTGCATGGCGAAGCCGACCGCCTTCAGCAACGCGGTCAGCTCGTCCACCCGTGCACGCGCCGGCATCGTCCAGCCCTCGACCGCCTCGGCGTCCGCGATGTCCGGCAGCAGCGCGTCGACGATGGTCAGGGGCACCCGGTTGCTGTTCTGGTAGGGCGCGAGGCGGGCCAGGAGGGGCCCGGTGCCGACTCGTGCGACCGGAACGCCGTACAGACCGGCGGCCGTCAGCAGCGCGGTGGAGAAGCAGCCGGCGACCAGCGCGGGCCGCAGCCGCTGGAAGGCCACCTCGGCCGGCACCGGCCGTTCCAGCACGGTCAGTTCGGCGCCCAGCCTCGCCGCCTCGTCCTCCAGACGCCGCGACCAGCGGGCCGGCGCCACGGGGTGCGGTTTGAACACCAGCCTGCGATGGCCGAGCCCGACCGCGCCGCGCACCATCTGCAGATGCAGTTCCTCCTCCTCGGCGTCGGTCAGGATGCCGAGCGCCGAGAGGTACTGGCCGAGCAGCAGCGCCGGCTGTTCGCCACCGGCGGCCTCGGGCAACCCGCGCTCCGCCTCGGCGAGTTCGCCGAGCACCTTCAAGAACGCCTCATGCGGCACCGGCACGGCCGGGACGCCGAACTCGGTGAGCAGCAGCGGGGTGAGGCCCGGGACGAGGTCGAGGTGCAGCAGACGCCCGACACGGGTGCCGACCAGCGGGTCGATCTTGTCGCGGGTGGGGCCGTAGCTCATGAGGCCGTCGGCGTAGACGTCGACGGGAGCGCCGGTGAACAGCCGGCAGAGCGCCAGAGCCGGATTGACGTGGACGGACTCGACCGCGAGGCGGACCTCGTCGTCGCCGAGGTTCCACAGCAGCCGTACGTACCGCTCCCACAGGGGGATGTCGTCGGCGCGGGGGGACCAGCCGCCGGGATGGAACGGGGAGATCGTCGCGTTCCAGGAGAGCACCTCGTCGAAGCGGTCGCGCAGCCGGTCGAAGCACGGCATCGCGTCGACGGACGGGGTGATCTCGGGGTTGGTCGCGTTGTTGGTGACCAGCAGCAGCCGGCGGTCCGCCGGTTCGAAGAGCCCGGCGTCCAGGGCGGCGGCGAGGGTCGCGGCGCCGTACAGGGTCGAGGCACAGAAGATCTGGGTGGTGCGCGGCATCAGGCGGCCACCGTCCGTGCCCCCACCGACCTGCGGCGCACCCGCCGCAGCCGGGCCGCTCGCTGGGCGTCCATCGAGTCCATTACCTCCGCGAGCACGTCCTGCGGCATTCTTTTCAGGGCTGCGGCGCTCAGCGAGCGCAGTTTTCGAGCCACGGCGGGTTCGAACCTCTCGATTTGTCCGAGGTGGTGAGCCATGATGGCGCAATAAGTGCGCACCGCTTTCGGCAGCAGCTTATCCGCCTCCACATCCCGCGCGGTTTCCTCGATTACCTGGTCGAACGCGCGAATGAAATCCAGCTGCCGGACATCACCGATCTGAGTGAGCGAGGACGCCACTCCGCGCCGGTAGTAGACACCCAGAAGTCCCACCGCGGCGAACGACTCCGCCTCCCGGTGCAGTTTCCAGATCCACGGCCGGTCCTCCGCGGTGCGCAAGCCGTGGGTGAAGTGCAGCAGCCCGCGGTCGACCAGCCGGCGGTGGTAGATGCCCGCCCAGGCGTACGCGTAGTCCACCGACGTCGACCGGTCGGCGGGCAGGATCGCCTCCCGCGGGTTCATCACCGTCCCGCGCCGGCCGTGCGGCACCCGGTGGACGCTGCGCGCCCGCCCGGTGCACTGCACATGGTCGGTGCGCACGAAGTCGCAGCCGAGTTCCTCGATCGCGGCGAGAAGCTGCGGGAAGTAGCCGGGGGCGAGCCAGTCGTCGCCGTCCAGGAACGTCAGGTACTCGCCGCGCGCCCTGTCGATACCGGTGTTGCGGGCGGTGGCCAGTCCTCCGTTCTGCTCGTGTCTGACGACCACCGCACCCGGCAGCTCGCGCTCCGCGCGCGCGAGCACCTCCCAGGTCGCGTCCGTCGAGCAGTCGTCGACGAGGATGAACTCGAAGTCCTCACGTGCGTTCGCACGCAGGCTCTTCACGGTGTCCGGTGCGTATTGCTGCACGTTGTAGAACGGCACGATGACGGAGAGCTTGACCACGCGAAGGACGTTAGGGGGCGGTCCGTCACCCGTCTTTACCCGGACCTTGATGTCAGGTGAACGACGCGTGGCGATGCCGTGAACCAGGCTTTTTTTCGACGTCCCCGGACCTCGATTCGCCGTTCGTCGGTGTGCTGTTAACCGTTTGTTGCATTCAGGTTGGGCGGAACCTCGGAATGCCTTCCTAGCGTCTTCGACGTGCCAGAAAGTGCGACGAAGACCCGGCGAGTTGCCGTACTCGCGGATTCCGATACCCGGTGGAAATGGGGCGCGCTCACCGCGAACCGCATCGCCCAGGCGAACACCGAAGACCCGGACATCCGCCTGGACGGCTACCTCCTGCGCGGCCGGGCCACTCCCACCCCGCGCCAGCTCCAGGAAGTCGGCGTCCACGCCGACCTCCTCCGTGAGGTGACCGCCGTCGAGTTTCTGCGCACCATGGCGCGGGAGCCGTACGACGTCCTGGTGCTCGCCCTCGTCGGCGGGGGTGTGCAGGCCGTGCTGCACGGGCTGAAGCGGGTCTGGGAGGGACAGCCGCAGCGCCCCGTGGTCGTCACCGGCTACGTCGGCGTCGTCTACGAGAAGCTCGCCGACGGCCTGCTGCTGCGGCACGGCGCGGACCTCGTCCTCGCCAACTCCCGCCAGGACGCCGAGCGTTTCCGCGCGGTGTACGAGGGGGTCGGCGCCGACGCCTCGGCGGTGACCGAGGTGGCGCTGCCGTTCCTCGGCGGCAAGCCCTACCCGGGTGAACGCGGCCCGTCCGCGGAACAGGGGCGCGGGCCCTACACGGTCGTCTTCGCCGCCCAACCCTCGGTGCCGGACAACCGCCGGGACCGCACGTACCTGCTGAACCGCCTGATCCAGCACGCCCGCAAGCACCCCGAGCGCGAGGTGCTGCTCAAGCTGCGCTCCAAGCCGGGCGAACACACCACCCACATCGAGGAGTTGCCGTACCAGAAGCTGGTGCAGCGACTCGACCCGCCCGCCAACTTCCGCCTCGTGTACGGCAACATGGGCGAGGTCCTCGACCGGACAGACCTGCTGGTCACCATCAGCTCCACCGCCGCGCTGGAGTCGCTGCACCGCCGCATCCCCACCGTCGTCCTCACCGACCTCGGCGTGCGCGAGGTGCTCGGCAACCACCACTTCGTCGGCTCCGGCTGCCTGGCCTCCTGGGACCAGCTCGACGACGGCCACCGGCCGGTGCCCGACGAGCAGTGGGTGGCCCGGCAGGGCGTCTGCGCCGACGGCTCGTACGCCACCGCCTTCGACGCCGCCCGCGAGCGCATCGCCGAGCTGCTGGACCGGCCCGGCGGGCTGCCCGCCCTCACCCCGTACTACACGCCGGCCACCGCGCCCGGCTATCTGCCCGGCATCCTCGCCCGCCACCACCTCGGCCCCGACGGCGGCCCGCTGCCCGGTGCCCCCGCGCACGACAAGGACCCCGGCCCGGTCCGGCAGATCGTGCGCCGGGCGGCGCGCGGCGCCTACCGGCACGGAGTGCAGCGTGTGGCGCCCGTCATCCGGCGGATGGGGGAGCTGTGAGCCGCCCGATACCACGTCGAGCTCGTCAAGGAGCAGAATCCATGTCCAACCCGGAAGCGGGCCGAGGCGCTTCGGTGCGCCGCGTGCTCGCGGTGATCCCCGCGCGGGGCGGCTCCAAGGGCGTACCCGCGAAGAACCTCCTGCCCGTCGGCGGCGTCCCGCTGGTGGCCCGCGCGGTACGCGAGTGCCTCGCCTCCCGGCTCGTGACCGACGTGGTCGTCTCCACCGACGACCAGGCCATCGCCGCCGCCGCCCGCGAGGCCGGCGCCGAGGTCGTGCTGCGCCCCGCCGCCATCGCCGGCGACACCGCCACCTCCGAGGCCGCCGTGCTGCACGCCATGGACGCCCACGAGGCCCTGCACGGCGCGCCGGTGGACGTCGTCCTGCTCGTGCAGTGCACCAGCCCGTTCATCGTCCGCGAGGACATCGACGGGGTGGCGGGCGCGATCGTCGACAACGGCGCGGACACCGCCGTGACCGTCGCCCCCTTCCACGGCTTCATCTGGCGGGACGCCGAGGACACGGCGGACGAGGTCATCGCGGGCTCCGTCGCGGAGGCCGACGCGGCCGTCGGCGGCGGGTACGGCGTCAACCACGACAAGTCCTTCCGCCCCCGCCGCCAGGACCGCCCCCAGGACCTGCTGGAGACCGGCGCCGCCTACGCGATGGACGCGCCCGGCTTCCGCAAGCACCAGCACCGCTTCTTCGGCCGCACCGAACTCGTACGGACCGAGCCGGCCCGCGTGCTGGAGATCGACGACCCGCACGACCTGGCCCGCGCCCGGGCCCTGGCGCCGCTGTTCGACGCGGACCGGCCCGGCGCGCTTCCGACCGCCGACGACATCGACGCGGTGGTACTGGACTTCGACGGCACCCAGACCGACGACCGGGTGCTCATCGACGCCGATGGAAAGGAGTTCGTCTCCGTGCACCGCGGAGACGGCCTCGGCATCGCGGCCCTCCGCAGGAGCGGCCTGAACATGCTGATCCTGTCCACGGAGCAGAACCCCGTGGTCGCCGCCCGCGCACGGAAGCTGCAGATTCCCGTGCTGCACGGCATCGACCGCAAGGACCTCGCGCTGAAGCAGTGGTGCGAGGAGCAGGGCATCGCGCCTGAGCGCGTGCTCTACGTCGGCAACGACGTCAACGACCTCCCGTGCTTCGCCCTCGTGGGCTGGCCCGTGGCGGTCGCGAGCGCCCACGACGTCGTGCGCGGCGCCGCACGCGCGGTCACCACCGTCCCCGGCGGTGACGGCGCGATCCGAGAGATCGCCAGCTGGATCCTCGGCCCCTCTCTCGATTCCCTCACCAAGTAAGGACATCTCTGCCATGAGCACCAACTCCCGCATCCGCACCTTCGGTTCGCGCGAGGTCGGCCCGGGCCGCCCCGTCTACATCTGCGGCGAGATCGGCATCAACCACAACGGTGACCTGGAGAACGCCTTCAAGCTCATCGACGTGGCCGCCGAGGCCGGCTGCGACGCCGTGAAGTTCCAGAAGCGCACGCCGGAGATCTGCACCCCCCGCGACCAGTGGGACATCGAGCGCGACACCCCCTGGGGCCGGATGACCTACATCGACTACCGCCACCGCGTGGAGTTCGGTGAGGACGAGTACCGGGCCATCGACGACTACTGCAAGTCGAAGAACATCGACTGGTTCGCCTCCCCGTGGGACACCGAGGCCGTCGCCTTCCTGGAGAAGTTCGACGTCCCCGCCCACAAGGTCGCCTCCGCCTCCCTCACCGACGACGAGCTGCTGCGCTCCCTGCGCGCCACCAACCGCGCGGTGATCCTCTCCACCGGCATGTCGACGCCGAAGCAGATCCGCCACGCGGTCGAGGTCCTCGGCTCCGACAACATCCTGATGTGCCACGCCACCTCCACCTACCCGGCGAAGGCCGAGGAGCTGAACCTCCGCGTGATCAACACGCTGGAGAAGGAGTTCCCGAACGTCCCGATCGGCTACTCCGGCCACGAGACCGGCCTGCAGACCACGCTGGCCGCGGTCGCCCTCGGCGCGACCTTCGTGGAGCGCCACATCACCCTCGACCGCGCCATGTGGGGTTCGGACCAGGCCGCCTCGGTCGAGCCGCAGGGCCTGACCCGCCTCGTCCGCGACATCCGCACCATCGAGGCCTCCCTCGGTGACGGCGTCAAGAAGGTCTACGACTCCGAGCTCGGCCCGATGAAGAAGCTGCGCCGCGTCACCGGCGTCGTCGCCGAGGCGGAGATCGCCGCGGCGGCGGGCGAGCCGGTCCAGGTCTGAGCCGGAACGCACCGAGTCCGAGCGCGCCGACGTCCGAGTGCCCCGAGCCGGGGTGCTCGGACTCGGCGCCCTTCGGGCTCTTGATCACGAGTCGATCCCCAGCCTGCACACGAGCGCCGCATGAGCGCCTTACGACGGGTAGGTCGTACGTCGATGAGCCTCCGCGCCGGGAACACCGGCCCCCGCACTCTCGCCTTCGTCGAGAGCCCGGTACAGCTCCTGAACGTGCTGGAGTGGGCGCACGCCCGCGAACACGCCGTCGGCGCGGGAGTCACCCTCGTCGTCCTGGCCCCGAACGACCCCATGACCCGCGGCCAGCTGCGCCGGATGGCGGAACTGGCGCGCGAGGACGGACACGAGGTCCGCTGGGAGGAGGCACGGGGCGGCGCGGCCGCTCCCTTCCAGACCATCGGCGGTCTCACGGGCCGGCTGCGCCGGGCCGACCGTGTGGTCCTGGGCGACCCGTTCTCCCGCTACGTCCAGCTCCTGCTGACCATCACCAAGGCCCGTGACCTGGTCGTCGTCGACGACGGCACGGCGACCATGGAGTTCGTCGCCCAGCTCGCCCGAGGCGAACGCCTGGTGCGCTGGCACCGCAAGGGCGGCCGTCCCGGCCCCCGCGACCTGGTCTTCGCCCCCGTGTCCTCCGCCGCCCGCAGGCGCCTCACCCCGAGCGACCACCGCAGTGTCGAGATCTTCTCCTCGATGCCGATGGAACAGACCCCGCGAGGCGTCACGGTCACGGCCAACACCTTCGCCTGGACCCGCGACCGCTTCGGCCCGCCCCGCATCACCAAGGGCGCCGACATGGTCGGTACGTCCCTCGTCGAGACCGGCGTCGTGGACAACGACCGCTACCTGGAGGCCGTCGGCTCCCTCGCGAAGACCCACGGCGCCACCCGCTACTTCGCCCACCGCCGCGAGAGCGCGGACAAGCTCCACCGGCTGGCGGTCGAGACCGGCCTGGAGGTCGTACGCCCCGACCTCCCGCTGGAGCTGATCGCCCGCCGCGGCCCGATCGGCCGAACGATCCTGAGCTTCCCGTCGACGGTCGTGCACACCCTGCCCCTGGCCCTCACCGGCACGGACGTCCGTGTCGCGGTCTGCGACATCGACCCGGCATGGCTGACCGAGAACGCCTCGCCGCGGGCGCAGGGGTTCTTGTCGGGGGTCACGGGGACGGCTCGGGACGTGCACCGGTTGTCGGCGGTCACAGCCGTGTGATCGCCGTGGCGGGGAGCGGTGCGGGTGCACCGGCTCAGCGGGCCATCCAGCGGTCCATCTCCCGCGCTCGGGTGTCCAGCGCGGTGACGTCGGCCGCCGACGCGGTCCGGGGGCTGCGGGGCACCTGCACGTCGTGCCGGACGCCACCACCCCCGACGTCGGACCCGGACTCGGGGACCGTCACCTCGATCCCCGCGCGCCGTGCGAGCGCGACCGCTGTCGCCACGAACCCTTCGGAGAGCGCGAGGATCACTGAGTGCCCCGTCCGGCAGTGCCAGGCGACCAGGGCGCGTACGAACTTTGCGTACACGGCCGGATCGACCTCACATGTGTCCGGGTCGCCCCCATGCCTGCCCCGGCCGATTCCCGAGGCCGTTTCGAGTTCGGCCTCGAAGACCTCGACCTGCCGCAGGAAGAGGCGGCCGGCACCGTTCGACGGGTTCCACAGCGTCTCGTCCCCGAGGTCGAAGTACATGCTCATCGCCGATCCCCCTCCTCAGCCACCCGGCACAGGTTAGAAGATCGTGCGGGTCGTGGTCGTCCGGTCGGCACCTTCTCGTCGGCGCGTGCCGGTGTCAGGAGTGCCGGTGGTAGGCCTTGTTGGCGATGCGCCAGCCCTCGTCGACCTGGACCAGCAGGAAGATGTCGGTGAAGGTGTCCGCGCCGTGCCGGAGGGTCATCGCCGCGGTCGCGACGGTGCCGTGGACGTCGACGGCGTCGACACGGCGGGAGCGCGCCGGTTCGTCCGGGGCCGGCCGGCCCCGGAAGAGAGCGCAGTACTCGTCCAGGCGCCACGAGACGAACGCGCCGTCCCTGACCCCCTCGATGTGGGCGGTCGGCAGGAACGCGTCGCGGAAGTGGGCCGGATCGCCCGTGGCGTGTCCGCGGACGTAGGCCCGGAGGGGTTCGAGCACGGCGTCACCCACCGCGGGGGCCGTGGCCGCCACGGCGATGTCGGCGTCGGCAGGGCCGGCCGCCAGGTCGGCCGCGCAGGGCAGGGGGATGTTCGACGCGGCGGCCAGCAGCGCCATGTCCTTCGCCAGCGCGCCGATCGTGAACTCGGCGGTGGCGGTGACCGGTCGGCCGGTGAGGAAGGGGCGCTTGGCGCCGACGAGCCCGCCGAGCCGGCCGAGTTCCAGGACGTCCAGCACCTGGGCCCGGGGCAGCTCCAGGGCGTCGGCCTGCCGCAAGGAGTCGCGCAGCGCGAGGACGGCACCGGCGAGGCTGTGGTTGGCGATCAGCTTGAGCGCGGCGGCGTCGGCGGCGCCCTCGACCCGCCGCACGGTGCCCAGCGCCTCCAGGACCGGTCGGACCCGGTGCAGTGTGCCGGTGCCGGCGGCGGCGAGGAACTGCAGGGTGCCGGCGGCGGCAGCCGGCACGGAGCCGAGCACGGGCGCGTGGACGTAGGACGGGCCGAGCCGCCGGGCCAGCCCCGATGCCTCGGCCGGGGCGACGGTGCTGGTGTTCACCACGACCGTGTCCGTGCGCAGCGCGTCGCGGACGTGGTCGACGACCTGCTCGCAGGCCCGGCCGTCGAACAACGCCAGGATCACGGTGTCGGCCTTCGCCACGGCCTCGCGGGGGTCGCCGGTCGTCTCGACGGCCGCTGTGGTGTGTCCGGAGCGTGTCCAGCCGACGACGTCCCAGGCACGGTCGGACAGTCGCTGTGCGATCGCGGCGCCCATGCGGCCCAGGCCGAGGACGGCGATGCGATGCGGTGCGGTCTGGTGCGGTGCGGTCTGGTGCGGTGCGGTCATGGACCCCAGACTGAGCCCCCCGGGCGGTTGCGAAAAGCGCAGATCGTGAAGGGCTGCCATGCGCGTCACGCATGGCGGACGGGCATACTGGCCGCCATGCCCCTGACTGAATGGCGGACGTTCGTGACGGTGTGCCGCCTCGGGTCCCTGTCGGCGGCGGCCGCCGAGCTCGGCTACACGCAGTCGGCGGTCTCCCGGCAGATCGCCGCGCTGGAGCGCCGGCTCGGCGAGCCGCTGGTGCACAGGCACCCGCGCGGCGTGCGCCCGACGCCGGCGGGAGAGGCGTTCCGGTACCACGCCCTGGCCGCCCTCAACGAGGCCGACCGCGCGGTTCGTGCCGTACGGGATGTCCGGGACGGCGTGCTCAGCCGGCCCCTGGCCGTCGGTGCGACGCCGTCCCTGGCCGCCGGGGTCGTGCCTGCCGCGGTCCGCAGCCTGCTGGACACGGCCGGACCCGTCCGGTGGAGCCTGGTGCCCGGGCTGAGCGCACAACTGCACGACCGCGTACTCGACGGCGACCTCGACGTCGCCGTCGTCACGGACGCGCCACCCGGACTGCCCGACGACTCGCGTCTCGAACGACGGTGCCTGGGCATGGACGAGATGGTCGTCGTGCTGCCCGTCGGCCACCCGCGGGCCGGGCGCGGCCGCGTACACATCCAGGAGCTGGCCGACCAGACCTGGGTCGAGGACAACGACGGCTCGGCGGCGCTGTTGCGCCAGCACGCCGCCCGCGCCGGGGTCACCGCCCGCATCGACCTCACCGCGGCCGATCTGCCCGGCAAGACCGCCCTGGTCGCCACGGGCCACGCCATCGCGCTGGTACCCGGGGTGCTGACGTGCGCGCTGCGGGCCGACCTCACCACCGTGGGCCTCGTCGATCCTCCGACCCGCGGGATCCACGCGATCACACCGCGTCGCGACCCGCACCCCTGCGTCGCGCCGCTGCTGGGCCATCTCGCGGCGGCGTTCGGCTCGGTTCGTCCGGCCCGTGCCGCCCACCGGCCGGCCGGGACGGACGCCGGCCGACCGGAGCCGCCGTAGCACGGCGCCCGCGCTGAGCCGCGTACGGGATGTGCACGGCGGACGGACGCCGGCGGCCCGTGGCGGGCGCAGGCGCCCGCAGGGCCCCGGTGGCGCCGAGAAAGTCGGCGATCTCCGGGTACTCGGCGCGCATGGGCCGACTCCCGCGGCGGTGGACGGATGTCCGGAAGTTCACCGAGGATGCGCGATCCCGAAAGATGAACAGAACCGACGGTTCTGTTCCCGGCGTGGTATGCGTAGAGAAAAGACTTACCTACCCATCTTCATCCACGCCCATGCGTCGAGCGGCCGGGTTTTCTGCCCCCAACGGGTTGAACTTTTGTTGATCGAGGGCGAGTTGGCCACTCCGGCGTCCTACCCTGTAGAGGGTGAACCGACTGATGTCCCCAGAGTCCGAGGCCGATCACACCGGGGAAGCCGTCCTTCCCGGCACCTTGCCGGAGGCGCTCCGTGCCGAACTCATCGAGTTCCGGCGCGACTTGCACATGCACCCGGAGCTCGGCAACCAGGAGTTCCGTACGACCGCCGCGATCAAGGCCCGCCTGGAGAAGGCCGGCCTCCAGCCGCGCGTGCTCGCCTCCGGAACCGGCCTCATCTGTGACATCGGGGAGTGGGACGGCGAGCGGCCCATACTCGCCCTGCGGGCCGACATCGACGCCCTGCCCATCCCGGACACGAAGAGTGAGTGCCCGTACCGCTCGACCGTGCCCGACCGGGCGCACGCCTGCGGCCACGACGTCCACACCACCGTGGTGCTCGGCGCCGGGCTGGTCCTGGCCGACCTCCTGCGGCGCGGGCAGCTGCCCCGCCCCGTCCGCCTGGTCTTCCAGCCCGCCGAGGAGGTGCTCCCCGGCGGCGCCGCGGACGCCATCGCGTGCGGCGCGCTCGAAGGCGTGGGCCGGATCCTCGCCGTGCACTGCGACCCCAAGGTGGACGCGGGGAAGATCGGGCTGCGGCGGGGTGCGATCACCTCGGCCTGCGACCGGCTCGAAATCGCCCTGGACGGCCCCGGTGGGCACACCGCGCGCCCTCACCTGACGACCGACCTGGTCACCGCCGTCGCCCGGGTCGTCACCGACGTGCCCGCGCTGGTGGCCCGGCGCGCCGACGCCCGCAGCGGCCTCTCCGTGACCTGGGGCCGTATCGAGTCCGGTCACGCGCCGAACGTCATCCCGCAGCACGCCGAGCTGTCCGGCACCGTCCGCTGCCTGGACCTCGACACCTGGCGGCAGGCGGCCGACCTGGTCGTCGCCGCCATCGACGAGGTCGCCAACCTGCACCGCGCCAAGTCGGAGATCAACTACGTACGGGGTGTCCCGCCCGTGGTCAACGACCCGGACGCCATCACCCTGCTGCGCGACGCCATGACCGCCCGCCTCGGCGCCGAGTCCGTCCAGGGCACCGAGCAGAGCCTCGGCGGCGAGGACTTCTCCTGGTACCTGGAGCGCGTCCCGGGCGCCATGGCCCGCCTGGGCGTCCGCCATCCGGGCGACCGGATCGGCCGCGACCTGCACCAGGGTGACTTCGACGTCGACGAGTCGGCGATCAAGGTCGGCGTGGAGCTGTTCACGGCGGCGGCGCTCCTCGACGCCGCCGGCTAGACCGTCTCGACCTGGACCCTCGGCGCCCTCCGCTTGCGGCCCCGGCGAAGCGGAGGGAGTCTGGCCCCATGGCGGGCGGTCCGGGGCGCCACCACGGCGGCGGCACCCCTGGTGTGCGAGGTCGCGGGAGTGCGTGGTGCGCACCGGGGGCAGTCGCCCCTTGCGTACCTTTCGGTCCGGTGGTTCACAAGGACGTAACCGGCCATCGGCACGAATGGATAACGGCACGGCGAAACCCCGTTCCCAGGAGTGTCTACGCGCGTTAATGTGCGCCGAACTCAGCACCCACTGCGGGGCTTGGAGAATGGGGACTTCACGATGCGTCGGACATCCAAACTGACCCGTGTCGCGGTGGGGGTCGCGTCGATCGCCCTCGCCGCCACGGCGTGTGGTGGTACCAGCAGTGACAACGGCGGCGGCAGCGACGGCGGCGACGGCGGCGACAAGAAGGGCGTCGCCATCGCGTACGACATCGGCGGCAAGGGCGACCAGTCCTTCAACGACGCGGCGTTCGCGGGCCTGGAGAAGGCGAAGAAGGAGTTCGGTTACCAGACCGACGACGTCGAGCCGACCGAGGGCGAGACGGACGCCGACAAGGAGCAGCGTCTGTCCTCGCTGGCCCGGCAGGGCTACAACCCGGTGATCGGTGTCGGCTTCGCCTACGCCCCCGCGATGGAGGCCGTGGCCAAGAAGTACCCGAAGACCACCTTCGGCATCGTCGACTCCGTGGTCGAGGGCGACAACGTCGCCTCCCTCGTCTTCGCTGAGGAGCAGGCCTCGTACCTGGCCGGCGTCGCCGCGGCCAAGGCCACCAAGACGAACACGGTCGGCTTCGTGGGCGGCGTGGACATCCCGCTGATCCACAAGTTCGAGGCCGGCTACAAGCAGGGCGTCCAGGACACCAGCGGCGGCAAGGTCAAGGTCGTCTCGCAGTACCTGACCCAGACCGCGGAGGAGGGCGGCTTCTCCAGCCCCGACAAGGGCAAGGCCGCCGCCGAGGGCCAGATCGAGAAGAAGGCCGACGTCGTCTACCAGGCGGCCGGCCTGTCCGGCCAGGGCGTCATCGAGGCCGCCGCCAAGGCCAAGGTCTGGGCGATCGGCGTCGACTCGGACCAGTACAAGCAGGAAGCCCTGGCGGCGTACAAGAACTACATCCTGACCTCCGCCCTCAAGGACGTCGGCGGCGCGGTCTACACGCTGGCCAAGTCCGTCCACGACGGCAAGCCGCTGACCGGCATCCAGACCTTCGACCTGAAGGTCAACGGCGTCGGCCTGTCCGAGTCCAACCCGGAGTTCACGAAGATCTCGGGTCTCACGGACGCCGTGGCCAAGGCCAAGGAAGGCATCATCGACGGTTCCATCAAGGTCAAGACCGAGTAGCAGCGGTCGTACACCTCTGTACGGACGGGCGGGCATCCGAGAGGGTGCCCGCCCGTCCGTTTCGCCGTTCCGGCCTCGCTCGCGTCACCCAGCGCCACCCTCCCTTTGCTTTCGGCAAGCCCTTGGTCAAGGCCGCGAGTGGAGTTGGCCACGGGCGCATAACAAGGTGGACAGAAGGGGTTTCCTGGCAGGTCTACGCGCGTTACTCTGCGGCGAAAGCCAGCGCCGTTGCTGTGAAGCTGTACCGAGCTGTACCGTCCGGCGCTTGTACGACAGGAGTCACACAACATGCGCCGGATTTCCCGGATCACGGTCGCAGGCGCAGCGACCGCCTCCCTGGCCCTCGCGCTCTCCGCCTGCGGCGGCACCTCCACCTCCGCCTCGTCGTCGGAGTCGAAGGGCGACAAGGGTCTCGCCATCGCGTACGACGTCGGCGGCAAGGGCGACCAGTCCTTCAACGACGCCGCGTTCGCGGGCCTGGAGAAGGCGAAGAAGGAATTCGGCTACCAGACCGACGACGTCGAGCCGACCGAGGGCGAGACGGACGCCGACAAGGAGCAGCGACTGGTGTCGCTGGCCAAGAAGGGCTACAACCCGGTCATCGGTGTCGGCTACGCCTACGCCGCCGCCGTCAAGGGCGCTTCGGAGAAGTTCCCGAACACCACCTTCGGCATCGTGGACGACTCCACGGTCGAGGCGAAGAACGTCGCCGACCTGGTCTTCTCCGAGGAGGAGGCCTCGTACCTGGCCGGTGTCGCCGCCGCCAAGAGCACCAAGACGAACACGGTCGGCTTCGTGGGCGGCGTGGACATCCCGCTGATCCACAAGTTCCAGGCGGGCTTCGAGCAGGGCGTCAAGGACACGAACCCGAAGGTCAAGGTCCTCTCCCAGTACCTCACGCAGACCGCGGAGGAGGGTGGCTTCTCCAGCCCCGACAAGGGCAAGTCCGCCGCCGAGGGCCAGATCGAGAAGAAGGCCGACGTCGTCTACGCGGCCGCCGGTCTGTCGGGCCAGGGTGTCATCGAGGCCGCCGCCGCCAACAAGGTGTGGGCCATCGGTGTCGACTCCGACCAGTACCAGCAGGAAGCCCTCGCCAAGTACAAGGACTCCATCCTGACCTCGGCGATGAAGGATGTCGCCAAGGCGGTCTACAACCTGGCGAAGTCGGTCAAGGACGGTAAGCCCGAGACCGGTATCGTTCGTGGCGATCTGAAGTCCGGCGAGGTGGGCCTGTCGAACTCCAACCCGAAGTTCGCGGACGACGCCGAGGTCCAGGAAGCCATCAAGACGGCCAAGGAGAAGATCATCAGCGGCGAGATCAAGGTCAAGACCAGCTGAGTGAAGCTACACCCTGAGCAGCGGTAACCGAGGGGTTACGTCCGCGAGACGGGGTACGGGGGGTGTTCGCCCGTACCCCGTTGTCGCGGTGCGTCGGCCCCCTTTCAGGCCATAGGGGCGCTACGCGCGTAGACGACCCCCGTCCCCAGGAGAGTGCGCCATCAACGCGTCCAGCAGCCCTCCGGCCGACGCGGCGGTCAACGGTCAGGTGACCGCCGTCGAGCTCGCCGGGATCACCAAGCGTTTCCCGGGCGTCGTGGCCAACCACGACATCCACCTCACCGTCCGCAAGGGCACCGTCCACGCCCTCGTCGGCGAGAACGGCGCCGGCAAGTCGACGCTGATGAAGATCCTCTACGGCATGCAGAAGCCGGACGAGGGCACCATCGCGATCGACGGCGAGAAGGTCACCTTCTCGTCGCCGGCCGACGCCATCGTGCGCGGCATCGGCATGGTCCACCAGCACTTCATGCTCGCGGACAACCTCACCGTCCTCGAGAACGTGGTGCTGGGCAGCGAGAAGCTGTACGGCATCGGCGCCAAGGCCCGCAAGAAGATCAAGGAGATCTCCGAGCGCTACGGCCTCGGCGTCAAGCCCGACCTCCTGGTCGAGGAACTCGGCGTCGCCGCCCGCCAGCGCGTGGAGATCCTCAAGGTCCTCTACCGCGGCGCCACCACGCTGATCCTCGACGAGCCGACCGCCGTGCTCGTCCCGCAGGAGGTCGACGCGCTCTTCGACAACCTGCGCGAGCTGAAGGCCGAGGGCCTGTCGGTCATCTTCATCTCCCACA
Source organism: Streptomyces sp. NPDC001920 (assembly GCF_053594495.1). Classification (NCBI taxonomy): domain Bacteria; kingdom Bacillati; phylum Actinomycetota; class Actinomycetes; order Kitasatosporales; family Streptomycetaceae; genus Streptomyces; species Streptomyces sp. NPDC001920. The sequence continues at coordinate 493,315 of NZ_JBSFEP010000003.1, forward strand.
AGCTGGGCGAGGTCCTCTCCGTCGCCGACGAGATCACCGTCATCCGCCGCGGTACGACGGTCGGTACGGCCGTGCCCGCCGAGACCACCCCGCGCCAGCTCGCCGAGATGATGGTCGGCAGCGAACTGCCCACCCCGGAGACCGCCGAGTCGACGGTCACCGACCGTCCCGTCATCGCGGTGGACAAGCTGCGCCTGGAGACGGCCGGCGGCAAGGCCCTGCTGGACGACATCACCTTCACCATCCACGCGGGCGAGGTCCTGGGCATCGCCGGCGTCGAGGGTAACGGCCAGACCGAACTGGTCGACGCGCTCATCGGCCTCAAGGCGGCCGACTCCGGCACGATCACGCTGATCGACGAGGAGATCACCGCCTGGCCCACCCGCAAGCGCCGCGAGCAGGGCATCGGCTACATCCCCGAGGACCGCCACCGCCACGGCCTGCTCCTGGAGGCCCCCCTCTGGGAGAACCGCATCCTCGGCCACGTCACCGAGAAGCCCAACGCCAAGGGCGTGTGGCTGGACCCGAAGGCCGCGCAGGAGGACACGCGCCGCATCGTCGAGGCGTACGACGTCCGTACCCCCGGCATCGACGTCACCGCCGCCTCCCTGTCCGGCGGCAACCAGCAGAAGCTGATCGTCGGCCGCGAGATGAGCCACAAGCCGCGCTTCCTGATCGCCGCCCACCCCACCCGCGGTGTGGACGTCGGCGCGCAGGCCGCGATCTGGGACCACATCCGTGAGGCCCGCCGCGAGGGCCTGGCCGTACTGCTGATCTCCGCCGACCTGGACGAGCTGATCGGCCTGTCCGACACCCTCCGCGTGATCTACAACGGCAAGCTGGTCGCGGACGCCGACCCCGCCACCATCACCCCGGAGGAGCTGGGCTCGGCCATGACGGGTGCCGCCACCGGGCACCTGGAGCACGAAGAGACGACCCCCGAGACTCCCGACCTTCGCAAGTCTCCCGAGTCCGGTGAAGACGAGGCCCGCTGATGAAGAAGTTCGACAAGGAGCGCGTGCTCCTCGCCGTGGCCGGACCGGTCATCGCGCTCGCCGTGGCCTTCGTGCTCAGCGCGATCGTGCTGATCGCCTCGGGCAAGAGCCCGGTCGAGCCGTACACCCTGATGTTCGAGCAGGCCTCGTTCTCCGACATCCAGGTCCTGATCATCAACCAGGCCTCGATGTACTACATCGCCGCCCTCGCGGTGGCCATCGGCTTCCGGATGAACCTGTTCAACATCGGTGTCGACGGCCAGTACCAGCTCGCCGCCATGATGGCCGCCATCGTCGGCGCCCATGCGAACCTGCCGACCGCCCTGCAGATCCCGCTGCTGCTGCTCACCGCGGTGTGCACCGGCGCGTTCTGGTCCGGCATCGCCGGTGTCCTGAAGGTCACCCGCGGCGTCAGCGAGGTCGTCGCGACGATCATGCTCAACGCCATCGCCACCTCGGTGATCGCCTACCTGTGGCTGCCGAGCGTCTTCGGCGTCAAGGTCGGCAACAACAACACCACCGGCGAGATGTACGAGTCCGGCTGGGTGCCCGGCATCGACATGGGCGACGCCGGCGAGATCTACGGCCTGGTCTTCCTCGCCGTCCTGCTCGGCATCGCCTACTGGATCGTGCTCAGCCGCACACGCTTCGGCTTCGACCTGCGCGCCTCCGGCGCCTCGGAGACCGCCGCCGCGGCCAGCGGTGTCGACCCCAAGCGCATGGTGCTCACCGCCATGCTGCTCTCCGGCGGCATCGCGGGCCTCGCCGGCCTGCCGATCCTGCTCGGCGACACCCACACCTACAGCCTGAACTTCCCCACCGGCATCGGCTTCCTCGGCATCGGCATCGCCCTGCTCGGCCGCAACAGCCCGGTCGGCATCGCGTTCGCCGCCCTGCTGTGGGCCTGGCTCGACAAGGCCTCGCCCGAGCTGGACTTCCACGACTACGACAAGGAGATCGCGGTCATCATGCAGGGCCTGATCGTGCTCTCGGTCGTCGTCTCCTACGAGGCCGTCCGCGAGTGGGGCCTGCGCCGCCAGCAGCGCCGCGTGGGCGCCGAACTGGCCGCCGGTCACGTCCTCGGCGCCGACAACAACACCACGAAGGAGGTGGCGGGCCGATGACCACCCCGCAGACTTCAGCGGTCGACGTCAACCAGCCCACGCTGCAGCCCGCGGCCCCCACCGGCCGTCGCCTGTCGTGGCCCGTCCTGCTGCTGGTCATCGCCGGAGCCCTGGCGCTGACCTCGATCGTCCGCATCATCACCGGCGCCGACGGCATCACCAACGTCAGCCAGATGTCCACCGCGCTCCAGCTCGCCGTGCCGATCGGCCTCGCCGGTCTCGGCGGCCTGTGGGCCGAGCGCGCGGGCGTCGTCAACATCGGCCTCGAAGGCATGATGATCCTCGGCACCTGGTTCGGTGCCTGGGCCGGATTCCAGTGGGGCCCGTGGACCGGCGTCCTCGTCGGCGTCCTCGGCGGCGCGATCGGCGGCCTGCTGCACGCCTTCGTCACCGTCACCTTCAACGTCAACCACATCGTCTCCGGTGTGGCCATCAACATCCTCGCCCTCGGCGCCACCCGCTACCTCGCGCCCCTCGCCTTCGAGGGCCACGCGGGCGGCTCCGCCAAGCAGTCCCCGGCGGTCGAGTCCCTCGGCAACTTCACCGTGCCCGGCCTGTCCGACGCGCTGCGGGACCTCAACAACCAGGGCTGGTTCTTCATCTCCGACATCGCCGGCCTGCTCGGCGGTCTGGTCACCAACGTCTCCTGGCTGACCCTCGTCGCCGTGGCGCTGATCCCCGCGACCTGGTGGATCCTGTGGCGCACCGCCTTCGGTCTGCGCCTGCGCTCCTGCGGTGAGAACCCGGTCGCGGCCGAGTCCCTCGGCGTGAACGTCTACAAGTACAAGTACATCGCCGTGGTCATCTCCGGCGGACTGGCCGGCCTCGGCGGCGTCTTCCTGTCCATCGTGGCCAACCCCTTCTACCTGGAGGGCCAGGTCAGCGGCCGCGGCTTCATCGGCCTCGCGGCGATGATCTTCGGCAACTGGATGCCGGGCGGCCTCGCCCTCGGCGCCGGCCTGTTCGGGTACACCGACAGCCTCAACCTGCGCGGCGGCTCGGAGAACGTCCACGCGCTGCTGCTGCTCGGCGCCCTGCTGCTGATCATCGGTGCCGTCTGGCTGGTGATCCGCAAGAAGTACGCCCCGTCGATGATCACCGCGGTGGTCGGCGCCCTGGTGTTCACCTGGTACATCACCACCGACGAGGTCCCCAACCAGGTCGTCTCCGCCACCCCGTACGTCATCACCCTCGTCGTCCTCACGCTGTCCGCGCAGCGCCTGCGGATGCCGAAGGCGGACGGACTGCCGTACCGGAAGGGGCAGGGCAAGTGACCCCGCCCCCCGCCCACGACATCGACTGGGACAAGCTGCGCGCGGCGGCCCGGGACGCCATGTCCCGCGCCTACGCCCCGTACTCCGGCTACCCGGTCGGCGTCGCGGCCCTGGTCGACGACGGCCGTACGATCACCGGCTGCAACGTCGAGAACGCCTCCTACGGCCTCGGCTTGTGCGCCGAGTGCGGGCTGGTCTCGGAGCTGCAGAACACGGGCGGCGGTCGGCTGACGCACTTCACCTGCGTCGACGGCGACGGCGACATCCTGGTCCCGTGCGGCCGCTGCCGTCAGCTGCTGCACGAGTTCGGCGGCCCGGACCTGCTGCTGGAGACACCCGAGGGGATCCTGCCGCTGTCGCGGATGCTGCCCCAGGCCTTCGGGCGGGGACACCTCGACAAGTAACTCCCGTGCGGCCCTTCTGAGCGCTCCATCGAGCGAGCCGCTCAGAAGGGCCGTAGTTTTTCGAACGTACGGCCGGAAGGAAAGCCATGGCCATGGACGCAATCTCTGTCATCCGCACCAAGCGGGACCGCGGCGAGCTCAGTGACGCGCAGATCGACTGGGTCATCGACGCCTACACCCGCGGGGAGGTCGCCGACGAGCAGATGTCCGCGCTCGCCATGGCGATCCTGCTGAACGGCATGAACCGCCGCGAGATCGCCCGCTGGACGGCCGCGATGATCGCCTCGGGCGAGCGCATGGACTTCTCGTCCCTGTCCCGCCCGACCGCGGACAAGCACTCCACGGGCGGCGTCGGCGACAAGATCACCCTCCCGCTGGCCCCGCTCGTCGCGGCCTGCGGCGCCGCCGTCCCGCAGCTGTCGGGCCGGGGCCTCGGCCACACCGGCGGCACGCTCGACAAGCTGGAGTCCATCCCCGGCTGGCGCGCGCTGCTGTCGAACGAGGAGATGCTGAACGTCCTGGACACCACGGGCGCGGTGATCTGCGCGGCGGGCGACGGACTGGCCCCCGCCGACAAGAAGCTGTACGCCCTGCGGGACGTCACGGGCACGGTCGAGGCCATCCCGCTGATCGCCTCGTCGATCATGTCCAAGAAGATCGCCGAGGGCACCGGCTCCCTCGTCCTGGACGTCAAGGTCGGCACCGGCGCCTTCATGAAGACCATCGAGGACGCGCGGGAGCTGGCGTCCACCATGGTGGGCCTCGGCACGGACCACGGTGTGAAGACGGTGGCCCTGCTGACGGACATGTCGACCCCGCTCGGCCTCACCGCGGGCAACGCCCTCGAAGTCCGTGAGTCGGTGGAGGTCCTGGCGGGCGGCGGCCCCGCGGACGTCGTGGAGCTGACGGTCGCCCTGGCCCGGGAAATGCTGGAAGCGGCGGGTGTCCGTGACGCCGACCCGGCCAAGGCCCTGGCCGACGGCTCCGCGATGGACGTCTGGCGCCGCATGATCGCGGCCCAGGGCGGCGACCCGGACGCCGAGCTGCCGGTGGCCCGCGAACAGCACGTGATCAAGGCCGCGTCCTCCGGTGTCCTGACCCGCCTCGACGCCTACGACATCGGCGTCGCCGCCTGGCGTCTGGGCGCGGGCCGGGCCCGCAAGGAGGACCCGGTGCAGGCCGGCGCGGGCGTCGAGCTGCACGCCAAGCCGGGCGACACGGTGACCGAGGGCCAGCCCCTGCTGACCCTGCACACGGACACCCCCGAGCGCTTCGAGTACGCGCTCCAGTCGGTGGAGGGCTCGTACGACATCGCGGCGGCGGGGACGGACTTCACGGCGTCGCCGGTGGTGCTGGAACGTATCGCCTGACCAGGCGGTTTCCCTATCGGGTGAACGGGATCGGTGGCCCCCCGCCGGTCCCGTTCGGCATGCTGGGATCGGTGAAGCACCGATAGGAGACGCCATGAGGGCACTCACCGTGAGCGAGGACCCCGACCAGAACTGGGACGAGCTCGTCCGGTTCTGGGAGGAGATGGAATGGCCCGAGGGCAGCAAGGTGGAGATCATCGAGGGGATCATCACCGTGTCACCTGCTCCCGCGTCCCGCCACAACGTGATCGCGGCCCGTATTCAGCGTCGCCTCTACTCCGTGATCCCCGAGGACTGGGAGATCTTCCAGACACTGGCGATCGCCGTACCGTCCCGTCTGGGCATGCTCATCCCCGACCTGCTCGTGGCTCCCGTGCGGGAATGCGCGGAGGCGGACTCCCACATCCCGGCCGTCCTCGCCGAACTCGTCGTCGAGGTGACCTCCGAGTCCAACGCCCACCACGACCGCGTCAGCAAGCCCGCCGCCTACGCCACCGCCGGGATTCCGCTCTACCTGCTGATCGACCGCTGGGCCCCCGGAGGGCCCACCGCCACGCTCTTCGGTGAGCCGAAGGGGGACGTCTACCGTGTCCTGAGCGCCGTGAAGTTCGGTGACCCCATCAGGCTGCCGGAGCCCTTCGACGTGACGGTCGACACCGGCGAGTTCCCGGTCGACTGACTGGCCGTCAGCCCAGCAGTGCCGCCACCACCACCAGCACCGGCACCGACAGCACCGTCGACAGCAGGATCGAGTCGCGCGCCAGCCGCTCACCCACCCCGTAACTCGACGCGTACGTGAACAGGTTCTGCGCGGCAGGCAGGGCCGACGTCACCACCACGTCCAGCAGCGAAGCGCCCCGCAGGCCGAAGACCCCCGCCGCGAGCGCCCAGGCCGCCGCCGGCTGGCCCAGCGACTTCAGCGCGACCGACAGCAGGACCGGATGGCGGTCCGGGCCGCGGCCGGGCATCGTGCTGCCGCACAGGGAGATACCGAAGGCCAGCAGGACCGCCGGGACCGACATGCCGCCGATCAGGGTCAGCGGGTCGAGGACCGGAGCCGGGACCCTCAGGCCCGTCGCCGACACCGCCACGCCCGCCAGGGAGCCGACCGCGATCGGGTTGCGCAGCGGGGTGAGCAGCCGGTGCCACAGCGGGCCCTTCCCGCCCCCGCCGGACAGGTCGAGGATCGTCAGGGCGACCGGGGTGACCCCGACCAGCTGGAACAGCAGCACCGGCGCCACGAGCGACGCGTCTCCGAGCACGTACACCGCGATCGGGATGCCGAGGTTGCCGGCGTTGACATAGCTGGAGCACAGCGCGCCGATCGTCGTACGGCCCACGCCCCAGCGCCGTACGGCCCCCACCGCGACGAACACCCCGGCCGCCGCGGCCGTGCTCAGCGCCGTGACCAGCAGTCGGCTGGAGAAGATCACCGAGAGGTCGGTCCGCGCGAGCGTGGTGAAGAGCAGCGCGGGTGAGGCCACGTGGAAGGCCAGCTTGGTGAGGACTTCCCGGCCGTGCACACCGAGGTGGCCGCGCCGGCCGATCGCATAGCCCACCCCGATGACGACCGCGATCACCGCGAATCCGGTCAACACCCCCTGCACGGGACCTCCCTGGCGGGGAGAAGACCACAGTGGATCCGGGGAGGTGCTGATAGGTGGCGCATACAGCAAACCCTCCTGGGCAGGAGGGTCGCGGGTCAATGTGATCCCGGTCGGCGGACATCCCGCGCACGGACACCGGGTACCGGGCGAGGGGCCTGCCGTCCGATGAGTTCTGTGCCCCTGCCCGGTCTACCGGTCGTGGACGCCATGACACCCGCGGTACTCGTGCTGGCCGGCCCCGTCACCCGGGACGAGGTGGCGGGGCTGTGCGAGAGGGCGCGGGCGCTGCTGGAGGCCACCGGGGCCGGGGTCCTGGTGTGTGACGTGGGCGGGCTGGGGCCGCCGGGGCTGGGCGTCGTGGAACTGCTGGCGCGGCTTCAGCTGGCCGCGCGGCGAGCCGGAGGCCACATCCGGCTCAGGGACGCCGATCCCGCGCTACACGCCCTCCTCGACCTCGTCGGCCTCTGCTTCGAGGTGGAGGGGGAGGTCGAACAGCGGGAACCAACGCTGTGTGTCGAGGAAGCAGTGGAACCCGGTGATCCGGCCGTCTGAGATCTCCAGGACCTGGACCGCCCAGGGAGCGAAGCCGCCCTTCTCCGGGTCCGGCTTGTACTGGGCGAACCCCGGAAGCCCATTGACCTGCACCGGAACCAGATGCGAGCCGGCGCAGGGGGCGCCGAGCGTCGTCATGAAGCCGGTGATGTCCCGCGCACCCGTCAGCCACAGGTCGAACGGCGGCATCGTCATGATGGCGTCCTCGTGCAGCAGGGCCGTGAGCGCCGTCATGTCGTAGCCCTCGAACGCCGCGACATACCGGTCGAGGAGCTTTTGCTGCTCGTCGTCCAGCGGGTCGGAGACGGCCGCGTCGCCGCCCGGCTGCTGCTGCTCGGCGAGCGTGGCGCGCGCCCGCTGCAACGCGCTGTTCACCGAGGCGACCGTGGTCCCGAGCAGTTCGGCGACCTCGCTCGCCTTCCAGGCCAGCACCTCGCGCAGGATCAGCACCGCCCGCTGCTTGGGCGGCAGCTGCTGAAGGGCGGCCATGAAGGCGAGCCGGACCGACTCCTTGGCGACGGCCGCCTCGGCGGGGTCGTCGGTCGTGGGCAGCACCCGGTTGTCCGGCATGGGCTCCAGCCAGGTGTTGTCCGGGCGGGGCGAGAGCGCCGCGTGGGCGAGCGGCGTCGACTCCGTGAGGTCCATGGGTCTGGCCCGCTTGTTGCCGGCGGTCAGCATGTCCAGGCACACGTTCGTCGCGATGCGGTACAGCCACGAGCGGAGACTGGAGCGCCCCTCGAACTTGTCGTAGCTGCGCCAGGCGCGGACCATCGTGTCCTGCACCGCGTCCTCCGCCTCGAAGGACGAGCCGAGCATGCGGTAGCAGTACCCGGTCAGTTCGACGCGGTGTTTCTCCAGCCTGACGTCGAGGTCCGTCGTCGTCGCCGTACCGTCGCTCATCGTCCACCCACCCCTGTGGCCTGTCCCGGGGGCGCCTCGTAGCGCCCCACACTTCGGAAGCTACCGCAGCCCACTGACAACGGCCCCCGGAGCGGGCGAAGGCGCAGCTCAAAGGGTCCCGATGCCGGCTGCGGCCGCCGCGCACAGGGTCCCGGAACGCCGCTGGGGCGCACCCCCGCAGAAGGGTGCGCCCCAGCGGCGCGGGCCGGGTGCGACGACGGGTCAGGCGACCGGGAGGCCGTTCACCGGCAGGCCCTGGGTGGGCAGGCCGCCCTGCACCGGCAGGCCGCCGAGCAGTCCGGCGACCAGACCGGTCGGGCCTCCGGCGACCGCCTGCTCGGCAGCCGGCTGCGCGGCGGCGAGGCCGGTGGTCACCGCTTCCTGCCCCTGGGCCAGCCCCGCCGTGGCGGCGGGCGTCGCCTGGGAGAGGTTCTCGGCGGGGATCGACTTGGTCACGGTGTCCAGCGCCGTGCCGGCGGCCTCCGGGCCGACCGGTGCGGCGTTCGCGACGCCGGCACCCGCGGCGGCGAAGGCGGCACCGAGAGCGGCGACACCGAGGGTCTTGGCAGCAGACTGCTTCATGAAATGCGTCCTCGAAATTCGTTACGGGGTTCTGAGCGGTCCTCGACCGTAAACACGCCGCGGCTGCCGCCGCAAACATCGAAATGAGGACGGATTGTGAATGCCGTTTGCGCTCCGTGTACGCGCGGTCTCCCCGGTCAGTCCTGTTCAGCTGCAGAGTCGCTGGTAGACGTGGTCTGCTGGAAGAGCCACTCGGACTTGAGTTCGGCATATCCGGGCTTGATCACGTCATTGATCATCGCGAGTCGTTCATCGAAAGGAATGAACGATGATTTCATCGCATTGACAGAGAACCACTGCATGTCGTCGAGTGTGTAATCGAATGCCTCGACAAGATGCTCGAATTCCCGGCTCATGCTGGTGTGGGACATCAGGCGGTTGTCGGTGTTGACGGTGGCGCGGAAGTGCAGCCGCCGCAGCAGGCCGATGGGGTGGGCGGCGTAGGAGTCGGCGGCGCCGGTCTGCAGGTTGGAACTGGGGCACAGCTCCAGCGGGATGCGCTTGTCCCTCACGTACGAGGCGAGCCGGCCGAGCTTGACCGAGCCGTCGGCGTGCACCTGGATGTCGTCGATGATGCGCACCCCGTGCCCGAGCCGGTCGGCGCCGCACCACTGCAGGGCCTGCCAGATCGACGGCAGGCCGAAGGCCTCGCCGGCGTGGATGGTGAAGTGGTTGTTCTCGCGCTTGAGGTACTCGAAGGCGTCCAGATGCCGGGTGGGCGGGTGGCCGGCCTCGGCGCCCGCGATGTCGAAACCGACGACGCCGAGATCGCGGTAGCGGTTGGCGAGTTCGGCGATCTCCAGGGAGCGGGCGGCGTGCCGCATCGCGGTCAGCAGGGCGCCGACCCGGATGCGGTGGCCGTTCGCCCGGGCGAGCCGCTCGCCTTCCCGGAAGCCCTCGTTGACCGCCTCGACGACCTCTTCGAGGCGGAGTCCGCCTTCGAGGTGCTGTTCGGGTGCGTAGCGCACCTCGGCGTAGACCACCCCGTCCTCGGCGAGGTCCTCGGCGCACTCGCGCGCGACCCGGACGAGGGCGTCACGGGTCTGCATCACGCCGACGGTGTGGGAGAAGGTCTCCAGGTACCGCTCCAGCGAGCCGGAGTCGGCGGCCTCGCGGAACCAGACGCCGAGCTTGTCGGGGTCGGTCTCGGGGAGCTGGGAGTAGCCGGAAGCGCGGGCGAGGTCGATGACCGTGCCGGGGCGGAGCCCGCCGTCGAGGTGGTCGTGCAGCAGAACCTTCGGCGCTCGGCGGATCTGGTCCGAGCTCGGGGTGTGTGCCTTCGGGGCAGTCTCGCTCGTCATTTTCGAACTCTAAAGGCCTACCCGCGTAGATCGCTGGGTGACGGCACGGTCGCCGCTCGCCCGCCGCCGGTCGCGCACCGCGCTTTACGAATCCGTCGATACGTAACAGTGACCCCACGGACGGGTGGCGTACACCCGCACTTCTGACACTGTTCTGTCATGGCACAGCAAGCGACGCCGGTTCGCAGAGCCCGACTGGGCAAGGCGATCGGACCGGAGCCGACAGCGGTGAGCGGTGTGGTGCTCCTGCTTCCCGGCGGTGACGAGGTCTCACATCGCAAGCCGGCGATCTTGCTGGCGCCCTCGTATCTGCGGACACTGGGGCGCCGTCTGGCGCGGGCCGGGCGGGAGGAGGGGCTCGCCGCGCATGTCGTCCACTACCGGTTCCGCGGCTGGAACGGCAGCGACGCGAACCACCGCAGCGACGCGCTGTGGGCCGCCGACGAGGTCGTACGGCGCTACGGCGACGTTCCCGTCTGCCTCGCCGGGGTCGACATGGGCGGGCGGGCGGCCCTCCAGGCGGGCGGACACGAAGCGGTGAACTCCGTCCTGGCGATGGCCCCTTGGCTGCCCGAGGAGGATGTGGCGGCGTCGCCCGAACCGGTGAAGCAGCTCGGGGGGCGGCGCGTGATGATCGTGCACGGCACGAACGACGAGCGGACCGATCCCGAGTTGTCGTTCCGGTTGGCGGCGCGGGCGAAGAAGGCGAACCGGGAGGTGTGCCGGTTCGAAGTGCACTCCGATCGGCACGGGTTGCAGCAGCATCGGGACGAAGTCCTCGCGCTGGCCGAGGACTTCGTCATGGGGGTGCTGTTCGGGCGGGCGTTCTCGCGGCCGGTCGTGGACGCGTTCGCCGCTCCGCCGCCGCTGGGGCTGCGCATGCCGCTGGCCGCCGGATTCGGCAAGTCCTTGCGCCGGTAGCCGGGGCGGGGCGGCTGTCGGGTCGGCTGTCGGGCCCGCGGTGCGGATCGTCCGGTGGTTCCCCACTCGTCAGGCCGGCAGCAGGTTGCCCCTCCTGGACAGCAGGAACTTCTTGAAGGCCGCCACCGGGGGCGTGTCCGGGCGGTGCGCCAGCCAGGCCACGCCGATCTCCCGGGCCGCCCTCGGGGCCGTGACCGTCAGTTCGACCACCCCCGGCCGCGGGACGGTCGGCGGAGGCAGGAGCGCCACCCCCAGGCCCGCCGCGACCAGGCCCCGCAGTGTTTCCGCCTCCTCGCCCTCGAAGGCGACGCGCGGCCTGAATCCGGCCTCCCGGCACAGGTCGTCGGTGATACGGCGCAGGCCGTAGCCGGGTTCCAGCGTCACGAAGGTCTCGTCGGCCGCTTCCACCAGACGGATGCGTCTGCGGGCGGCGAGGCGGTGGTCGGCCGGCACGACCAGGCGGAGTTTCTGCTCGTCCAGGCGGCGGGCCACCAGGTCGGGAGCGTCCGGCACGGGGGACGTCAGGCACAGGTCCAGCTCGCCCGCCCGCAGACGCTCGATCATCGCCTCGCCGTAGTTCTGGACCAGGCTGAAGCGGATGCGGGGATGGTCGGCGCGGAAGGCGTGCAGGAGCTCGGGAACCGTCTCCGCGCCCATGGTGTGCAGGAACCCGAAGGCGACCTTCCCGGTGGCCGGGTCGGCGTCGGCCCGGACCTCGTCGGCGGCGCGGCCGATCTCGGTGAGGGCGCGTTCGACCGAAGCGAGGAAGGTGCGGCCGGCGGGGGTCAGGGAGACCGTACGGCCGTGGCGGGCGAACAGGTCGACGCCGAGGTCCTGCTCCAGGCGGACCATGGCACGCGACAGCGTGGACTGGGGCACCCGCATCTCCTGAGCGGCCCGGGTGACGTGCTCGGTGCGGGCGACACCGGCGAAGTACGCGAGGCGGGGCGCGAGCAGTCTCGACATCTCCGCCATGTCTTCTGTGTCACCGGACGGTGACAGGCGAGGCTGTGAGCTGTGTTGATGCACCATGGGAACGATTATGGCGAATCCATGCATTGGACGGATGAGTAGGGGCGTACGTAGCTTCGAAGCATGTCTCCCGCCAGTACCGGGGCGTCCACCCTCGTGGGCGCCGCGCACTCCGTTCCCTTCCTCGACTCCCGGATGGCCCCGGGCGGCCCCGGCTACCGCCGGATGAGCCTCGCCCTCTTCCTCGCCGGTGTCGCGACCTTCGCGCTGCTCTACTCCACGCAGGCCCTTCTGCCGTTGATCTCCGGCGAGTTGGGGGTCACGGCGAGCGCGGCGAGCTGGACGGTGGCGGCGGCCACGGGCGGGCTGGCGCTGTTTGTGCTGCCGATGAGCGCCGTGTCGGAGCGGTTCGGACGCCGTACGGTCATGACGGCGTCCCTGGCGGTCGCCGTGACGGTCGGACTGCTGGTCCCCTTCGCGCCGAACCTCACCGTCCTGGTCGCGCTGCGGGCGGTCCAGGGCGCGGCGCTGGCGGGACTGCCGGCGTCGGCGACCGCCTATCTCGCCGAGGAGGTCCGGCCGAAGGCGCTGGTCACGGCGATCGGGTTGTTCGTCGCGGGCAACAGCGTCGGCGGCATGAGCGGCCGGGTCGTCACCGGCTGGGTCGCGCAGGAGTGGGGCTGGCGGGTCGCCGTCGGGGTCGTCGGCGTGCTCGCGGTGGCCTGCGCGGTGGCCTTCCGGATGCTGCTCCCGGCACCGCGTCACTTCAAGCCGGGGTCGCTGCGGCCGCGGGTGCTCGTGCGGACGGTGCGGGGTCATCTCTCCAACCCGCTTCTGCGCCGTCTCTACGCCATCGGCGCGCTGTTCATGACGGTGTTCGGCGGCGTGTACACGGTGATCGGCTACCGGCTGACGGAAGGGCCGTTCGGTCTGCCCCAGGGCGTCGTCGGCTCGATCTTCCTGGTGTACCTGGTCGGCACGGTGTCGGCGTCGACGGCGGGACGGCTCGTGGGCCGGCTGGGGCGGCGCGGCGCGCTGTACGCCGCCGGCGCCACCACGGCGGCCGGTCTGCTGCTGTCCCTGGCGGGGTCCCTGCCGCTGGTGCTGCTCGGGCTGGTCCTGATCACCGGTGGGTTCTTCGCGGGCCACGCCGTGGCGTCCTCGGCGGTCAGCAGGACCGCCACGCACGGGCGGGCCCAGGCGTCGGCGCTGTACCAGTCCGCCTACTACGTCGGTTCCAGCGCGGGCAGCATGCTGGGCGCGGTGGCGTTCCACTCGGGCGGCTGGGCCGGGACCGTCGGGGTCGGGCTGCTGGCGGTGGCCGGGGTCGTGACGATCACGGTGTTCGGGACACGGGCGGCTCGCTTGCGGCGGCGGGAGGCGGTCACGGCCGCGTGAGCCGTGTGACACCACACTGCCCGGTGCGCCCCCGCCGACGGCGGGGGCGCACTCGTCTGCGCGGCTACCAGGCCGTGCGGGCCTTCGCCTTGTCCTCCGAGGGCAGCAGGATCCACAGCGCTGCGTAGAGCAGGAACTGCGGGCCCGGGAGCAGGCAGGAGACCAGGAAGATCACCCGCATCGTCGTCGCGGAGGTGCCGAAGCGCCGGGCCAGCGCGGCGCACACTCCGCCGATCATGCGGCCGTGGGTGGGTCGGGCGAGCGCGGTCATGGTGCGGCTCCTTCGCTTGACGTCGGTGGGAGGTGGATGCCTCGACTGACATCCACGCTACGGCGACGAAGCGGGCAAAACGTCACTCTACGGAGCTATCCCGACCCTGGGAATCGTCGGGGTCCGTCCCTGAGACAGCTCCTCCTGAGGGACCGTCGAGCGGTGCGCGCGCCGGGACTTGCGGCGGAGCCAGGCGCGGGAGGCGGGCACGATCGACGCGTGGGCCAGGGCCACGCCGACGGTGTTCAGGAGCAGGGAGTCGATGTCCACGACCTGGCCGGGTACGCCGGTCTGCAGCAGTTCGATGCCGAGGGAGATGAGGGCGGCGGCGGTGACCGTGCGGACCAGGGAGCCGAGGGGGGACGCGCAGATTCTGCCGTGTGCCATGGGGATGAGTACGCCGAGCGGCGCGAGCAGCGCGAGGCCCTCGGCGATACGTCGGGCGGCCTCCTGCCAGCCCAGGGCCAGGTCGGCCCTTATCCCGGCGAAGGGGTGGAGGTTGGCGGGCATCACCCAGGGGACGTCGAGCGGGCGCAGCGTGAGCCAGGCGACGAATGCCAGATGGGCGACCAGCAGGACGCTGCCCGTCACACGAAGCGGGTTGCTGATCGCGGCGCTGCCGCCGATGGAGCCTTGACGCTGCACGCCCCCCTAGACGCGCCCCCCGGCAGGATCGGTTCCGGGGGGCGGCGTTATGGGGTGAGGTGTCCGCCACAGGGGGGTGGGTTCGGGGTGATTCGTGGGGGCTGGGGGTGGTGGGGGTGTGTGTTGATGCCTGCGGCGCCTGTGCGGGGTGGGTGGGGGTGCGCGTGGATGCCTGCGGCGCCTGTGCGGGGTGGTGGGGGTGCGTGTCGCGCCTGCGGGGGGGTGGGTGGGGCGGGGCCGTGCCGGGGGGTGTCCGTCCTCGGACCGGCGGTTGGGGGTGCCTGACAAGTGCTGTTTCTTGACGCCGGTCAC